>CAZOTT010000028.1:0-28069 GCA_964582785.1 uncultured Acidobacteriota bacterium | reverse complement strand
CGACGGCCGCGAGCGCCAGCCCTCCTCCGGCGACTGCCCCTGAGGCCCGGCCCGCCGGACCCCGGCGGGATACCGCTCAGAGGGTCCGGGGCGGTCGAAGGGGAACCCGGCCCGGGTCGGCGAGGACCCGGTCCAGGAGGGCGAGGAGGCGTTCCCGGTCCCGGGGCAGGACGCCGGCGAGGGGGAGGGGGTTGCTGGCGTGGTTGGCGCGGAAGACGGTCCGCGTCGTCCCGAGGCTGGCGAGGAACTCCCGCAGCTCCGCCAGCAGCCCGGGCGGGCCCGGGAGGGTGAAGGCGCCGGCGGCCACTTCCTCGGCGAGGGGGGTGCCCGGCACCGGCACGAGGGCGAGGGTCGAGGTGTAGCGGGGGCGGATCGCCGCCACGACCCGCGCCGATGCCCGGGCGTGCTCCCGGGAGAGGTCCGTGCCCCACATCCCGAGGAGGATCATCACCGAAAGGTCGACCCCCGCCGCCCGGCAGCGCTCGCCGCAGGCCAGCATGTCCGCCGCCGTCGCCCCCTTGCGGAACCGCCGCAGCACGGCGTCGTGCCCGCTCTCCACGCCCAGGTAGAGGAGCCACAGGCCCGCCCCGCGGAGGGCCGCCAGTTCCCCGGGGGACTTGCCGAGGATCGCCCGGGGAGAGGCGTAGGCGGACAGCCGCCGCAGGCGGGGGAAGGTCCGGCGGAGGGTCCCGAGCACGTCCAGGAGGAGGTCGGCCGGGGCGGCGAGGGCGTCCCCGTCCAGGAGGAAGACCCGGGTGACGCCGTTCCCGAGGACCGCCGCGGCCCGCTCGATCCCGGCGAGAATCTCCTCCCGGGGGAGGACCCGGAACCGCCGGTCCCGGTACATGCCGCAGAAGGTGCAGCGGTTCCAGCTGCACCCCCGGGTCACCGGCAGGAGCAGGCTCTCCGCCTCGGAGGGCGGCCGCCACAGGATGGGGTCCCCGTCCATCGGCCGGAGGATACCCGTCCCTTTCCGCGCGACCCACGGCGCCCCGGGAACGGAGCGGCAGGGGAGCCGGCGCGGACGCTCCCGCCCGGCAGTGGGAGCGGCGGAGAAGCGGGGACGGACACGAGACCCGCCGGGCTGCATCGACTCCGCCGCCGCGGGTGGGCGCAGCGGGGGAGGGGGGACAAGAATGGGGGACGGGCGCGAGGCCCGTCCCCCGGGTGCCGGCGAGAAAGTACCGGGGCCGCCCGCGTGGTGAGGGAGCCGGGGCGGCCCCGTCGGAGGAGCCGGCGGCCGCTGCCGGAGGGAGGTCAGCGGTCGCCTTCGTTGCCGTAGAGCTTCCTCGCCAGCGGGTCTCCGTCGTAGCCGAGGGCCTTCCAGTCGATGCGGCCGCCCTCGCGGTGGCAGTCGAGGCAGCCGAGCGCGTAATCCTTCGGCGCCACCTCGTGGAAGATGCCCATGTACCGCTCGGTCGGCACGAAGTGCCACTTCGCGTCGCGGATGCCGTAGAACTCGCGGGCGCCGCCCCGGATCGCCTCCTCCAGGTTGCCCCGCGCGAAGAATTCCTCGACCTTGATCGGCAGCAGCCAGTTCTTCCCGTCGAGGACCGGCATCTTTCCCCGGTGCAGCTTGAACGGGTAGATCTTCGCCTCGGGGTCGTCCCGCGAGCCGAGGGGCACGACCATCCCGATCGTGCCGTTCGCCTGGAGCTGGACCGGCTCGTGGGCGAGCTGCATCCGGACCTTGCCGTTCCACCAGGCGTAGACCGGGACGACCTCGGATTCCATGCGGAGAGAAGCGGTCCACTTCCCGATGTCCTCGTGGTAGACCGGCTTCGACCAGTCCCGCTCCATGTCGGTGGGGTCCTCGTTGGCGAAGGTCGGGATGTGGCAGGTGTTGCAGGCGACCCGCTTCACGTGGTCGTCGAGGATCCGGATGCCGTGGGGCTGCTCCTCGTGGCAGTCGGTGCAGAGAACCCGTTCGCCGGGCATGTCGTTGGCCGCCAGGTCCACCCCCCGCCCCTTGATCCGGTGGTTCTCGCCCTGGTGGCAGTCGATGCAGGCGAGGTCGTTGCCGTCCTTCGCCATGTGGACGTCGAAGTCCTCCTCGCACTCGGCGAGGGCGTACTCGAGGTCGCCCCGCTTCCAGTTCTGGCCACCGCCGGACGCGGCGTGACAGCGCAGGCACATCGCCCGCTTCGGCAGGGTGATCCGCTTCGCGACGGAGTCGAGCCCTTCCGGGTTCTGCCAGAGGATCGGCTTCCAGGTCCACCCGCCCTTGCCGTCCGGGTAGAGATCCCGCCGGTAGCCGGAAGCGTGGCAGATCAGACAGTCGATGTTCTCGAGCTCCTTTTCCGTTGGTTCCTTGCCGGGCAGCTTCCCGAAGCCGGCATGGCACTTGGAGCAGCCGTTGGCGATCAGCTTCCCCTGGGGGTTCTTCTCGGGACCGATCCAGCTCGGGAGCGGGTTCGTGCAGAAATCATTGATCATGTTGATCTTGCCGAGTTTCTTGCCGTGGGAGTTCACCACGTCGGGGGCCTCGGCCTTCCACTGGTAGTGATCGGAATAGAAGAAGGCCTTCGCCTGCTTCATGTGACACTTCAGGCAGGTCTTCGTGCCCTCGTAGTGCTTGAAGTACTTGGCGTGGGACGCTTCCCCGCCCGCCAGGGCCGGCAGCCCGACGGCCAGGGCAAGGAAGGCGCCGAGAATCGTGGCCGGGAGTTTCATCCTGACACCTCCGGGGAAAGGGAGGCGCCCCGGGCGCGGGCCCGGGGCGCTCCCGTGCCGGTCAGAAGCGGGCCACCATGCTCAGGCTGAGCTTGGAGGCCGAGTCGTACGTGGGGAACCCGAGGATCGGCGTGGTGTCGAGGTCCTTGGGGGCGCCGACGTGCCAGCCGGACCCGGAGTAGTCCCAGCTGTAGTCGATCCAGTCCAGCTTGACGATGAAGCGGCGGGAGATGCGGTGGGTCAGGTAGACCTCGATCACGTCCCCGCGGGTGTTCGTCTTCGGGGCGATGATGTCGTCCTGGGCCGGGGCGAAGTTGAACCAGTACTCGGACCCGTGGTTGTACTCGAGCCCGACCTTCGTCCTGCCGTTGGCGAAGTGGTAGCGGGCGCCGACGTACCACATGGTCCCGTCGTGGGACTTCGGCGTCTCGAACGGATCGCTGAACAGCCCGCCGAACGGGGTGGTCACGTTGTTCGGGTGGGACTTCATGTAGTTGAAGGAGGCGAACCAGTCGAACGGGCCGTCCCGGCGCGCGACCAGGGCGCCCATGATGTCGATGTCGCCGAGGTTGGCGGAGGGGGAGTAGCGCATGACGACCGGCGCCCCGATCGGCTGCCCCGTGACCGGGTTGTTCGGCAGGACGACGTAGCCGTTGAAACCGTCGGTGACGTCGTAGGCCCGGGCCACGGTTGCCTGGATCAGCATGTCGTCCGTGTTCCAGATGTCCCAGTTGATCCCGAGGAAGGAGGCGTCGTCGAGGCGGTCCTGCGGGAGACGGAGGACCTCGCCGTTGCCCCAGCCGGACTCGTAGCCGACGCCGTAGCAGAGGCGCAGGGTCGACTTGTCGGACAGGTGGTAGCCGACCGTGATCCCGTCGAACTGGAAGTCGATCAGCGTGCCGAGGGGGGTCCCGCCCCGCGGCTCGTCCTGGCGGTAGTTCAGCGGCGGGCCGGCCGTGGAGGGCCGGCGGCCGATGGAGAGGTAGAGCGGCAGCCCGCCGATGTCCTTCCAGGTGAAGTACGCCCGCTCGACCCGGACGATGTCGGAGTTCGGCACGCCGACGGTGGTGCCGTCGATCGCCATCTGGGTCGGCTGGCCGCTGAAGACCTGGACGCCGGTCGAGTCGCCGAAGACCTTGTACATCGAGAGCCGCCCGGTGAAGGAGACGTTCTCCGAAACCTTCGCCTGGAGGTTCAGGCGCAGGCGGTTCGTGTACATGATCGAGTTGTCCGCGTCGTAACCCTTCACCCGGGCGTAGGGGACGAGCATCCCCATCAGGGCCGCCTGCTGGGCGGGGTCGAAGGAGCCCATCATCTGCTTGAGCTGGGCGAAGGTCAGGTTGTTCGTGAAGTAGAGGTAGTCGGCGTAGTGCGTCGCGATGAAGTCCTCGACGTCGGACGGCGAGGCCGGGAACGACGACGTGGCGCCGTAGTAGAAGAGCGTATTGACGACCATGTTCTGGAGCAGCATGCCGTCCACGTGGGACGGGACGGTGGCCGAGATCGAGTGGGCCTCGAAGCGAAAGTCCCCGGTGAAGTCGATCCGGTCCAGCCCGCTCTTGCGCTCGACCTTCTCGAGCCGGCTCTCGAGGTCGTCGATCTGTTCCTCGAGGTCGCTCACCTTGGCGTCATCGGCCGCGAGGACGGCCGGGAGCAGGCCCGCCAGCAGCACGAGGCCGGCGAGCAGCACGGCGATCTTCCTGGTCATGGCATTCCCTCCGGTGGACCCGCGGCCGCGCCGCGGGGAGGTCTTCCTGGTGGTGCAGGTCGGGCGTGAAACGGCGGCGATCAGCCGCAGGTCATCGGGTGCTCGGAGTCCGCCGCGTGCTCGATGGCGAACGTGCGGATCTTCTCGAGCTGCTCCTTGGTCAGGACGTCCCGCAGCTTCTTCCCCCCGTGATGGGGATCGGCCAGGTCGGCGTGGGTCTTCTCGTACTTCTTGTCGAAGAACCGCTTCCACTGGTCGCCGATCAGGGTCATCGGGGTCACCTGGCCGTTCTCCGAGCCCTTGACGTGGCAGGGCTTGCAGTAGTCGCGGAAGAGGGCCCGCCCGACGGGCTCCTTCTTCTGCCTGTGGCCGCGGCGGCGCCCCCTGGCGCTGGCATCCATCGCGGTCGCCACGCTGAGCGTGACGAGGAGGAGCATGACGAGGATCAGTCGGATGTTGCGCATGGGTCTTCCCTCCGGTCGCCGGGCCCCCGGGGACCCGGTGGTGCTGTTGGTGCCGGCCATCCTGGTCAGCCGGCATGGCTGGATATATTAGCGAGTAAGTCATGCTTACGCGATGCCACTAACAAGCTAATAACAGGAAAACTCTCGCCGTAAGCATTTCCGGCCCGATCTCGTTCGGTCCGGCCCGGCTGCCGCCGGATGGACCATTGCCGATGGCGACGCCCGCCGGGCGCGGTGACCCCGTGCAGCCGGCGGCACCTGGACACCTGGCCCGGAAGATGGCGACGCCCGCCGGGCGCGGTGACCCGCGGCCCGGCCGGTTCCCTGCCTTTCCGGGCGGCGCCGGAATCCCGGCCCCCGGGCCGGGACGGCCTCGTGGCCCGGGGCCGGGACCCGGTCCTCCCGGGAACGCCTTCCGCGGCCGGTCCGCAGGCCGGGAAGGGCACGCCGCCGGTTTGCGCGGGGCCGGGGGACCCGCCGCCCGGCATCCCCGTTCCGGCAGGGGGTGCCCGGGACGAGTCCGGGTTCCCGGGGCCGGGTCCCCGCGGGGGGCGCCTCCCGACCGGTGGCCCACGCCCGCCCCGGGCGGAAGGGAGCCGCGGGTATGATGGCCGGCGGCCCCGAGGGGAGGTGCCCGGAGTGGCGAGACGGAACCGGCAGCAGGGGAACACGAAGATGGAAGCCGGCGGGCGAACCGGCTGGATCGCGGCGGCGGTCCTCGTGCTCCTGTTCGGGGTCCTGGCCTGGTTCCGCGGGGCGGAACCCCTCGGCGTCGACCAGGGCCTGTTCGCCTGCTTCGGCCGCTGGGTGCCGGAGGGTTGGCTTCCCTACCGGGACATCTGGGACTCGAAGCCGCCGCTGATCCTGTACACCTACCCCCTGGCCTTCACCCTCCTCGGCCGCTCGGCGGCGGCCCTGTGGACCTTCGAGTCCCTGTGGCTGTTGGGGACCGCCCTGCTCGCCGCCCGGGCCGCCCGGCGCACCCTCGGGGTCGCCGAGGGCTGGCTCGCCCCCGTTCTCCTCGTGCTCGGCACGTGGGCCCCGGGCTTCGGCGCCTACGAGGCCCGGGCCCAGGGGGAGGAGTTCCTGGCGGTCTTCCTCCTCGGCGCCTTCCTTCTCCTGGCCCCGCGGGGCGGCCCCGGTGGGCCGGCCCGGCCGGGCGCGGGCCGGGTCTTCCTCGCCGGGCTGCTGACGGGGCTCGCCACCCTCTACAAGGTTCCCGCGGCGGTCGTCGCGGGGGCCTTCGCGGCGGCCGTCGTGCGCCGGAAGGAGCCGGGCGGGACCGCCCGGGACCTGGCCCTGCTCGGTGGCGGGATGGCCGTTCCCTGGGCCCTGGCCGCCGGGTGGTTCGCCGCCCACGGCGCCCTGGGCGACATGGTCCGGGCGGCCTTCCTCTACAACCGCGTCTACGCCCGGATCCTCGGGGAGGGGCTCTCCCTGCCGACGATCGCCGGGGCGATGGTCGCCCGCCTCTTCGAGGCGCTGCCGATGGTCTCCCTGGCGGCGGTCGTCGGGCTCGTGGCGGTCGTCGCCCGGCGACGGCCGGTGGCGCTCCCGGTGGGGGGGTGGCTGCTTTTGGCCTCCGGGGCGGTCGTCCTCGAGCGGCAGCTTGCCGGCTACCACTTCCTCCTGGTCGTCCCCCCCCTCGCCCTCCTCGCCGCCCACGGCCTCGCCATGATCGGGCGCACCCTGCGGGAGCCGGGCCGGGCCCGGGTGGCCGCGGGGGTCGCGCTGGTCTTCCTCCTGGCGGCCGGCGCCCGGGGGGGCGCGGCGTGGGTCGGCACCTACCGGGCGGACGTCCTGTACCGGCTCGGCCGCCTCCCGGAGACGGCCTGGCTCCGCGGCTTCTACAGCAGCCGGTTCACCGCCCTCGAGCAGCGGGCCCTCGTGGAGGAGGTGCGGCGCCGGACGCGGCTGGGGGAGGGGATCCTGGTCTGGGGTCTCGAGCCGGGAGTCTACTTCCTCGCCGACCGGCACCCGACGACCCGCTACCCGTTCCACCACCTGCTGCTCACCGAGGCGCCCCTCTCCCGGGCCTTTCCCGGGCTCGCCGAGCGGCGGCGCCGGTTCCTCGAGCGGCTCCACCGGGACCCCCCGGCCCTCGTCCTGGTCGGCCGGGATGACGTCTCGTTCTTCGAGCCGTTCGACTCGATGACCCAGCTCCTGCGCTTCGAGGAACTGCGTTCCTTCGTCTTCTCCCGGTACCGGCGGGCCGGCCGGGTCGGCCACTTCGAGCTGTTCGCGCGCCGGCAGGAAGGAGGACCCCGGTGACTCGTGCTTCCCGCTTCTCCCGGTACCGGCGGCCGGGCCGGGTCGGCCACTTCGAGCTGTTCGCCCGCCGGCAGGAAGGAGGACCCCGGTGACCCGTGCTTCCCGCGCCACCGCCACCCCGGCATTTCTCCCGGCGGTGATCCTCGTCGCCGGTCTCTCCCTCCTGGTCGGCTGCGGCCCGCAGCCCGCCGTGCCGGCCCGGGACCTGCAGCCCCTCGAGCGGGGGGTGGTGGCCGCCCCGGAGCGGCGCGCCGCCGAGGTGGGGGCCCGGGTCCTGGCGGCCGGCGGCAACGCGGCGGACGCCGCCGTCGCGGTCCACTTCGCCCTCGCCGTCACCTTCCCCTCGGCGGGGAACCTGGGCGGCGGTGGATTCGCCCTCGTGCGGGACCCGGTGGGGCCGGTCTACGCCCTGGACTTCCGGGAGACCGCCCCGGCCCGCGCGCGCCCGGACCTGTTCCTCGACGGGCAGGGAAACGTCGTGCCGGGCAGGAGCCTCTGGTCGGGAGCCGCCGTCGGCGTCCCGGGCTCGGTCCGCGGCATGTGGGAACTCCACCGCCGGTTCGGGTTCCTTCCCTGGAAGGACCTCCTGCGCCCGGCGATCCGGCTGGCGGAGGAGGGGTTCGAGCTCGACCCGTGGACGGCGGACTCGTTCGCCCGGGCGGCGGAACGGTACCGCCGCCTGGGCGAGCCCTGGTCCGGGCGGATCGAGTTCGCCCGGTGGTTCCACGGCAGCGCCGGGGAGACGTTCCGGCAGCCGGCCGTGGCGGAGACGCTCCGCGGGATCGCCGACCAGGGTCCCGGCGGGTTCTACGAGGGGGACGTGGCCCGGCGCATCGTGGAGACGGTCGGACGCCACGGCGGCGTGATGACCCGCGGGGACCTGGCCGCGTACCGGGCGACCTGGCGGGTTCCCCTCGAGGGTTCCTGGCGGGGCCACCGCATCGTGGCCATGCCGCCCCCCTCGTCGGGGGGGGTCGCCCTGCTCCAGCTTCTCGGGATGCTCGACCGGTTCGACGTACCCCCGCCCTCCTCCGCCGCGCGGATCCACCTCTTCGCCGAGCTGGAAAAGAGGGTCTTCGCCGACCGCTCGGCGTACCTGGGGGACCCCGACCAGGTGGACGTGCCGGTGGCCCGGCTCCTCGATCCCTCCTACCTGGCCCGGCGGGCGGCCGAGGTGCACCCGGCCCGCCGGTCGGACCCGGCGTCGATCCGGCCCGGCCTCGAAACGGCGGGCGCCGCCGCCGGGGGGCTCCGGGAGGGTGGCCAGACGACCCACTTCTCGATCGTCGACCGTCACGGGATGGCGATCGCCGAGACGACGACCCTGAACACGTCCTACGGCACCGGGATCGTCGTCGAGGGAGCGGGCTTCCTCCTGAACAACGAGATGGACGACTTCGCGGCGAGGCCGGGCGTGCCGAACGTCTACGGCGTGACCGGCAGCGCCGCCAACGAGGTGCGCCCGGGTCGCCGGATGCTCTCCTCCATGTGTCCCACCTTCGTCTACGCCGATCCGGGACCGGGACGCCTGTGGCTCGTCCTCGGCAGCCCCGGGGGACCGACGATCTTCACCACGATCTTCCAGCTCGTCGTCGACGCGGTGCAGGACCGGTTGCCCCTCGACCGGGCCGTGGCCGCGCCCCGGTTCCACCACCAGTGGCCCCCGCCGGCGCCGGGGCGGGACGAGATCCTGGTGGAGGACGCACCGGGCCGGAGGCTGCCGGCGGAAGTCCTCGCGCGCCTGGGCGAGCTGGGCTACGCCGTGCGCAGGGTGGACCGGATCGGCGCTGTCCAGGGGATCGAGATCCGGGACGGCCGCGCCACCGGGGTCGCCGACCCGCGCCTCGTCGGCGCGGTGGCGGAGGAAGGCCAGCCCTGAGCCGCGGGGCCGCCGCCCCCCGTTCCGCGCCGGGCATCCGGGCCGCCCGCTGCGGACGATGGACGGCCGCGCCTCAGGGGTTCGGGCCCCAGGTGCGGGCGACCGCCATGTCCAGCTCCCGGGCGAGGGCGAGGGCCCGCTCCCGCGGAAGATCCTTTCCCGTCACCCGGGCGAGGAAGCGCCCGCGGACGAACAGGAGGCCGTCCGGCACCGCCCGGGCCTCGTCCCCGGGCCCCCCGGGAAGGGGATCCCCCTCGAGCTTCGCCCGGGCCGTGCCCGGCCAGGAGAACATCCAGCCGACGATCCGCGCGGGAGGGTCGCCGACCTCCCAGGTGGCCTGCCACTTGCACCCCTTCATCAGCCGGGCGCCCGGCCGGCCGGCGCAGGTGTACTCCACCGGGGCCGGGTAGCTGCGCAGCTCGGGCGGGCAGCGGAACATCGGGTAGCGGTCCTGGTCGAGGGGACGCCGCGGGTCCATCTGGCGGTGGACGATCCCCGCCACCGCCCCGAACAGCAGCAGGACGACCGCCGCCGCCAGGATGAACCACCCCACCCGGGCCCCGGCCGAGGGCCCCTCCCGTTCCTGCCTGGAACGCGCGGGTTTTCTCGCCATCCGTTCCTCCCGGCGCATGGCCACCGCCCGCGCCGCCGGTCATGATACCCGCCCGCGGCGGGGCCGCTGTTGCGACGGCCCCCCGGGGGACCCGATGATTGTCCCCGGCGGCACCCCGGCCGGGCCGGGGACCGCCCCCTGGAGGAGTCGATGAGCGAGCAGAAGGTCGAGATCTTCCGCAACCGGCGGGAAGAGTTCTGGAAGGCGATCTGCCACGTGGTGGAGAGCGGGGAGTCCGGCGCCGAGTGGGACGGGAACCCCGTCCGGGTCCAGCACGGTCCGTTCGGGATCACCCTCGACGTCCACGCGGAGGTCGCGGGGTATTCCTCCGGGGTGATCACCCGCTTCCGCGCCGCCTACATCAACCGGGACGGGTTCCGCTTCCGGGTCTACCGCCAGGACCTCCTGACCACCATCGGGACGATCTTCGGCCTCGAGGACGTCAAGACCGGCGACGACGAGTTCGACCGGGCGTTCATCGTCCAGGGGAACAGCACCCGCGAGGTGCGGCTGCTGCTCCAGGACGAGTCGATCCGCCGCCGGCTCCTCGACCTGGACGTCCACCGGGTGGAGGTCCGGGACGACGAGGGCTGGTTCGGGCCGGAGTTCCCGGACGAGGTGGACGAGCTCTACATGGAGGTGCAGGGGCGGGTCACCACCTGCGCGAAGCTGCACGGGCTCTACGGCCTGTTCGCCGACATCCTGAACCGGCTCTGCCACCTCGGGTCCGCCTACGAGCAGGACCCGCACATCCGGCTGGACTGAAGCCGCCGCGGAGGGGATGTCGATGGCCGATCCCGTGGGCGCCGCGGGCGGGCACGGGCCCGTTCCCCGGGGCCCCAAGCCGAAATGGCTCCGGGTGCCGCTGACGACCGGCCCGGTCTACAACCGGGTCCGCGGGCTGCTGCGCCGGCAGGGCCTGCACACCGTCTGCGAGGAGGCCCGCTGCCCGAACGTCCACGAGTGCTGGTCCGCAGGAACCGCCACGGTGATGATTCTCGGGGACACCTGCACCCGGGCCTGCCGCTTCTGCGCGGTGAAGACCGGCCGCCCCGCCCCCCCGGACCCGGATGAGCCCCGCCGCGTGGCCGAGGCGGTGGCGGAACTCGGCCTGCGGCACGTCGTCGTCACGTCGGTGGACCGGGACGACCTGCCGGACGGCGGGGCGGATCACTTCCGCCGCGTGATCGAGGCGATCCATGAGCGGGTGCCCGGGTGCGCCGTCGAAGTCCTGACCCCGGACTTCCGCCAGGACCCGCACCGGGCCCTCGACCTGGTCCTTTCCGCCCGGCCCGCGGTCTTCTCCCACAACGTCGAGACGGTCCCGGAGCTGTACCGCCGGGTACGGCCCGGGTCGGTTTTCGAGGAGTCCCTCGATCTCCTGCGCCGGGCGGCGGCCCGGCGCGGCGAGTTCGGCGGGTACGTGAAGACGGCGATGATGCTGGGACTCGGGGAGACCGGGGACCAGGTCGCCGCCACCATCCGCCGGGTCGCCGACGCGGGGGTCGAGGTGCTCGCCCTCGGGCAGTACCTGCGGCCGACCCCGCGCCACGCGCCGGTCGCCCGGTGGGTGCCGCCGGAGGAGTTCGACCGCTGGCGGGACTTCGGCCTCGCAGCGGGCCTGCGGTACGTCGAGGCGGGTCCCCTCGTCCGGTCCTCCTACCACGCGGAGCGCCAGGGCCGCTGACCGCGCGGCGGCCGCGCCCTGCCGATCGCGGCCTCGGCCGCCGGCCCCCTGGCCCGCGAGTGCCGGGTCTCCCACGACTCGCCGGGGTCGGCCGCTCCGGGCAGCTGCCGTCTTCCAGTCGACCGTCGACAGGGGGGTGCGGGATAACGGGCGAAACGGCAGGTGGGGTGTCGGATAACTCGTGACCTGGCAGGTCGGGTGCGGGATAAAGCCTGTTCTGGCAGGTTTCGGGGCCGAAAACGCCCGGAAACCTGCCAGGAGCCCGGTTATCCGACACCCCCCCTGCCGGAACCGCGGTGATCCCGCTCGTTCTTCGGGGCGGGGGAGCAGGGCGGAGCGGGTCAGCGGGCGGAAGAACCCGTGGCGCCCGGGGCCGCCGTGCCCCCGGCGGAACCGGCGGCGGGGCGGGTCAGCTCGGCCAGGCGGCGGCGGATGGCGGCAGGGAGACCCGGGGAGTAGCCGGTGAAGTGCTCGACGATCTTCCCGTCCCGGACGATCAGGGTCTGGGGGATGCTGTCCCGCCCGAGGCCGCGGAAGATCGCCTCGAGGTCCTTCCCGATGGCGAACTCGAGGCCGGCGTAACGGGGATTGCGGGCGAAGGCGGCCACCTGTTCGGGGGAGGACCGGCCGACCTCCACCGCCAGGAACCGCACGCCCCGCGGCCGCCACTCCCGGGCGATCGCCGCCACCTCCGGCAGCTCGCGCAGGCAGGGAGGACACCAGGTGCCCCAGAAATCGACCACGTAGATCCCGTCGCGGTCCCAGGTGCGGACGATGCTGCCGTCGAGGCGCACGGCCTCCCAGGGGCCGACGCCCTCCCCCGTGGCAGGTTGCTGCCGCCCGAGGAACAGCACCGTCGCCACGACGGCGAGCACGAGCAGCAGCAGGAGCAGGGCAGGACTGATGCCGCCCCGGGCGGTCGGCTGGTTCCGATCCTGGTTCATCCGTCGTCCTCCGCCCGGGGCAGGCCGGCGCCCCGGCAGGGTAAAGTCTGCCCTGCTCCCCGGGATGCGGGGAAGCGACGGGAGGTTTCACCATGGGGAACGGGACACGGGCACCGTCGGGGCTGTCGGCGCACCTCACCGGACGCGGGCCGGGCGCCGCCCGGGGGGTGGCTGCCATGGGGATCGGGTCGCGGGCGGTGACGGGAGCCTGCATGCTCCTGCTGGCGCTTTCCGGAGGAGTCACGATGAGCCACGGGGAAGGTGGACCGGCGGTGGCCGGGCGGTCGCGGGAGGCCTGCGTCGAGGCGCTGGTTGCCCGCCACGGGGAGGCGCTTCGGCCCCGGATCGAGCGCGGGGTCGCCCAGCTCGCGGCCCTCTGGCGGCCGGAGGACGGGGATGACGCCGCGTTCGAGGCGTTCTGCCGGGAGCAGTTCCTGGCGGACGACCGGGAGCTGGCCGCGACCTTCCACCGCCTCGAGGGGGCCCTCGAGCAGGTCTTCGGCCGGCTCCACGAGATCGAGCGGGAGCTGCGGACTCCCCTCGACCTGGACACGGGACCGATCCTGGAGATCGACCGGCGCCTGGCCCGTCTCGACTTCCGGGCGCCCCTCCAGGAGGACCTGTTCCGCACGGGGGTCGCCCACCTCTGCCGCCTGAACTACCCGGTCCACACCCTGGCCGAGCGGCTCGCCGCCGGCCCCGGCTGGGACCGGGAAACCTGGGCCCGCTCCCGCATGATGGACCTGTTCGCCGAGCGGGTTCCGCCGGACGTGGGCCGCCGGATCACCGACGCCCTGGCCCGGGCCTCGGAGTACGTGGACGGCTACTGGATCCGGGCGGACCGGCTCCTCGGGCCGGGCGGAAAGCCGCTCTTTCCCGCGGGCAAGCGCCTGATCGCCCACTGGGGGCTGCGGGACGAGATCAAGGCGGACTATGCCCTCGGCGCGGAGGGTCTGGCCCGCCAGCGGCTCCTCGAGAAGGTGATGGAACGGATCGTGCGGCAGGAGATCCCCCTCGCCGTGATCGACAACCCGGACCTGTGGTGGGACCCGGTGGCCAACCGGGTGACGGACGCCGCGGGCAGGGAGGTCCCCACCCGGCTCGGGGAGCGGGAACCCGATCGCCGCTACGCCACGATCCTGGCGGTCTTCCAGGCGGAGCGGGCGGTCGACCCGTACACCCCCTCCACCCCGAGCTTCCTCGCCCGCACCTTCGAGCGGGACATCCAGGTCCCGGTGGACGAGGTCGAGTCCCTCTTTTCCCGGGTCCTCGACTCGGAGGAGGTCCGGCGCACCGCCCGGCTGATCGAGCGCCGCCTCGGCCGGCCCCTCGAGCCGTTCGACCTCTGGTACGCGGGATTCCGTCCCGGGGCCCGCCACGACGAGGAGGACCTCGACCGGCGGGTGCGGGAGCGCTGGCCGGACGTGGCCGCCTTCCAGCGGGACCTGCCCCGGATCCTCGAGACCCTGGGGTTCGCGCCGGAACGGGCCCGCTGGTTGGCCGCGCGGATCGTCGTCGATCCCGCCCGTGGCGCCGGACACGCGATGGCGGCGGAGATGCGGGGGCGCAAGGCGCACCTGCGGACCCACGCCGGGGCGGGCGGGTTCGACTACAAGGGGTTCAACATCGCGATGCACGAGCTCGGCCACAACGTCGAGCAGGTCTTTTCCCTCGACGGGATCGACCACTGGTTCCTGCGGGGGGTTCCGGACAGCGCCTGCACCGAGGCGTTCGCGTTCCTCTTCCAGGAGCGGGACCTCGAGGTGCTCGGCCTCGGCCGGCCGGACGAGGAGTCCCGGCGGGAACAGGTTCTCGGGAAGCTCTGGTCGGCCTACGAGATCATGGGGGTCGCCCTCGTCGACATCGGCACCTGGCGCTGGCTCTACCGGCACCCGGAGGCGACGCCCGCCGAGCTGCGGGAGGCTGTGCTGCGGATCGCGCGGGAGACCTGGAACCGGCACTACGCGCCGGTGTTCGGCCGGAAGGACGTCGAGCTGCTGGCGGTCTACTCCCACATGATCAGTTATCCCCTCTACCTGCCGAACTACCCCCTGGGCGAGCTGATCGCCTTCCAGCTCCGGCAGAAGGTGCGGGGCGAGGCGTTCGGCCGGGAGTTCGAGCGGATCGCCCGGCAGGGGGCCCTGACCCCCGACCTCTGGATGAAACGCGCCGTCGGCAGCGGCATCTCGGCGGAGCCCCTGCTGGCCGCCGCCCGGAGGGCGCTCGATGCCTCCGGGGAGGGGACGGACGGGCAGGAGCCGCCCGCGGGGAGGGAGTGAGCGGGCAGGGCCGCCGCCCGGAAGGCGCTCGACGCCTCCGGGGAGGGGACGGACCGGCAGGGAGGCCGTGCCGAGGACGCCCGGGGGACGGAACGGGCGGACCGCCCCGAAGAAGGGAACCGGGTGCCGGGACCGCCCCCCGGGGGCCGCAAGCGGGTCCCGTCGTCGGCGGCCCCCGAGGGTGACGTTCGGCGCGGGAAGCTTCGCTGCACCACGAGGGCCGCACTAGGGGGAGGCGGCGACCCGGTAGAGCAGGCTGGCCCCGGCCGGGGCGAGGGCGATCCGCGCCCCCGGCCCGAGCTCGGAGCGGAGCCGGTCCGCGGCCTCCGCGAGGGAGGCGACCGGGGTCATCCCGGCCAGGCGGACGATCTCCCCGTCGAGTTCCGTCACCGCCAGGACCCGCAGCCGGCGGGTCTTCTGGAGCAGCGCCAGGGCGGAGTGGAGCCCGACCCGGAAGTCCCGCCGCAGGGCGGCGTCGATCGCCTCCACGGACCCGAGGCGGAACCCCTCGAGCAGCTCCCGGTTGCCGATCCCGTCGCCGCAACGGGCCACCCAGGTGACGACGCCCCCGTCCCGGACCACCCCGGCGACCGCCTCGAGGGCCTTGTGGGCCTGGACCAGGTCCCGGTCGGTGGGGTGCCCGCCCCCGGAGACCACGACCCCGTCCAGGGGGGCGGAGAGCTCCACCGCCCGGGCATCCCCGTACCGGCGGGCGGCCCGGGCGTGGTCCGCGAACGGGTCGCCCACCTCGATGTCGGCGAGGCGGCCGTCGAGAGACGTCTGCACGTGCCAGCAGACCGCCGGCGGGTAGAGGCGCGCCGCCTCCACCGCCGCCCCGTGCACCGGGTTCCCCTCGAGCAGACCCGTCCGGGCCCGGGGATGCCGTCCGTGGCCCGGGTGCGGATCGAGGCACCGGGAGTGCATCGCGAGGATCGTCCGCCGGGAGGAAACCCCCGGGACCAGCATCTTGCGGCCCCCGCCGAACCCGGCCAGGTAGTGGAAGACGATCCGCCCGAGGACCAGCACGGCCCCCGCCGCCGCCACGGCCGGGTGGCCGGAGACCGGGATCCCGCCGGGTGTCCGGCCGAGAAGGAGGGCGGGGCGGTCCGCGTCGTGGGGAGCGAGCAGCACCCCCGAGCCGGCGGCGTCCGGGCCGATCCAGGCGGCGAGTTCGCCGGCATCCATCGGCCGGTGGATCCCGGAGGCGGGGACGATGGTGATCCGTCCCGCCGGGATCCCCTCCTCCGCGAGGGCGGCCAGCAGGGGAGGCAGCAGGCGGGGAAGGGGCAGGGGGCGGGTCCGGTCCGGCACGACCAGCGCCAGGCGGGCGCCGCGGGGACCGTCCCGCAGGAGCGCGGCCACCCGCCGGGCCGCCGCGGCCGCAGCCTGCCGGGCCAGCCGGTCCGGTTCCGGGTGGGCGGGCAGGCCCTCCGCCGCGAGGACCGGCAGGTCCCGCAGCGCGGCGGGCAGGGGGAGCGCTCCCTCGCCGTACGGAATCGTCTCCATGGGGACAGGGTACCCCGCCCGTGGCATCCTTGTGGGCCTCGGAGCCCACCCGGGAGGCCTCACCGATGAGCGATCGCGAGCGGATCGAGCGGGAGCGGGAGCGCTGGGAGCGGGAGACCGTCGCCCGGGTCCTCGCGAAGGCGCCGGAGCGCCGGGAGGCGTTCTCGACGACCTCCGGGATCCCGGTGGAGCGGGTCTACACCCCGGCGGACGTGCGGGAGGACCGGTTTTTCGAGGACGTCGGTTTCCCCGGCGAGTACCCCTACACCCGCGGCGTCCAGCCGACCATGTACCGGAGCCGCTTCTGGACGATGCGCCAGTACGCCGGCTTCGGCACCGCCGAGGAGTCGAACGCCCGCTACCGCTACCTGCTCGAGCAGGGCCAGACCGGCCTCTCGGTGGCCTTCGACCTGCCCACCCAGATGGGGTACGACTCGGACCACCCGATGGCGGAGGGGGAGGTGGGGAAGGTCGGCGTGGCGATCGACTCCCTCGCCGACATGGAGGTCCTGTTCGACCGGATCCCCCTGGACCGGGTCAGCACGTCGATGACGATCAACGCCCCCGCGGCGATCCTGCTGGCGATGTACGTCGCCGTGGCCCGGAAGCAGGGGGTGGACCCGGCGGTCCTGCGGGGAACGATCCAGAACGACGTGCTCAAGGAGTACATCGCCCGGGGCACCTACATCTTTCCGCCCCGCCCCTCCCTCCGGCTGGTGACCGACATCTTCGCCTGGTGCGCGGAGCACGTCCCCCGCTGGAACACGATCTCCATCTCGGGCTACCACGTGCGGGAGGCGGGGGCGACGGCCGCCCAGGAGATCGCGTTCACCCTGGCGAACGGGATCGCCTACGTGGAGGCGGCCCTGGCCGCCGGGCTGCCCCTCGGGAAGTTCGCCCCGCGGCTCTCGTTCTTCTTCAACGCCCACCTGAACCTGCTGGAGGAGGTGGCGAAGTTCCGCGCGGCGCGGCGCATGTGGGCCCGGATCCTGGTGGAGCGGTTCGGCGCGGAGGACCCCTCCTGGGGACGGCTGCGGTTCCACGTGCAGACCGCCGGGTCCTCCCTCACCGCCCAGCAGCCGGAGAACAACATCGTCCGGACCGCCTACGAGGCCCTGGCCGCCGTCCTGGGCGGCTGCCAGTCCCTGCACACGAACTCGATGGACGAGGCCCTCGGGCTGCCGACGGAGAAGTCGGCAAAGATCGCCCTCCGCACCCAGCAGATCCTCGCCCACGAGACCGGTGTGGGGGACACGGTGGACCCGCTGGCCGGGTCCTGGTACGTGGAGTCCCTGACGGATGCCCTGGAGCGGAAGGCGGGGGAGCTGATCCGGAAGATCGACGAGATGGGCGGGGCGGTGGCGGCCATCGAGCGGCAGTTCCAGCAGCGGGAGATCGCCGACGCCGCCTACGCCTGGCAGAAGGCGGTCGAGGCGGGCGACCGGGTGGTGGTCGGGGTGAACCGCTTCGTCGACGAGGAGGCGGAGCGGATCCCGATCCTGCGGGTGCCGGACGAGCTCGCGGCCCGACAGGTGGCGCGCACCCGGCGGGTGCGGGAGGAACGGGACCCGGCCGCCTGGGAGCAGGCCCTCGACCGGGTCGAGGCCTGCGCCCGGGGCGGGGAGAACGTCGTTCCCGCGATCCTCGAGGCGGTGGAGGCGTACGCGACGATCGGCGAGATCACGGACCGGCTCGCCCGGGCCTGGGGCCGGCACGGGGAGGCGTGAGCCCGGGGCCGGTTCAGGCCGGACGGGCCCCCACCAGGCGGTCGAGGCGGGCCCGGACCTTCTGCACCCGCTCCACCGGGCCCTTCGCCGGGAACGCCTCGTAGAACCGGTCCCGCCGGAACTCCGGCAGGAGCTCCCGCCAGGGCGCCAGGCGGTCCTCGAGCCACGGCGCCTGGTCCGGCGCGGGGGGGATCTCCCCGCCGGCGGCGGCGAGCAGGTCGCCGGCGACCCGCACGAGGGCCTTCAGGGTGACGTCCCGGGTGACCATGAAGCGGCGGTTGTCGCCGAACGCCTCGCCGAACGCGGACCGGGCGCCCCGGTAGACGTCCCGCAGGAAGCCGTAGGCCCGGTCCAGGTTCCAGCCGCGCCCGTCCCGGAAGCGGGCCGCCGCCTCCTCCCGGAGAACGAGCCGGTGCACCTCGCCGAAGAGCTGGGCCTGGTTGATCCAGAACTCCCGGCGGGACCGGCCGCCCAGCATGTTCACGTGGTAGCGGAGGGGAGAGTCCGGCTCCCGGTAGAGCGCCTTCACGATCCGGGCGGCGAACTTCTTCTCCGGGTCGGTCCCCCACTCGATCTTCTCGTAGAGGTCCACCAGGTGGGAGCGGTTGATCCGGGTGTGGGTCGAGTTGATGATGACGAACATCTCGGTGGCGTACTCGGCGGTCGTCCCGTCGAAGACGATCACCGGCACCTCGATCCGGTCGTCCGCGTCCGGTTCCCGCAGGTAGAACCAGAGGCCCGCCAGCCGGTGCTGGCCGTCGATGACGAGGAACGGCTCGCCGGGAGGCGCCAGGTGCCCCACCTGTTCCTGCCCCGGCAGCGCGCGGAACCGCAGCTTCTCCGGGCTGAACAGCAGGATCGCCCCGGGCACCAGCGGCTGGCGCGCCTCGTTGCGGAAGAACTCGCGGATCTGCCGGACCTTCCTCCGGTTGAGTTCCCGCTGGAACGCGCCGGAACTGCGCTCGATCGCCGCGATGAAGCGCTCGATGTCGTCCGGCTCCCGGCGGCGTTCGCCCCCGATCCGCTCCCCGCCCTCCCCGTAGAACCGGGAGACGAAGCGGACCCGCTCGAGAAGATCCCGGGCCGGCCAGCCGACGAAGTAGAACGTCGCTTCCTTCTGGCGCAGGCGGGTCGCCAGCATCCCTGGACCCTCCCCGGGGCCCTCCCCTCCCCGCCGGGCCCCGGCGATCGAAAGGATACCCGCACGGGCGGCGGAGATCGAGACGCGGCGAACGGCGGCAGGGGGCGGAAGGAAGCTACTGCACGTACCCGAGGGAACGGAGGAGCTCCCGGTCCCGGCCCTTCGCCGGGGCGGGGGGGGCTTCCCACCGCCGCTGCCGGAGCCGGGCCACCTCGTCCGCGAGGGCGCGGGCCAGGGCGTCCCGTTCCCGCGGGCGCGCCGCGGCGAGGTCCCGGGTCTCGCCGGGGTCCGCCGCCAGGTCGTACAGGCGGACCGGTCCCCGGGCCACGTCCCGCAGGACCTTCAGGTGGCCGACGAGGAGGGCGTGCAGCCGGGGCCGGATCGCCGTGGTGGCCATGAAGCGGACCCGCCCCCGGGACGCTTCCCCCCGGGCGAGGGGCCCCAGGTCGGTTCCGCGGAAGGTCGGCGGCGCGGGGATGCCGGCCAGGGCGAGAACCGTCGGCGCCACGTCGAGCAGGTCCACCGGGGCCCGGACCACGCGGTGGCCGGCCCGGCCCCCCGGGGGCCGGTACACGAGGGGGATCCGCAGCATCTCCTCGTGCAGGGTCGTGTTGTGCAGGATCCGCCCGTGCTCGCCGAACGCCTCCCCGTGGTCCGCCAGGACGAACACCGCCGCCCGGCCGAACCGCGGGTCCCGGTCCAGCCAGGCGAGGAACTCCCCGAGGGCCGCGTCGACCCAGTGGCAGTGCCCGTCGTAGCGGCTGCGGAGGAGGGGGAGGGAGGCCGCCGGGATGCGATGCTCCCGGTCCGCGCGGGCCAGGTGGGCGAGGGAGACGTCGAGCCGCCGCGCCCCGGGCAGGGCGAAGGCGTCCCGGAACGCCGCCGGCGGGTCGTAGGGCGCGTGGGGCTGGAGCAGGTGCACGTAGACGAAGTGGGGCCCCGGGGGAAGGTGCGCGAGGCCGTCCCGGACCCGCTCGAGAAGGGTCCCGGGAGGCACGATCCGCTGGGGCCGGTCCTCCCGGAGCCTGCCGCCCGAGGCGAGGGGAGTGTTCCAGGCCTCGACGAACCGCGCGAATCCCCGGTCGTGCCCCAGCCGGCGGGAGCAGTTCGGGTTCGCCGACCAGGCCAGGGTGCGCCACCCGTGTTCCGCCAGGATCGCCGGCAACGTCGGGACCTCGGGGGGGAGGCCGTGGGCGAAGTCCATGCCGAGGGCCGCCACCGGCACCGAGGACAGCAGCGCCCCCACGCTGGTCGGGGTGGACGGGGAGGGGGCGCGGGCCGCGGCGAATTCCACGTTCCGCGCGGCCCAGGCGGCGAGGCGGGGCATCACCTCCCTGCCCGCCGCCCGCCGGTGGACCTCGTCGGCCCGCAGGGAATCGAGCAGGATCACCACCACGTCGGGCCCCGGCGCCTGCCTTCCCGTCGCTGCCGGGCGGTGACCCGCCGGCGCAAGGAGGAGCGGCAACAGGAGAAGGGCGAAGACGGTCGGCCTCGCCGGCGGTATCGGCTGGTTCGCCATGCGTGCGTGATTCCTCCCGGGGTCCGCCCCGTCAGGGACCGCACCGGTGCGAGTTGCGGCGCATGTGGGCCGCGGAGTCCTGGCCGAGGGGCCCCTCGCCCATCGGCACGGGCGTCCCGGGTTCCGTTCCGTCGTCCCGGAGGTGGTAGCCGGTCACGAGGTAGAAGACCATCCGTCCCGGTTCCGGGACGAAGTCGTCGGTCACCCGGGTTTCTTCCCGGTCGCACATCCGGGCGGCCGCCGGCTCGGTGGCCGGGTCCTGGGTGTACTCGCCGGTTTCCCGGAAGCGTTCCCACGAGGACCGGTACACGTTCCACCGGTCGCGGGCCAGGCTGTCCGTCCAGGCCAGGGTTTCCTTGTCGTCCTCGAAACGGACGGTGACCGGGTCCGGCCGCCGGGCGATGGTGAAGGGGTCCGGGCTCACCCCCGACGCGGTGCCATCCGCCGTCGTCACGGTGACCCGGATGCGGCAATCGTCGCAGGTGACGGCCGGCACCCGCCACTCGTACCGCCGGCTGTCGGGCAGGCCGGATGCGATCTCCTGCCAGGGGCCGCCGGGACCCGAGGTGGACAGCTCCAGGGTGACCGAGCCGGGGTCTCCCGAGGGGCTTTCCACCGCCCACTCGATCCAGCGCATCTGCCCCGCCAGCAGCTTCTTCCCGATCGTCGGGCGGGTGACGCGGACCCGCAGCGTCGAGGGAGGCGTTGTTTCCTGCCAGGCGTGGTACTCGCCCCCGACGGTGACCGGGTCGGGCCTCCCGTTCAGGTCCAGGTCGCCCGACACACGGAACGCCTCCGCGCTGTCCGTGGAAGGGTCGGCCTGGAAGCCGGAGAGAGGGGTCCAGTGGATGCCGGTCCCGTCTCCCCCGTAGACGTGGAGCCAGCCCCGCCCGAAGGTGACCAGGTCCAGCAGGCCGTCTCCATCCATGTCGACGATCTCCGTGTAGTCACAGTGGCCGGTCTGGGGAACGGTGTTCGAGACGTCCTGCCAGGTGCCGTCCGCCCGGCGGAGGAAGACGTAGGTGTCCGTCTCCCAGCAGTGACAGAAGGCGATGTCGTCCCGGCCATCCCGGTTGAGGTCTCCCAGGGAGACGCCCCGCATGTTGCAGTACTCCCCGAAGTCGGGAAGCCCCTCGTCGGAGACCACGAAGAACCCCTCCCCGTCGCCGAGCCAGACGGTCCCCTGCTGCTTCCCGGCGACGATGTCGAGGTGACCGTCGTTGTCGATGTCCCCGACCTCCATGCTGTTGTCGGTATTTCCGCCGAGGAAGCCGAAGCTGCGCCGCCAGGTGCCGTCCTGTTCGTTCAGGTAGACCTGGAACCCCCCTTCCGCTCCCCCGAAGCCGATCGAGACGACATCGAGGTCCGCGTCCTCGTCGAAGTCCCCGAACCGGGTGGAGAACATTCCCCAGTCCTCGCCGTGGGTCCCCAGGCCGTCATCCCAGGGGGTGCAGAATCGGCCGGTGCCGTCCCCGAGGGTGACCTCGAGGAGCTGGTCGCCGAGGTCCGTGTCCCCGTAGTTGTGATGGATCCCGTAGGCGATGTCGATGGTCCCGTCCCCGTCGGCGTCCCCGCGGTCGCACCCGCCGTACCCGAACTCGCCGCAGTGGACCCAGGTCCAGTGACAGGCGCCGTCGCCGAGCCACGACATCGCCCCGTGCTGATCATCGGGGGAGAGGCCCGGGTTGGCGTGATTTCCGACCGAGACCAGGTCGGGATGGCCGTCATGGTTCACGTCGCCGACAGCCACCTCCGTGATCGAGCCGCCGAGGCTGGGCGTGAGCCCGTCGGAACAGTCGGTGTAGGAAAGCTGCCGGTTGCCGGTGGGGGTGTTCCCCCCTGCCGGGCCGGCGGCCCCGGCCACCTGGGCGGAAAGGAGGAAGACCGACCACGCGACAAGCAGAAGGGTTCCGGGACGCATCGGGACCTCCTTTCCCCCCGGCGCTGCGGCCCCGCGACAATATACGCCGGCTCCCGGCCGGCCGCGGGACCCGCGGTTGCCCTGCGCGGCCGCCCGGGGGGAAGGGGAAAGCGCCCCCGCCGGAGTCCTGGTTCCGGCGCACCGCCAAAAAAAGCGCCCCGCGAACGGGGCGCTCTTCCCTTCGAAGGGTCTGTTGAGGTCTCTGTTGCTTCCGCTTCAGGCCCGGGTCCTGGTCTTCCGGGTCGTCTTCTTTTTCGCGGTCTTCTTGGTGGCCTTCCTGGCCGTCTTCCGCGTCGTCTTCTTCCTGGTGGCCTTCTTCTTCGTGGTCTTGCGCTTCGTCGTCTTCTTCTTGGTGGCCTTCTTCTTCGTGGTCTTGCGCTTCGTGGCCTTCTTCCTGGTCGCCTTCTTCTTCGTGGTCTTCTTCTTGGCGACCTTCTTCTTCGTGGTCTTGCGCTTCGTGGCCTTCTTGGCGACCTTCTTGCGGGTCGTCTTCTTCTTGGCCTTCTTCTTGACCGCCATGCTCTCGAACCTCCTTTCCGGGCCAGCGGCCCGACAGCCGTGTGCACGGGCGTCCCCGCGCACGGATGATCATCCGCGGGAAATATGGTTGGAGTTGTTCGTTCTTGTCAAGAACGTGGCGTCGTTTTCTTCGACGGTTCGGGCGTCACGGGGAACGTTCTCGATCGTTCTCGCCCCGCTCCGGTCCCCCGCGCCGGCGGGCGGGACGGCCGGGACGGGGAGGGATCTCCTCGTCGAGGCCGAGTTCGCGGATCTTGCGGCGGATCGTTCGCAGGCCGATGCCGAGGATCCGCGCCGCCTCGGTGCGGGAGCCGTCCACCTGGAGGAGAGTCGCGCGGATCGCCTCCGCCTCGATGTCCCGGAGGGTGCGGCCGACGAGGAGGTGGGGCGGCGGCTGGGGCCCCGTTCTCCCCGTCTGGATGTTGGCCGGCAGGTGTTCCCGGTCGATCGTCTCGCCGGGCGTCGCGACGACGATCGCCTCGAGGGTATTGATCAGTTCCCGGACGTTGCCGGGCCACGGGTACCGGCACAGGGCCTCGATCGCCGCCGCCGTCAGGCGCCGGGGACGCAGGTGGTTGGCGCGGCAGATCGAGGCGAGGAAGGTCTCGGCGAGCTCCGGGATGTCCTCCACCCGCTCGCGGAGCGGGGGCACGCGGAGGGTCACCACCTTGAGGCGGTAGTAGAGATCCTCCCGGAAGCGGCCCTCCCGGACCAGCCGCTCCAGGTCCGCGTTCGTCGCCGCCACCAGCCGGACGTCCACCCGCACGGGCCGCGATCCGCCCACCCGCATGAACTCCTGGTGCTCGAGCACCCGGAGCAGCTTGGCCTGGGTCGGCAGATCGGTCTCCCCCACCTCGTCGAGGAACAGGGTCCCGTTGTGGGCCAGCTCGAACTTGCCGGCCCGGCGGCTGACCGCGCCGGTGAAGGCGCCCCGCTCGTGTCCGAACAGCTCGGACTCGATCAGGTAGGGAGGCAGGGCGGCGCAGTTGATCGCGATGAAGGGACCGCCCAGGCGCGGGGAGCGGAAGTGGAGGGCCCGGGCGACGAGTTCCTTGCCCGACCCGCTCTCGCCCAGGACCAGGACCGTGGTGCGCATCCGGGCCACCCGGTCGAGGGTCTCGGCGAGTTCGCGCATCGCGGGGGAATGGACGACCAGGCTCCGGGTGGTGAAGGACCGGCGGGATCTCTCCGTGATGGCGTCCTCGAGGCTCGCCAGGTGGACGCCCATGTCCCGGGTGGCGATCGCCTGCTCCACCCGCATCCGGACCTCCGCGGGGTGCGGGGGGCGGTGGAGGATGTCCATGGCGCCGTGCTCGAGCCAGGCGAACGCCGACGAGGGTTCCTCCGGGGGGGCAACCACCAGCAGGCCCGGCGCATCGTCCGGGCGGGCGAGTTCGCGCACCTGTCGGCCCGGTTCGTCGCCGAGGAGGAGGGCGTCGACCAGGGCCACGTCCAGGTCGCCCCCCGCCAGCAGACGCCGGACGTCCGCCATGGTCTCCCCGCGGACCACCTGGTAACCCAGGGCCAGGCAGAGGGACTCGAGGTGATCCCCCAGCCCGGGATCCGCCGCGGCGACCGCGACACGGCAGTCGGACGGATGGGGTACGGACACCGGGAGACGGGGGCGCATTTTCTCAATTATGGGCCAACCTGGCCGCCGTCGGCAAGAAAACTGGGCCAGGAATGCGGGTGAAAAGGGGTGGCCAGGGGAAGGGCTGGCGGGGCAGGACCAGTGCAACTCCTTGCAAAGTAAGTCGTTCCGTAGCCCGCCCTTCCGCCCGGGCCGGTGGCAGGCATCTTGCTCGACAAGGGGCGGCGCGCCCGAGCAGGGGCCAGAGCGACGGGAGTTGAAGATGGCCGCGACCACGAACGTCCGCAAGAGCACCCGCAAGACCCGGAAGAACGCCAGCCGGCAGAAGGAGCTGATCAGCTTCCGCTGGGAGGGCGAGACCTACGTCCTCGACCTCGACCGGAACAAGGTCTACCGGAACTGGATGGCGGTCGAGACGAACAAGGGGTTCACGATCCTCGGCGCCTATCGGCAGCAGGCCGCCGCGATCTCCGCGTGATCCCGGGCCCTCCCCGCCGGGAGGGCCGCAACGACCCGGGAACCGGACGGCGATGCTCCGGTGGTCCCGCGGCAGGGCCCGCCTCTTCCTTCCGGGGAAGACGGCGGGCGTTTCCATCTCCGTCCTGCTCGAATACGACGGCGCGTTTCTTCTCGTCGATGCGGGGGACGGCACGGCCCGCCGCCTGGCGGAGGGGGCGCCCCGGGCGCCCTCCTTCCCGGAGGTGGCCCGCGGGCTGGCCGGGGTGGTCCTGACCCACGACCACGGGGACCACGTCAGCGGCCTGCCCGGCCTCCTCTGGATGCTCCGGCGGTCGCGCCGGGAGGCCCCCCTCCTCGTCGCCCTCCCTTCCGATGCCCCCCTGGCCGACGGTTGCCTCGACGCCTGGCGGGCGGCGTACCGGGGGCGGGAGCGGTTCCCGGTGGAGGTGGTCCGGCACGGGGACGGGAGGTCCCGGCGGGCCGGGCCGTTCACGATCCGGCCCTTCCCGGTGCGGCACTCCCGCTCGGCGTCGGACCCGCCGGGGGTCCTGATGGACGCGTGGGGGGTGTCGATCCGGGCCGGGGAGCTGCGGATCGTCGTCAGCGGGGACACGGGACCGTGCCCGCGCCTCGCGGAAGAAGTGGAGGGCGCCGACCTGGCCGTGGTCGAGGCGGGGGGTGGCGACGGGTCTCCCCCCCCGGACACCCACCTGTCGCGGCAGGAAGCGGAGCGGATCGGCCGCCGCGCCCGGGAACACGTCCTCTACCACCTTCCGTGACCCGGGGCCGCGCGGGAAAGTGGCGCGCCCGTTCCCCCGGCGGGCCCCTTCCCGGCGCGTTCCCGGTCGGTGGTTCCCGTCCCGCGTGCGGCCCGGGAACCGGGGGCGCTCCCGGTTCGTCCCGGGGTCCCGCGCCTGCGGCCACGGGATTGGCGTCCCGCGTGCGGGCCGGGAAGCGGGAGGCGGTCAGTACATGCCGAGGTAGCGCTCCACCTCCCACGGGTGGACGATCGTCAGGTACTCCTGCCAGTCCTTCAGCTTCCCCTCGATGAAGTTCGTCGCCACGTGCTCGCCGAGGGCCGCCAGGATCACCTTGTCCTTCCGGAGGGCCTGCACCGCCTGGTAGAGGTCGGCGGGAAGCTGGTCGATCTTCAGGCGCCGCTTCTCCCGCTCGCTCATGCGGAAGATGTCCTTGTTGACCGGGGGACCCGGGTCGATCTCCCGGTCGATGCCCTCGAGCCCGGCCTGGATCATCACCGCGAACGCCAGGTAGGGGTTGCACGAGGGGTCCGGCATCCGGATCTCGACCCGGGTTCCCCGCCCGCGCCGAGCGGGCACCCGGGCCAGGGGGGAGCGGTTCCGCTCCGACCAGGAGATGTTCGTCGGCGCCTCGTAGCCGGGCACCAGCCGCTTGAACGAGTTCACGGTGGGGTTCGTCACCGCGCAGATCGCCTTCGCGTGCCGCAGGATGCCGCCGATGTAGTGCAGGCAGAGCCGCGAGAGGCCGTACTCGCCGCCGGGATCGTCGAAGACGTTGCGGGAGCGGTCCAGGGTGAACAGGGACTGGTGGACGTGCATCCCCGACCCGTTCTCCCCGTAGAGGGGCTTCGGCATGAAGGTCGCGTGGAGGTCGAACTCCAGGGCGACCTTGCGGACCACGTGGCGAAAGATCATCAGGTTGTCCGCCGTGGTCAGGGCATCGGCGTAGCGGAAGTCGATCTCGTGCTGGCCGGGAGCGACCTCGTGGTGGGCCGCCTCCACCTCGAAGCCCATCTTCTCCAGCACGTTGACGATCTTCCGGCGGGCCTCCTCGCCCCGGTCCACGGGGGAGAGGTCGAAGTAGGCGCCCCGGTCATGGGTGACCGTGGTCGGCGTGCCGTCCGGGTGGCGGTGGAAGAGGAAGAACTCCGCCTCGGGGCCCATCTTCGGCACGTACCCCATTTTCGCGGCCCGTTCCATCGCCCGCCGGAGCACGAACCGCGGATCCCCGGGGAACGGCTCGCCGTCGGGCGACCGCACGTCGCAGATCAGCATCGCCACCCGGTCGGCATCCCCCTCCTCGGGAAAGATCCGCAGGGAGTCCAGGTCCGGCTGGAGGAGCATGTCCGACTCCTGGATCCGGACGAACCCCTCGATGGAGGAGCCGTCGAACATGATCTCGCCGCCGAGGGCCTTGTCGAACTGCTTGTCCGGGACCTCCACGTTCTTGACGACCCCGTGGATGTCGGAGAAGACCAGCCGGAGGAAACGGATCTTTTCCTCCCGCAGGATCGCGCGCGCCTCGTCGATCGTCCGTGCCATCGTTCCTGCCTCCCGGGGCCGGGATCGCTGCTGCCCCCTCGGGCGCCCGGCCCGACGCGGGGACGGTAGGTCCGCCCGCCCCCGGTGTCAAGCAGGGTGACCCGGCAGAACTGCCGGATCGGCAGATCCCCGCGGTCATTTCGCGGGAACCAGGGGGCGGAAGGGGGGATTTCGGCCTCCCGGTCGGTCCGGTGCGCGGCTAACAGTGCCATTCCTTGAGTCAGCCGGGGCGTCGAGCAGGGTCGGAAGGCGCAGGGCCCCGCCAGCCCGGCGTACCGCTCACGGCCGTCGGTCAGGCAAGGGTGTCGAGCAGGGCGAGCAGGGGGTCCGGGACCGCCAGGTCCCGGAGGACGAGCTCCGCTCCGCTGGCGCGCAGGACCGGGAGGGCGGTCCAGCCGGTGGCCACCGCCACGGCCCGGGCCCCGGCCGCGTGGGCGGCGGCCACGTCGTGCTCCGTGTCGCCGACCACCAGGACACGTTCCGGGGGGATGCCCGCCTCCGCCAGCCGGCCCACGGCGGCCCGGGCGACGTCCGCCCGTTCGCGGCCGTCGTCGCCGAATCCCCCGGGCCGGTCCGCCAGGTGGGCGAGGCCGGCGGGGGAGAGCTTGACCCGGGCGGCCTCCCGGACGTTGCCCGTCAGCAGGCCCACCGCCACGTCGTCCCGGGACTCGAGTCCCGCGACGAGGGCCGGGACCCCGGGCATCGTCCGGTAACGCCCTTCCTCCCGGCTGCGCCGGACGGCTTCGGGGAGGGCGGCCAGGTAGGCGGCCACCATCCGGGGGTCCAGCGCCGGAACGCGCACGCCGAAACGGCCCGCCAGTTCCTCGAGGAGGATCGTGTCGGTCCGGCCCCGGAAGTCCACCTCCCG
>CAZOTT010000027.1:0-28375 GCA_964582785.1 uncultured Acidobacteriota bacterium | reverse complement strand
CTGCCAGAACGGGAGTTATCCGACACCCCACCTGCCATTTCGCCCGTTATCCCGCTCCTTCTCCCGACGACCCGTTGGACAGCGGGAGACGCCGCCGACGCGGCGGGCCGCCGGGGAGGCCGACTCGGGCGAGCGGTGCGAGACCCGGCAGGCGCGGGGATTGCGGGCGGGACCCGGCGGCGGTCGGGTGTGGGCGCCTCAGCGGAAGTCGTGGGAGGGGGAGGGGAGGCGGGTGGGAGAGTCCCCGGTGCGGCCGGGGAGGCGGGGTACCCAGAAGGACTCGGCGAGGAGATGGACCACGCCGTCGCGGGCCTCGACGCGGCCGGTGACGCCGAGGAAGGGGTGTTCCCGGGCGAGGCGGCCGTAGCGTTCCCAGGTGCGGGGCCGGGCGATCACGTTGACGAAGCCGGTCTCGTCCTCGAGGGTGAGGAAGACGACCCCCTTCGCCGTGCCGGGCCGCTGGCGGCAGATGACGAGGCCCGCGCAGCGGACGCGCCGCCCGGAGGGGGTCCGCCGCACCGTCGCCGCGTCGGGGAGGCCGGCGGCGAGGAGCCGCGCCCGGAGCAGGGCCAGGGGGTGGGCCCGGGGGCTGACGCCGGTGGTCTCCCGGTCCCAGCAGACCTCCTCGGCGGGGGCGAGGGGAGGCAGGGGGGGGACGGGTTCGTCTCCCGGGAGGGGCAGGGGGCGGGAGACCCGGTCCGGGAGCACCGGGGCGGCCCAGAGGGCGTCCCGCCGGCCGATCCCGAGGGAGGAGAGGGCGCCCGCCGCGGCGAGATGCTCGAGGTCGCCCCGGGAGAGCCGGGTGCGGCGGGCGAGGTCGGCGGGGGAAGCAAAGGGCCCGTCCTCCCCGCGGGCGGCGACGATCCGCCCGGCTCCCGCCCGGGTGAGGCCGGAGACGAGGCGCAGGCCGAGCCGGATCCCGAACCGGTGGTCGTCGGTCCACCATCCCCGGGGTACGTCCGCGGGGGAGGGGGGATCGCCGAGTTTCTCGAGGGTGCAGTCCCACCGGCTCGCGTTCACGTCCACCGGGAGGACGACGACGCCGTGACGCCGGGCGTCCTCGACGATCGTCGCCGGCGCGTAGAAGCCCATCGGCTGGGCGTTCAGCAGCTCGCAGGCGAAGATCGCCGGGTAGTGGCGGCGGATCCACGCGCTGGCCCAGGCGATCAGCGCGAAGCTCGCCGCGTGGCTCTCGGGGAAGCCGTACTCCCCGAACCCCCGGATCTGCTCGAAGACCCGCCGGGCGAACTCCCGGGGGATCCCCCGGGCGACCATCCGCTCCACCATCCGCTCCCGGTGGCGCTCGATCCGTCCCGTGCGCCGCCAGGCGGCCATGTCCCGGCGGAGCTGGTCCGCCTCTCCCGGGGTGTAGCCGGCGGCGAGGACGGCGATCTTCATCACCTGTTCCTGGAAGAGGGGGACGCCGAGGGTCTTCTCGAGGACCGGGCGCAGGATCTCGTGGGGGTAGTCGACCGGTTCCTCGCCCCGCCGGCGGCGCAGGTACGGGTGCACCATCCCCCCGGCGATCGGCCCGGGACGGACGAGGCCGATCTCGACGACCAGGTCGTAGAACCGCTCCGGCCGCAGCCGGGGGAGCATCGCCATCTGGGCCCGGGACTCGAGCTGGAAGACCCCGACGGTGTCGGCCCGGCGCAGCATCTCGAAGGTGGCCTCGTCCGCGGGAGGAATCGTCGCCAGGGCGAGGCGGCGCCCGTGCACCCGCCGGATGGCCGCGAGGCAGGCGTCGACGTGGGTGAGGGCGCCGAGCCCGAGGAGGTCCACCTTGAACAGGCCCATCGCCTTGACGTCGTCCTTGTCCCACTGGACGACGGTGCGGCCCTCCATCGCCGCCGGCTGGATCGGCACCAGGGTGGAGACCGGGTCCGCCCCGAGCAGGAACCCCCCGGGATGGATCGAGAGGTGGCGGGGGGTCCCGAGCAGTTCGTTCGCGAGGCGCAGCAGGTGCCGGCCCGGCGGGCGTTCCGGGTCGATGCCGGCTTCCCGCAGGTGTTCCGCCTCCACCGCGCCCCGCCACGGGAGGAGCCGGGCGAGGCGGTCGATCGTGGCCGGGGGGAGGCCGAGGGCGAAGCCGACGTCCCGCACCGCGGACCGGGGACGGTAGCGGATCACCACCGCGACCATCGCCGCGTGTTCCCGGCCGTACGTCTCGTAGACGTGGCGGATCACCTCCTCCCGGCGGCGGTGGGCGATGTCGAGGTCGATGTCCGGCGGTTCGTTCCGCTCCCGGGAGAGGAACCGCTCGAAGAGCAGGTCCATCCGCACCGGGTCGATGGCGGTGATCCCGAGGGCGTAGCAGATCGCCGAGTTCGCCGCGGAGCCCCGTCCCTGGCAGAGGATCCCCCGCCCCCGGCAGAACCGGACGATTTCCCACATCGTGAGGAAGTAGCCGGCGTAGCCCAGTTCCTCGACCAGGGCGAGTTCCCTCGCGAGCTGTTCCCGCACCCGGCCGGGAACCCGGGCGCCCCACCGCTCCCGGGCGCCGGCGCGGACCAGTTCCCGGAGGTGGTCGATGGGACGGCGGCCGCCGGGAAGGCGGGGGGCCGGGTAGCGGTAGCGCAGCTCGTCCAGGCGGAAGGTGCAGCGGGCGGGGAGGTCGAGGGTGCGTTCCACGGCGGCCGGGTCGTCGGCGAAGAGGGTGGCCATCGCGGCGGGGGACGGGAGGGCGTGGCCGTGGTTCGGGCGGAGGCGGCGCCCGGCCCGGGCGAGGGGGACCCGGTGGCGGACGGCGGTCAGCACGTCCTGGAGCGGCCGCCGGGAGGGGTGGTGGTAGAGCACCTCGACCCCGGCGAGGACCGGCAGGCCCCGGCGCCGGGCCCGGTCCCGCAGCCGCCGTTCCCGGGCGGGCTCGCCGGGAAGGCGGTGCCGGGTGACGAGGGCGAGGAGCCGGTCCCCGAAGGCGTCCCGGAAGAGGCCGAGCAGTTCCCGGGGTTCTTCCCGGGCCCCGAGCAGGGAGGGACCGAGAAGGGCGAGGAGCCCCTCCGCGCGGGAGGCGACCTCTTCCGGCGTGACCCGGCACTCTCCCCGGGGAGAACGAAGGTGGGCGCGGGTGAGGAGGCGGCAGAGGTTGCCGTACCCCTCCCGGGTGGCGGCGAGGAGGACGAGCGGCCGCCCGCCCGGGAGGGTGACCGTCGAGCCGACGATCAGCTCGACACCGAGTTCCCGGGCGCGGAGGTGGGCGCGGACCGCCCCGTAGACCCCGTCCCGGTCGGCGAGGACGAGGGCAGGGAGCCCGTGCCCGGCGGCCGCTTCGACCAGTTCCTCCGGGTGGGAGGCCCCCTCGAGGAAGGACCCGTTGCTCCGGCACCAGGCGGGCACGAAGGGGGGCTCTCCGCCGGTCCCGGCCACGGCGTTCACTCCAGCCGGCCCGCCAGGTAGAACCGCCGGCAGGCCCGGTCGCGGAACACCCACAGCAGGTCTCCCCGGGGAGTGCATGCCCAGCCGTATTCCCGGTGGAACGGCCGGTCCCACCAGCCGCCGGAGAGGACGTGGGGCCCGGCGAGGAGGGTGAGAACACCTTCCCCGGCCCCGGGAAGCCACGGCCCCCGCCCCGGCCGGGGAAGGCGGGGAAAGGCGGGCAGGGGAGCGGGGGTGTCGAGGAGTCGCCGGACGAGCGTCCGTTCCGTCCCGGCGGGGGGCCGGGGAGGGCGGAGCCGGTCCAGGGGAACCCAGAGGAAGGAGGCCTCGGGAAGGTGGCCGTCGGCGAGGCGGGCCCGGACCACCGCGGCTTCTCCCAGCGCGGCCCGGACCCGGTCGAGGGCCCGCTCGGCGGCGGCGAGGTCCCGTCCCCGGGCGACGGCGAAGAGGGAGGGCTGCTCCTCCTCGGCGGGGGCGGGGAGCAGCTCGAGGGAGATTCCCGCCACCGGGCCGCCGGGGGGATCGGCCTCGAGGCGGAGCCGGACGAGCTCGAGCAGGCGCCGGCGGTCGAGGCCGGGCCGGGCGGCCCGCAGCACCCGGGAGGTGCGCCGGGAACGGGGCCCGGCGCGCCCCGGAAGTCCCGGGATTCCGGGGAGGTTCCGCCGCTTTCCGGCACCGGGCGGCCTCTCCGGGCAGGTCCTTTCGTTCCAACGGGTTGCCTGGTCGACCCCCGTTCCCGGCGCACCTCCGTCCGGCCGGAGGGTCAGCACGAGGCCGGCGGCGGCAAGCCCGGCGGCGGCCAGCTCGTCGAGGAGGGGATCGAGCAGCGAGGCGATCCGGTGGAGCAGGCGCCCGGCGTCCCTTTCCGGGGGATCGAGGTCGAGTTCCCGGCGGAACTCCCGGGGCGGGGGCGCGGGAGAGAAGGGGATCTCCAGCTCGCCGCCGGCGAGCAGGCGCAGGCGGTGGAGGGGTTCTCCCCAGCGCTCCCGGATCCCCCCGGGGGGCAGGGAGAGAAGATCGCCGACGGTGCGGATCCCGAGACGGTCGAGCTGCTCGAGGGTCGCGGGGGGCAGGAGAAGGCGGGGAAGGGGGACCCGGCGGGCCAGCCGCTGCTCGGCGCCGGGATCGTCGAGGATCCGCACCCCCCGGCCGTCCCGCGCGATCGCCAGGGTGCCGAGGCGGGTGAAGCCGACGACCACCGCGACTCTCCCGTGCCGCGCCGCGAGGTGGTCGTGGACCTCCCGGGCCCAGGCGGCGAGGGACGGCCAGAGGGGGACGAGCCCCCGGGGATCCACCCAGCAGGTGCCGGGTGCGCCGGGAAGGGGTTCCACCCCCGGGGAAAAGCGGGCCAGGCGGCGGGGAAGGTCCGGCGGCTCTCCCCCGGCCGCATCAATGCAGGCCAGCCGGTCCACGGAACGCCTCCACGTGGGTCCAGGGGCGGCCCCGGCGGCGATCCCGCAGGGCGGTCACCCGGCAGGGGACCGGGCCGGGGCCGAGGCCCTCCCGCCGCGCCTCGCACCGCAGGGAAACCAGGGGGCCGAGGGAGGGGGCGGCGGCGGGTTTGGCGGTGAGACAGAGGACGGCCGTCCCGTGCCGCTCCGCGAGGGCGGCGAGCCGGGGGACCAGGGGGGCCGGCAGGTCGTCGCCCGCGGGAACCAGGTCGAGGACGACCAGCCCGAAGGCCCCGGAGCGAAGCAGCCTCTCGGCCGCGGCCCCGGCGGCGGCCGCCCCGGGGGCCAGGATCACCGGGAGGGCCGCGAGGTCCACGCCGTGCCGGGCGGCGTCCGGGGGAAAGAAGAAGGACCCCCGCAGGGTCACCCAGGCGACCGGTTCTCCCCGCCGCTGGGTCCCGGCGACGAGGGACATGGCCGCGGTGAGCCAGGCGCCGGCCCCCGCGCCGGAAAGCTCGACGAGCCGGCCCGTGACCTCGTCGAGATGCCAGCGGGGCGTGTCGCCCCCCGTTCCCCGGGCGGCCAGGGCGCGGGCCGGGCGGACCCCGCGCCGGGCGAGGGCGGCGAGGTCGAGGGAAGGGGACCCGGACCCGCGGGACGGGACGCGCATCGCCGACACCCTGCCGCCGTCACGCGGGAGGCGGTTCGAGAAGGGGCGGGGGCTCGTCCAGGTAGCGGCGCACCTCGATGACCCGCCCGAGGATGCGGAGTTCCCGGGGATCGGGGAGGAGGGGGGTGAAGGCGGGGTTGGCCGGTTCGAGCACGACCTGCTTCCCCCGCCGCCGGAAGACCTTGACCGTGGCCTCGTCGCCGACGAGGGCGACGACGATTTCCCCTTCCCGGGCGTGGTCCTGCCGCCGCACGACGACGATGTCCCCGGGGAGGATGCCCGCCCCGGTCATGCTTTCTCCCCGGACCCGGAGGGCGAAGAGCTCGTCGGCGGAGGACCGGGCCCCTGCCGGCAGCCACCCCTCGGGATCTTCCACGGCGACCTCCGGGCCCCCCGCCGGGACCCGCCCGAGGAGGGGGACGAGCCGGGGCGGGGCGCCGGGAAGCCGGTACCCCCGGGCCCTGCCGGGGACCTTGACCAGCAGTCCTTCCCGGACGAGGGCCTCGAGGTGCGCCCGGGCCGTTTCCACGGCCCGGAAGCCGAACCGCTCCTGGACCTCCCGCACGGTGGGAGGGGCGCCGGCCAGGAGCCGGTCGCGGACCCAGCGGTAGACCCGCCGCCGCGTTTCACCGGGAGGGGTGTAGGCCATTGCGCGCTCCGCGGCCTCCCGGGGGAGGGAGGACGTCTCCATGAATACCAGACAATTGTCTGCCTTGCAAGTGCGGGAGGGAAACCCGCCCGCCCCGGGAGGTGGGAGGTGCGCCGGGAACGGGGGCCGGGTCTCCGCGGAAACGCCGGGCGTGAAAGGCCCTTCCGCCGCCGCCCACCGCACCGGTCGCCCCTCCGGAAATCCTTCCGGAACCATCGGTTGAGGATTCGACCCCCGTTCCCGGCGCACCTCCCGGTACGAGAGGTCACCGGGCCCGGGCCGGGAGGTCACCAGGCCCAGGTGATGTAGAAGTCGGTGCGGGTGGAGCCGAGACCCTTCCCGTCGTAGCGGCGGGCGAAGGACCAGGTGCAGGGCAGGCCGAGGAGGGGTACCCGGAGGGCGACACCGGCGGAGCCGTGGAGGTCCCGCCAGCGGCCGTCGTCGTCCCGGGTGCGGAACTCCCGCAGGACGCCGAGGTCCGGGTCCCAGGCCGCCCGTCCCCGGGCGAGGCGGCCGGTGCGGGTATCGACGTGCAGGGCGTCCTCGAACCAGGCCGCGCCGGCGTCGAGGAAGATCGTCCCGCGGACCGGGCCGAGGCGGCCGCCCCAGGGGAAGCGGATCGCGTCGAGCAGGGGGAAGCGCAGTTCCACGCCGGCGAGGGCCGCGGAATCCCCGACGAACTCCCGGAAGCGGTACCCTCGCAGCTCGTCGAGCCCGCCGATCGCCCGGAGGGTCCCTCCCTCGCCGGACTGGACGACCCCCGCCAGCCGGAAGGCCACGAGGCTCCGGGCCGTGATCCGCCGGTAGCCCCGGAAGTCGAGCCGGTAGGTGCGGCCCGTGGTGCCGTCCCGGTCCCCGGAGACGAACGTCCATGCCGTGATCCCGAGCCGGAACCGGTGTCCCTGCCAGGGACCGAAGGGCTGCCAGCGGACCGTGTCGCCGACCAGGTCGAGGGAGAGGTAGGGATAGTCGTCCGAGGTCCGGGCGATCCCGGCGGCGGAACCGTCGGCGGCGATCCAGGGCACGTCCATCCGGCGCCGGGCGAAGCCGAGGGTGCCCTCCAGCCGCAGGAGGGAGGAGAAGGGCCAGGAGGCGGTTCCTTCCAGCGTGGTCAGGCTCCACTCGCCCCCCCAGCTCGAGGGATCCCACGGGCCGGTGCGCCACGACTCCCGGTCGTCCCGGAAGCGGACCGCCCAGTCGAGCCGGCCGGACAGGTCGATCCAGGCCACGTCCAGGTCGGACCAGTCGGAGTAGGTGTCGGCCCGCACGAGGATCCGCCGGTCGCCGAAGAGGTCGGTGAAGCCGAGGGTCGTCGCCGTGAGGAAGGTCCCGTCGTCGGCGACCCCGAGGGTGACGTCCGGAACGTCCAGGTCGAACCGCGGGCGCCAGGGCCGGGCCGCGGCCACGTCCACGGGAGGGTGAAGCGGCACGGCGAAGGGCCGCTCCGGGGTGACGGGGCAGGCGTCCTCCCGCTCCCCGGCGGCCCGGGCCTGCTCCACGGAGGGATCGTCGAGGCGCAGGACGAACAGCCGGAAGCTTCCCTCGAGGAAACCGGTGAACAGCAGCCGGGGATGCCCCTCCCCGTCCGGCGGCAGCGCCGCCGGCGAGAACCCCCCGGTCGCCAGGTCGGTCAGGCGCTCGATCCGGCCCCCGTCGAGATCCACCCGGTGGAGGTTCCAGGCCTGGTCGGGACCCCGCGCCGAGGAGAAGTAGACCAGGCGGCCGTCCCGGGAGAAGGAGGGCAGGACGTCGGTGCAGGCGCCCCGGGTCAGGGGCCGGGCGGACCCGGGATCGGTGACCTCGAGCACCCACAGCTTGTCGTGGGTTCCTTCCCGGCGGACCCAGGCGATCCTCCTGCCGGCGGGGTCGACGACGGGGTCCGCGTCCACCGCCGGGTCGTCGGTGAGCCGCCGGGGGCGATCGCGGCCCGGCTGCCAGCGCCAGAGGTCCCAGCGGCCGTCCCGGTTCGCGGAGAAGACCACCGTGTCCGCGTCGAGGAAGGAAGGGGAGGCGGGATCCGCCAGCCCGGGCGGCAGCACCGCGTCCCGCACCGTGCGGCCGGTCGCGACCGAAACGACCCGGAGGAGGTAGTGGTTCTCCCGGCGGAGGAAGAAGGCGAGGCGGGTTCCGTCCCGGGACCAGCCGAGGTCCCGGCGCAGGCGCCAGGCCCGGCTGACCAGCCGGTCACGGGCGTGGCCGGCGCCGCGGAAGAGGACCCGGTCGACGGTCCCGGTGCGGGCGTCGAGCAGGACCACGTCGCTTCCCTCGCGTCCCTCCCGGATCGCGGCGACCAGCTCGCCGGCGGGGCTGGGCACCGGCGAGAGGAACCGGGTGCCCGGCCGCGGCGAACCGAGCGGCACGGCGACCTCGTCCGGGAAGCGGCGGTTCTCGAGCAGGGGCAGGTAACGCCGGCGCAGCCAGCGGGAGAACCGGCGGTCGAAGGTGTCCACGTCGATCCCGAGGGCTTCCCGGACGGCCGCCTCGACGTTCCCCGCCAGCAGTTCCCGCCGGAACGCCGCGAGCAGGTCGCGGATTCCCTCCGTCCCCCGGGTCTCGACGATCCAGTCGAAGATCGCGTGACCGAAGCGGTAGGTCAGGTAGTCGAGCCGGTCCAGTTCCCGCAGCGAGGGGACGCGGTTGGCCAGGACAGCGTCCCGGATCACCATCCGGTCGAGGGCCGTCTCGTCGCGCCCCAGCCAGGAGGCGAGCCCCTCCATCAACCAGAGCGGCGCGTGGCCCCGCAGCATCCGCTGGGCGGACCCGGCGTAGAGGATCTCGAACTCGAAGACGTGGGTGAGCTCGTGGCGCAGCAGGTGGTACCGTTCGTCGGCGGGCAGGTCCGCCGGGATGACGACCCGGTTGCGGAACGGCTCGGCGAAGCCCGCGACGGCCTCCGGGACGTGCCACGGGTAGACGTTCGTCTGTTCCATGTCGGCGTGGGTGGCATAGAGGAGCAGCGGGACCTTCCGTCCCGGCCCCGGGCCGAGGACCTCCGCGATGTCCGCCCAGGCGCTCTCCGCCTCCGCGGCCACCTCCGGGACCAGCGATTCCTCCCCCGCGTAGAAGTGAATTGCCAGGTGGTCGGTCTCGACGACCCGCCAGGCGAACGACCGCCAGCCCACCTTGTTCCGGCCGAACGGTTCTCCCCCGACCTGCGCCGGGGCCGGCCCGGCGGCGACCGTGACCAGCCCGAGAACGGAGAGCAGGACCGCCCGCAACCCGCGCACCATCGCTCACCCGGTCCACAGCCAGGCGGGCTCGTCCCGCCGGCCCGGACGGAAGATGCCGACCAGGCGCTCCCGCAGGGGAGCCAGCAGATCGTAGACGAGGTCCCGCTCGTCCCGCAGCCCCCGGTCGATCGCCTCCGAGGACCACGAGTCCCGGTGCAGCGACCGCCCCGCGGCATCCCGCACCTCGACCGACAGCTCCAGGTGCAGGAGGCGCCGGACGACGAACCGCGCCCGGGGAGCGGGCTCGAGAAGGTACCGGTCGTCCCGCTCGTCCTCCTCCTCGTACCCCGACCGGTCGACCGCCGTGATCCGGGAGCGGAGGACCAGCAGGGCGGGGTTCCCGCAGGGAACGGGCGCCGGCACGAGGCCGGCGTCCCGGGAGAGGACGCGGGCCGTCCAGCGGGCCACCTCCGGGGAGTGGTCCCCGCAGGCGGCGACCGTCACCCGGGTGCCCCGCGGCCACGGGACGATCGCCGGGCGCGGCCGGGGGACCCGGACCTTCCGGCAGCGCCGGCCCGGGACGAACCCGGCGGTCCGGGCCCGGGCCAGGAGGTCGTCCCCTTCCGCGTCCCGGCCGAGGGCACGCAGGACGACCCCGAGGTCGTGGAGGAGACCCGGGTGGTCCGGGGACAGGGCCAGCGCCCGGCGCAGGTGCGCTTCCGACTCCCGCCAGGAGCCCCGCGCCGCCAGCCGCACCGCGTACCGCGTTTCCCGCCGGGCTTCCCGGGAAAGCCGCGGCAGCGCCGCCGCCCCGGCGAGCGCGAGAACCGCGAGGGCGAGGAGGAACCTGGCCGGGGGACGGATGGACGCCGGGGGCATGTTCGCAGTATAACCATCCGGCACCTCGACCCGGGGTCAGCCCCGTTTTCCCTCCGCGTACCCGGGGGAAGGAGCCAGCATGGAGCTCGACGTCCGGCCGAACCTGCCGGCCATCTTCCTGCACTGCGTCACCGAGCACGAGCGCGAGCGCTTTCTCGGGGCCCGGCGCGGCCGCCGCTGGGAGTGGATCTCGTCGCGGGAGGCCCTCGTGGCGGTCCGGGAGATCGCCGCCGGCCTGGTCTCCCGGGGGCTCCAGCCGGGTGACCGGGTCGGGCTCGTCGCGGAAAACCGCCCGGAGTGGATCCTCGCCGACATGGGGATCCAGTTCGCCCGGGGGGTCAACGTGCCGGTCTACCCGACGCTGCCGGCCAACCAGGCGGAGTACATCCTGCGGGATTCCGGGGCCCGGTTCGCCTTCGTCTCGAACCAGGACCACGCGGCCAAGATCGCCTCGGTGCGCGGCTCGCTGCCGAACCTCGAGCAGGTCTTCTGCTTCGACGGGGAGGGATCCGGCGCCATCCATCTTTCCCTCCTCCGGGAAGAGGGACGGCGGGCCCTGATCGAGAACGAGGGGCTCGTCGACGGGCGGCTCGCCGACCTGGACCCCGGCGACCTGGCGACGATCATCTACACCTCGGGAACGACGGGAACGCCGAAGGGGGTGATGCTCACCCACCGGAACTTCTGCTCGAACGTGGGAGCCTGCGCCCACCTGTTCGCCTTCGAGGAGGGGGACCGGGCGCTCTCGTTCCTCCCCCTGTCCCACGTGCTCGAGCGGATGGTCAACTACGTGTACATCCAGGTCGGTCTCTCCATCGGGTACGTCTCGCGCCTCGAGCGGGTGGCCGACGCCCTCGGGGAGGTGCGGCCCCAGGTGTTCGTGACCGTCCCGCGCCTCCTCGAGCGGATCGCGTCCGTCGTGCGGGAACAGGTCGAGGAACAGCGGGGGATGAAGCGTGCCCTCGGCCGGAAGATGCTCGACTGGGCCCTCGCCGTCGCCGACGACCTCGTGGCGGGCCGGGAGCCCCGCGGTCTCGCCGCCCTCCGCTGGAAGATGGCCGACCGCGCGATCCTGTCGCGGGTGCGGGCGCGGCTCGGCGGAGCGCTCAAGTTCATGATCAGCGGCGGCGCCGCCCTGCCGCCCGACGTGGCGCGCTTCTTCTGGGCCGCCGGCCTCCCCGTCTACGAGGGGTACGGGATGACCGAGTCGTCCCCCGTGATCAGCGTGAACTGGCCGGGCCACGTCCGGCTCGGGACCGTCGGCCCGCCGATCGTCGGGGTCGAGGTGAAGATCAGCGACGAGGGGGAGATCCTCGCCCGCGGACCGAACGTGATGCGCGGCTACTGGAACCGGCCGCGGGACACCGAGGAAACCCTCTTCGGCGGCTGGTTGCACACGGGGGACCTGGGGTACCTGGACCCGGACGGCTTCCTGGCGATCACCGGGAGGAAGAAGGACATCATCGTCCTCTCCACGGGGAAGAACGTTTCTCCCGTCGCCATCGAGCAGGAGATCGAGAAGAGCCCCTACGTGCTCCGGGCGGTGGCGGTGGGGGACGAGCGCCCTCACATCGGCCTGCTGATCGTGCCCAACATGGAACGGCTGGTCGAGTGGGCGCGGGACCGGCACCTGCCGGCGGCGGACCCGGCGGCCCTGCTGGAGCGGGCGGAGGTGCGGCGGCTCTACGAGGGGGAGATTTCCCGGCTGCAGGCGGGCCTGGCGGTGTTCGAGAAGGCGCGCCGGTTCGAGTTCCTCCTCGAGGATTTCTCCGAGGAGAACGGGCTGCTCACCCCCACCCAGAAGGTCCGGCGGGCCGAGGTCCTGCGGCGCTTCGGCGACGTCGTGGAGAAGATGTACTGCTGATGCGATGTGTCCCGGCCCTGCTCGGCCTGCTCCTGCTGCCCCTCCTGCTCGGCCCCGCGCCGGTGGACGTCCGTGCCCTGCTCGACCGGGTTCACGGGGGCGGGCCTCCCCTCACCGATGCGGAACTGCGGGAGCTTCTCGCCGCGCTCCCTCCCGAGCAGGTCCGGGTCACGCTGGTGCAGGTGGGGGTGGTCGTCCTCGACCGGCGGGGCCGGCCGGTTCCCGGGCTGCGCCGGCAGGACTTCCGCCTGGAGGTGGACGGACGGGAGCGTTCCCTCGCCTGGTTCAGCGAGGACCGGGCGCACCCGTTCCGGATGGTCTGGCTGGTGGACGCTTCCGGTTCCATGGCGGGGCGCGCCCGGCAGGAACAGTTGCGGCGGGCCCTCCTGCCCCTCGCGCGCACCGTGCGCCTCGCCGACCGGATCCGGCTCGTCAGCTTCGGCGGCGGCCGCGTGGAGGTCCACGGGGGGTGGCGGCAGCGCCCCCTCTCCGCCGTGCGGGAGGCGGTGGCGCTGCCCCGCGGAGGAACGACGGCCGTGGCGGACGCCCTGGTGGAGGCGGCCCGCCTGCTGCCCCCGCCCGTGGACCAGCGCCAGGCGATCGTCCTTGCCAGCGACGGGATCGACAACGCGAGCCGGCGGACCGCCCGGGAGGTGATCGACGCGGCCCGGCGGGTGCGGGCCCCGGTCTACGTCCTGGCGGTCGGTGGCCCCGCGGAGCGGATCCGGGAACGGAGTCCCCGGCGCCGGAAACGGTCGCCCCTGGCCCTGCTCCGGCGCGTGGCCGCCGAGACCGGGGGACGTTTCTTTCTCGTGACGTCCGGGGACGACGCCCGGCGGGCCGCGGGGAGGATCCGGGACGACCTGCGGCACCAGTACTGGCTCGGTTTCCACCCGGAATCCCCGCCCGACGGGAGGTTCCACCGGGTCCGCGTCCGGGTGAACCGGCCCGGCGTGACCGTCCTGGCCCGTTCCGGGTACCGCTGAGTTTCTCCCCCCCGGGGGAAGCGGGGGGCGGGGGGCCCGTCTATAATGCCCCCCTGTTTGCCGGAAGGAGTCCGGCGGATTCGGAACGTGTACGAGCAAGGAGGACGAAGGATGAAGCGTTTCACCATGCTGCTGGCCATCTCCGTCCCGCTGCTGTTCCTCGCGGCGGGCTGCGTCTCCACGAAGACGTTCGACCAGGCGATCGCCGACGTGACCAAGCGCGTCGACGATGTCCAGACCCGCGTGGAGCAGCAGGGGGAGAAGATCGACCAGCTGGACAAGAAGAGCAGCGAGCTGGACCAGAAGGTGAAGGTCGTCGACTCCAGGGCGGCGAAGGCGGAGGAGACCGGTTCCACCGCCCTCGCGAAGGCCGCCGAGGCGGAGAAGATGGCCCGGGGCAAGGTCATCTGGAAGGTCACCCTGACGAACCGTGACGTGCACTTCGGCGTGGACAAGACCGAGCTGACCCCCGAGGGTGCCCGTGCCCTCGACCAGCTCGTCCAGAAGCTGAAGAGCTTCGACCGGCTGGTCTTCCTCGAGATCCAGGGCCACACCGATTCCACCGGTTCCGCCGCCTACAACAAGAAGCTCGGGCTGATGCGGGCCGAGGCGGTGCGGGACTACCTGCACGAGCGCGGGATTCCCCTGAACCTGATGCAGGTGATCTCGTACGGAGAGGAGCGTCCGATCGCGGACAACTCCACCCGCGAGGGCCGCGCCCAGAATCGCCGCGTCGAGATCCTCGTCCTCGAGTAGCCTTTCTCCGGAGGGGGGAGCGGGCGCCTTCCGCTCCCCCCTCCGTGTCCACCTCCGGGTGCCCCGTTCCTTCCTCGACCGCCTCGCCGCGGGTGTCGTCCTCTTCGACGGCGGCACCGGGACGGAGATCTACTCCCGGGGCGCCTTCCTGAACGTCTGCTACGAGCAGCTCAACCTCGATCGGCCCGGCCTGGTCGAGGAGGTCCACCGCGCGTTCGCCCACGCGGGCGCGGACGTGGTCGAGACGAACACCTTCGGCGCTTCCCGCCCCCGCCTGGAGCCCCACGGACTGGGGGACCGGGTCAGGGAAGTGAACCGGGAGGCGGCCCGGATCGCCCGCCGCGCCGTCGGGAGCGGGGTGCTGGTCGCCGGGTCGGTCGGGCCGCTGGGGATCCGGCTCGAGCCCTGGGGCCCGACGACGGTGGAGGAGGCCACCGGGCTGTTCCGCGAGCAGGTCGAGGGGCTGGTCGAGGGGGGCGTCGACCTGGTCGTGCTCGAAACCTTCGCCGATCTCGTGGAAATCCGCGCGGCGATCCGGGCGGTCCGGGAAACCTGCGACCTGCCCGTCGTGGCGCTGATGACCGTGGACGAGGAGGGCAGGTCGCCCGAGGGAGTGCCCGCGGAGTGGCTCGCCCGCAAGCTGGAGGAGTCGGCGGCGGACGTCGTGGGGGTCAACTGCTCGGTGGGGCCGGCCCCCATGCTGTCCGTGGTGGAAACCCTCGGCGCGGTGTGCTCGCGCCCGATCGCCGCCCTGCCGAACGCCGGCCTGCCCCGCAACGTGGAGGGGCGGCTGATCTACCTGGCTTCCCCGTCGTACATGGCGCGCTACGTCCGGAGGTTCGTCGCGGCGGGGGCCCGGGTGGTCGGGGGGTGCTGCGGCGTGACGCCCGATCACGTGCGGGCGATGAGGGACGCCCTCGGCCTTCCCGCGGGCGAAGAGCCGGCGCCCCGCGTCGTCGTTTCCGGCCCCGCCCGTCCGCGGGGAGAACCGGTTCCGTCTCCCGACCGGTCGTCCCTGGCGCGCGCGGTGGCGGACGGCCGGTTCGTGGTGCTGGTCGAAATCTCCCCACCCCGCGGCTGGCAGGCGGACCGGGCCCTCGCCGCCCTCCGCCGGTTCGACGAACTGGGGGTCGACGGGGTGCTGGTGCCGGACGACCCGCGGGCGATGGTGCGGATGAGCCCCCTGGCCCTCGCCCGGCTGATCGTGGAACGGGCCCGGGCCGAGGGCCTGCGCCTCGAACCGGTGCTCCAGTATTCCTGCCGGGACCGGAACCTGCTGGGGATGCAGTCCGACCTGCTGGGGGCCCATGCCCTGGGGATCCGCAACCTGGTGCTGGTGACGGGGCGGGTCCCGCGTCCCGGCGAGGCTCCGTGGGCGACCCCCGTGTTCGACGTGGACGCGATCGGGCTGGTCAACGTGGTCCACCGGCTGAACCACGGGCTCGACGTGGGGGATACCCCCACGGGGGCCCCGACGGCCTTCTTCCCGGGGGTCCAGGTCACGCCGGCCGGCCCCCCGGAGTCGATCGAGGAGGAGGTCCGCCGGTTCGAGTGGAAGGTGGACGCGGGTGCCGCCTTCGCCGTCACGGTGCCGGTCTTCGACGCCGCCGTGCTGGAGGCGTTCCTGGAACGGGTGGCGCACGTACGGATCCCGGTGCTGGCGGAGATCCGCCCGCCGCGGGACCTGCGGGAGGCGGAGTTCCTCGCGGCGGAGGTCCCGGGGGTCGAGGTCCCGCGGTGGGTCCTCGAGCGGATGGAGCGGGCCGCCGGGGAGGAAGCCCTCCGGGCGGCGCGCCTGGAGATCGCCCGGCGGGTGCTGGCGGAGATCGCCCCGCTGGTCGAGGGGGTCGCCTGGGCGGGTCCGCTCGAGGGGGCGACCGCGGTGCTGGCGGACGTCACGGGCGGCCCCGTCCCGGTCCGGCGGGAGTTCCCGGGACGGCCGGGGATCATGGGGGGGACCGAGGGTCGCCGCTGGGAGACGTGAGGCGTCCCCGGGGGAGGTCGGTCCCGGCAACAGGCGGCGGCGCGGGACGGCGCAACCCGTTCCGCTCCCGCGACCCCGGCGACTGGTACCATCCTTGCTTGGGAAGGCGGCAGAAGGAGGTGACCGATGCGAAGACACGCTGCCGCCGTCCTGGCCCTGTCCCTCGTTCTCGCCGTCCCGCCCCTCGCGGCCGCCGGCACTCCCCGGCACTTTCCCCGGCTGGCCGGTGACAGGGTTTCTCCCGCGAACCAGGTGCGCCTGCGGATCGGCGAATTCCGTCCCGACGGAGATTCCCGCTTCTGGGCCGACACGTTCGACGCCTTCACCGGGTCGCCGTCGAGCCTGGACGACACCGTCTTCGGCCTCGACTGGCGTCACCGGGCCGGCGACACGGCCCTGGACGTCGAGGTGTCCCTCGCCACCTACGACGGCCGGACGACCGTGGCCTACCGGGACTGGACCGACGCGGACGGGTACGAGATCGCCCACCTGGAGCAGCTGGAGATCGACCCGCTGACCATCGCCGTGGTCGCCTACCCCCTCGGCCGCGACCTCGCGCTTCGCCCCTACGTCGGGGTCGGGGCGGGGTTCTACTGGTGGCGCTACCGGGAACGGGGTGACTTCATCGACTTCTCCGTCGATCCCGCGGAGCTGTTCAACGACCGCTACGTGTCGGACGGTACCGCCCTCGGGTGGTTCCTCGAGGCGGGCGTCGACGTGCGCGTTTCCCCGTCGTGGTCCCTCTTCGTCGATGCCCGCTGGCACGACGTGGACGACGAGCTGGACGGCGACCTGGCCGGTTTCGGGACGATCGACCTCTCCGGCCACGAGGTCTCGCTCGGCGTCGCCTTCCGCTTCTGAGGGACCGGAAGCCCCGGCCTGCCGGCCCCCGTGGGTGGCGGAACGGGGGCCGGGCCGGGCCCCCCGCCGGAGAGGCTCAGTCCAGGCCGAGCATCAGGCGAGCGGTCTCGGACATCCGTTCCGGTGTCCAGGGAGGATCCCAGGTCAGCTCGACCCGGCACGATCGCACGCCGGGAACGGACGCGACCCGCATCTCCACCTCGAGCGGCAGGCTGCCCGCGACGGGACAGTTCGGGGCGGTCAGGGTCATCCGGACGGTGACGTCCCCCTCGTCCGAGATGTCGATCCCGTAGACGAGCCCGAGCTCCCAGATGTTCACCGGGATTTCCGGGTCGTAGACCGACTCCAGCATCGCGACGATGCGGGGGACCAGCGCCTCCTTGTCGACCGTGGCCGACCGGTCGGCCGCCGCGCGGCAGGCGGGATCCCGGCAGAGGGGGTCGTTGCAGGAAGAGGCGTCGTGGGGAGACCCCGCTTCCCCGGGGTGGCGGTTCCCGGTGGTGCTCATGGTCTTTCCTCCCTCCGGGTCACTCGGTCCGGGCGGGCTCATCGCGTCCCTCGAGGGCGGCCAGGAAGGTGTGCCACGGGAGGGACGCGCACTTGACCCGCATCGGGAACTCCTTGACTCCCGAGAGCACTTCCAGTTTCCCCAGGTCCTCCCGGCCGGCGGCCCCGGCGCCCCGCGCCCCGGCCGGGTCGCCGGTGAGCATGTCGTGGACGGCGGAGAAGAGCTGCCGGGCCTCCTCCACCGTGCGGCCGACGAGCGCCTCCGTCATCAGGGACGCGGAGGCCGTGGAGATGGCGCAGCCCCTGCCGTCGAAGGTCACCCGCCGGATGACGCCGTCCCCGTCCACGTCGATCCAGACGGTGACCCGGTCCCCGCAGACCGGGTTCCGCCCCTCGGCCACGTGGGTGGAGTGATCGAGGGCTCCCCGGTTCCGGGGGTTGCGGGAATGGTCGAGGATCATCTCCTGGTACAGCTCGCGCAGGTCGTTCATCGGGCGAACACCTCCCGGACCTTCCGCAGGGACGCCACCAGTGCGTCGATCTCCCCGCGGGTGTTGTAGGCGGCGAACGAGACCCGCACCGTCGCGGGCACGCCGTAGCGGTCCATCACCGGCTGGGCGCAGTGGTGACCCGCCCGGGCCGCGATCCCGTCGGCGTCGAGGAACGTGGCCACGTCGTGGGGGTGGATGTCCCCGAGGACGAACGAGACCACCCCCGCCTTCCGGCCGGCCGTGCCGACGATCCGCAGCCCCTCCACCTCGCCGAGCCGGGCGGTGGCGTACCGCAGGAGGTCCGCCTCGTGGTCGCCGATCGCGGCGAGACCGGTTTCCTCGACCCAGTCCAGGGCGGCGGCCAGGCCGACGGCGCCCGCCACGTTGGGGGTCCCGGCCTCGAACTTCCACGGGACCTCGTTCCACGTCGATCCCTCGAAGCGGACCTCGAGGATCATGTCCCCGCCCCCCTGCCACGGGGACATCTCCTCGAGCAGCTCGCGGCGGGCCCACAGGGCCCCGATCCCCGTCGGGCCGTACACCTTGTGGCCGGAGAAGGCGTAGAAGTCGCAGCCGAGTTCCCCCACGTTCACCGGCAGGTGCGGAACCGCCTGGGCCCCGTCCACGAGGACGAGGGCCCCCGCCGCGCGGGCCTCCGCGGCCAGGTCGCGCACCGGGTTGATCGTCCCGAGGGCGTTCGACACGTGGGCCAGGGCGACGAGGCGGGTCCGGGAGGAGAGCCGGGCGCGGAACTCCTCCCGGTCCAGCTCCCCGGCATCCGTGATCGGCGCCACGACCAGCCGGGCCCCGGTCCGGGCGGCGACGAGCTGCCAGGGGACGATGTTCGAGTGGTGCTCCATCCCCGTGACGAGGATCTCGTCCCCCTCCCCGAACCGGTCGAGCCCGAGGCTCCACGCGACCAGGTTGACCGCCTCGGTCGTTCCCCGGGTGAAGACGATCTCCCGGGGGTCCTCCGCCCCGAGAAACCGGGCCACCCGGGACCGCGCTCCCTCGTAGGCCTCGGTGGCCTCCGCGGAGAGCCGGTAGGCTCCCCGGTGGACGTTCGCGTTCCGCTCGGCGTAGAAGCGGCCGACGGCGTCGATCACCGCCCGGGGTTTCTGGGTCGTGGCCGCGTTGTCCAGGTAGGCGAGGGGGTGACCGTGGACCCGGCGACCCAGGACCGGGAACTGCTCGCGCACCCGCTCGACGTCCAGCGGCGCGGTCATCGTTCCTCCGCTTCCCGCCCCGGCACGCCGGCGAGAAACTCCCCGACCCGCCCGGCCAGGAGCGAGGGGAGGGACGGGCCGGGCAGCCGCTCCAGGATCTCTCCCGTGAAGGCGGCCAGCAGCAGGTGGCGGGCCTCGGCCGGGCCGATGCCCCGGCTGCGGAAGTAGAAGAGCATGTCCTCGTCGAGCTGGCCCACCGTCGCCCCGTGGGTGGCCCGGACGTCGTCGGCGTAGATCTCGAGCTGGGGCCGGGACCGGACGAGGGCGGCTGGGGAGAGGAGGAGGTTCCGGTTCTGCTGGCGGGCGGCCGACTGTTCCGCGCCCGGGGCGACCACGATCCGGCCCCGGAAGACGCCCCGGCCGTCGCCCGCCAGGACCCCCTTGTAGAGCTGTTCGCTGGTGCAGCGGGGAACCTCGTGGTGGATCGAGGTGTGGTGATCCACCACGTGACCCGCGCCGGCCAGGAAGAGACCGTCCAGCACGGCCTCCGCCCCCTCGCCGGCCAGCCGGGCGTCGATGCCCACGCGCACGAGGGGACCGCCGAGCGCGATCGAGAGGGAGTGCAGCGTGCCGCCGGACTCCACCCGGGCGCCCACGTGGGCGACGTGGTGGACTCCCGGGGCCCCGTGCTGGACCCGGGCGTGGGTCACCCGGGCGCCGGGCCCCACGAGAAGCTCCGTCACGCCGTTCACGAGGCCCCGGGCTTCCCCGGGACCGAGGAAGCTCTCGATGACGGTGACCCGGGCCCCGGCTTCCGCGAGCAGCAGGACGCGGGGGTGGCAGGCGAGGGGGGACTCCGCCGGCGGGGCCACGTGGACCAGGTGGAGGGGAACGTCCACGTCCGTGCCGGCGGTCACCCGGACGAGGAGCCCCTCCTCGAGGAGCGCGGTATTCAGCGCGACGAAGGGATTCTCCGCCGGGGCCAGCCGGCCGAGGTGGGCGGCCAGGAGGTCCGGGACCCGGCGGGAGGCCTCCGGCAGGGGAAGCACCTCGATGCCGCCCGGCAGGGGGTCCGCCGCGGAAAGGTCCTCCCGCAGACGTCCTCCCGCCAGGACGAGGCGCGGCGGGGCCGGCCCGGTGACCTCGGGCCGGTCGAGGACGGCGGGGGGCACGCGGGTCGCCCGCTCGGCGGCCGGGACCAGCGGGAGTTCCGCCAGGGGCCGCAGGTCGATCTCCCGCCAGTCCTCCTCCCGGCGGCCCGGGAGGCCCCCTTCCGCGAAGAAGGTCCACCCGGCATGGCGCAGTTCCCGGAGAAACGCCGGGCCGGCCGCGGACAGCTCCCGGTACCGGTCGGCCAGGGCCTTCCACGCGGCGGGAACCGGGGCGAGCGTGCCGGTGCTCATCGGGGTTTCCTCGCTCTCGTGCCCATCGTCACGCGCCCGGGGCCCCGGCCTCGCGCAGCCAGCCGTACCCCTTCTCCTCGAGTTCCAGGGCCAGGTCCCGCCCGCCGGAGCGGACGATCCGGCCCCCCGCCAGCACGTGCACGAAGTCGGGAACGATGTAGTCGAGCAGGCGCTGGTAGTGGGTGACGAGCAGCATCGCCCGGTCCGGGCGGCGCAGCCGGTTGACCCCGGCCGCGACCACGCGCAGGGCGTCGATGTCCAGGCCGGAGTCGGTCTCGTCGAGGATCGCGAGCACCGGGTCCAGGACCGCCATCTGCAGGATCTCGTTCCGCTTCTTTTCGCCGCCCGAGAATCCCTCGTTGACCGCCCGCCGGAGGAACGCCTCGTCCATCTCGACGAGGGCCAGCTTTTCCCGGACCAGTTTCATGAACTCCATCGCGTCCATCTCGGGCAGTCCCCGGTGGCGCCGGACGGCGTTCAGGGCGGTCTTCAGGAAGTAGATGTTGCTGACGCCGGGGATCTCCACCGGGTACTGGAAGGCGAGGAAGATCCCCTCCCGGGCGCGTTCCTCGGCGGGAAGGGCCAGCAGGTCCCGCCCGCGGTAGCGCACGCTGCCCCGCGTCACCTCGTACGTCTCCCGCCCGGCAAGCACCTGGGCGAGGGTGCTCTTTCCCGACCCGTTCGGGCCCATGATCGCGTGGATCTCCCCGGGCCGGAGCACGAGGTCGACCCCGCGGAGGATCTCCCTGCCCTCGATGCCCGCGTGCAGGTCGCGGATCTCGAGGATCGGCTGGCTGGTTTCCATCGGCCGGCTCCCTCCTCGGTGGGCGCTCAGCCCACGCTTCCCTCGAGGCTCACCCCGAGCAGTTTCTGCGCCTCGACGGCGAATTCCATCGGCAGCTCGCGGAAGACCTCCTTGCAGAAACCGTTGACGATCATCGCCACCGCGTCCTCGGGCGAGATCCCCCGCTGCTGGCAGTAGAAGAGCTGGTCTTCCCCGATCTTCGACGTCGTCGCCTCGTGTTCCACCACGGCGGTCGGATTGGCGACATCGATGTAGGGGAACGTGTGGGCCCCGCAGCGGTCCCCGATCAGCATCGAGTCGCACTGGGAGTAGTTGCGCGCGCCCGTGGCGGACTTCCGGACCTCGACGAGGCCGCGGTAGGAATTCTGCCCCCGCCCGGCCGAGATTCCCTTCGACACGATCACCGACCGGGTGTTCCGGCCCACGTGGATCATCTTGGTCCCCGTGTCGGCCTGCTGGCGGCGGTTCGTCAGCGCGACGGAGTAGAACTCTCCGACGGAACCTTCGCCGAGGAGGACGCAACCGGGATACTTCCAGGTGATCGCCGAACCGGTCTCGACCTGGGTCCAGGAGATGCGGGAGTTCCGGCCGGCGCACTTCCCCCGCTTGGTGACGAAGTTGTAGATGCCCCCCCGGCCCTCCTCGTCGCCGGGGTACCAGTTCTGGACCGTGGAGTACCTGATGTGCGCCCCCGCCAGCGCCACCAGTTCCACCACGGCGGCGTGGAGCTGGTTCTCGTCGCGCATCGGCGCCGTGCAGCCCTCGAGGTAGCTGACGTAGGCCCCCTCGTCCGCCACGACCAGCGTCCGCTCGAACTGGCCCAGGTTCGCCGCGTTGATGCGGAAGTAGGTGGACAGTTCCATCGGGCACCGCACCCCCGGCGGGATGTAGCAGAACGACCCGTCGGAGAAGACGGCCGAGTTGAGGGCGGCGAAGAAGTTGTCTCCCGGGGGCACGACCGTGCCGAGGTACTTCCGCACCAGGTCCGGGTGCTCGCGCACCGCCTCGGAGAAGGAGCAGAAGATGATGCCCAGCTCGGCCAGCTTTTCCCGGAAGGTGGTCGCCACCGAGACCGAGTCGAAGACGGCGTCCACCGCCACCCCGGCGAGCGCGGCCCGTTCCTCGAGGGGGATGCCGAGCTTCTCGAACGTTTCCAGCAGCTCGGGGTCGACCTCGTCCAGGCTGCGGGGGCGGTCCTCGTTCCGTTTGGGCGCCGCGTAGTAGACGATCGACTGGTAGTCGATCGGGGGATAGTGCAGGTGTCCCCAGTGGGGCTCCTCCATCCGGCGCCATGTCCGCCAGGCGCGGAGCCGCCACTCCAACAGCCAGTCCGGTTCTTCCTTGAGGGCGGAGATCTTCCGGATCACCTCCTCGGAGAGCCCCGGGGGGATCGTCTCCTCCTCGATCGGGGTGACGAACCCGTGCTCGTACTCCCGGTCGACGAGCTCCTCGATCCGTTTCCTCTCGTCGCTCATCGCTGGTTCCCCCCTCCGCCCCGGGCGGGCGAACCCGGCCCGGTGCCGCCGGTGCCCCCGGCGGGGGGCAGGGGAGCGAGCCCCAGCCCGGGAGGATCGGCCGCCGGCGGCGTGCCCAGGGGGCGGGGTCCCAGGACGGACCCCGCCATCCGGGCGAGGGGCACGCCGGCGAGGGCGGAACGGATCACGCTGCTGATGTCCCGCCAGTTGACCCGGACCGGGCAGCCATCCTCCAGGGTGCAGGCCCCCTCGTCCCCGGAACACTCGGTGATCGCGATCGGCCCCTCGATCGCCTCGATCACCTCGACGACCGAGATCTCCTCGGGGGCCCGCGGCAGGCTGTAACCTCCCCGGGCGCCCCGGTGGGACCGGAGCAGGCCGCCCCGGGCGAGGGCCTTGAGAATCTTGCTCACCATCGGCCGGGAGACCCCCGTGTGGTCGGCGATCTCGCGGGCCGTGACAACCCGGCCCGCCGGCCGGCGGGCCAGGTGCACGAGAAGCAGGATGGCGTAGTCGGTCTCGCGGCTGATGCGGATCACGGGAAGGCCTCCCCGCCGGGACGGTCCCGGCACCTCGTCCGGCCTTCAAAGAGTACGACGCGGGTTCTGAATGCGCAAGGGCCGCCGGGGAAGAAGGGGGGGCAAGACAAGAAGTCAAGGAAAGACAGTCAGTTGCAGATTCCCGTCTGGCTTACTGACAAGCCAGCTTTCTGGACGGAAAAAGTTTTCTTAATGGCTTCGTCCGCCCGGGCAGATCACTGCCCCCGCCCCTCCGCCTCCCGCAGGAGGCGCTCCAGGTCGGCGGGGGAGACCGGGTAGGTGGCCCGGCAGAACTCGCAGCGGAGCTCCGCCGGCTCCGACCTGCGGCGGGCCTCGTCGAGGAGGGAACGGATCTCCGCCGGGCCGAGCAGGCGGAGGGCCTTCTCGACCCGCTCCCGGGAACAGCCGCACTCGAAGCGGACGGGAGTGCGGCCCAGGACCTCGAACCCGCCGGCGAAGAGATCGCCGAGCCACGCTTCCGGTCCCCGGCCCGCCCGGAGCTGGGCGGTGACGGGGCCGAGCCGCCGGACACGGTCCGCCAGGGCCTCCGCCTCGTCGTCGGAGACCCCCGGGAGCAGCTGGACCAGCCACCCCCCGGCGTGGGCGACGCGGCCTTCCGGGACGACGAAGACCCCGAGACCCACGACGGAGGGAAGCTGCTCGGAGTCGTGCAGGTAGCGGGCCAGGTCCCGGGCGATCTCTCCCGAGCGGAGGGGCACCACGCCCCGCCAGGGTTCGCCGACGCCGGGGTCCCGGGTCACGGTCAGCGTCCCGCGCCGGCCGACGACCGCCGCCACGTCCAGCTTGCCGTCGGGGCGGGGCGCCACCGCGGCCCGGGGATGGCGGACGAAACCGCGGACCCACCCGCCGGGCGACGCGGTGGCCACGATCCTCCCGGCGGGGCCGTCTCCCTCGACCTCCACGGTGACGACCGGTTCCCGGGCGCTCAGCTTTTCCAGCATGGCGGCCAGCAGGAGGGCGCCGGTGGCCGTCCGGCCGAGGGCGGCGCAGACCGTGGGAGAAAGATCGTGGATCTCCCGCAGCTTCTCCACCGCGGCGGTCGTCTCGGCGGCGGCGAAACGGGCGCGGCCGCCGAGGGCGGTGCCCCGCAACAGCGTGTCGGCCATGGTCGCCTCCGTTCCGGGCGGAAGATGGAAGGCGGCCGGCATCGGCCGGCCGCCCCCATGTTAGTCGAGCCGCGGAACGCGGTCAGGGACCTTCCTCGTGGCAGGCGTTCTCCGCCCGGACCTGGTAGAAGTAGACCGCGGAACGGTACGGCACCCCGGTTTCGTCGAAGAACGTCTCCGCCGTGTGCCCGGTGGACTCGGGGTCGGAGAAGTCGGGCCGGCGCGACCGCCAGACGTTGTACGCGTCGGCGCCGGTCGCCGGGTCCCACTCGAGGTGCACGTCCCGTTCACCGAGGCGCGACAGGCGCAGCGTGTCGCCCACGTCGCCGGCGGGGTCGTCCTCGCAGGTGAAGTCATGGCACAGGTCCGAGGTGTCGAAGATCAGGGACCAGGAGTTGATCCGGCCCATCATCATGTCGGCCTGCAGGTCGTCGACCAGGAGGTGCCACTCGCCGGTGGCGACCTCGCCGTCGAAGTCGCTCATCGTGCCCGGGCCGTCCGGCTGGGTCTCGGTGTCGTACGTGGTCACCAGCGAATTCCCCGAGCCGCTCAGGTTGTGGAGCGTGACCTGGGTCCCCTCGGGAGACCGCAGGACCACCTTGATCAGGCTGATGGAGGAGTGCTCGATGTCCACGTGGCAGTTGACGTCACCGACACGGAACCCTTCGGGCACGTCGATCACGGAGTCGGCGATGCCCGGGTTCGGGATCGCCATCGGGGTATCGGTCGAGGGGTAGGTGGTGTGGTCGCCGCCCCCCGTCCCGATCTTGAAGCGGAACTTCCGGTCCGCCGAGAAGCCCTCGTCGGTGGCGATGTGGAGGGTGACCTCGATCCAGGTCCCGCAGTGGGCGGACTCGTCGACGTGGAAGATGAAGTGGGGGTCGAGGCTCCGGGCCGTCGCCCCGGAGGCAATGTCCGGCCACTCCGCGTAGTTGTCGGTGAAGTGGATCAGCTCCGGGTGGTCGGTTTCCGCCCGCGCCCAGGTCACCGTCGCCGTCCCGGACCCCTGGTTCTCCAGGTCGACGGCCATGTGGATCGTCTCGCCGGGGTCCACGACTCCGTCCCCGTTGCCGCCGTCATCGTCCAGCATCTCGTGGGAAACGTAGAGGAGGTAGGGCCTGTCGTTCCCCAGCAGCCACTCGAGCACGTTCTCCACGAGCTGGCTGCGCTGGCCCCCCTCGTCGGAGAGGGTCTTCGCCCGCAGGAAGAGGCTGACCACCTGCCCGCCGTTCCCCTCGAGGGAGTCGTCGTCGTGGGCGACCAGGGAGGCGTTGCCGGCGGATTCCGTCCAGTCGAGGATCATCCGTGAGTCGGCCGTCGGCCGGACCGCGTCCCGGTCGAGGCTGTCGCTGGTCTCCGCGGGCAGCGTTTCGTCGAGGACGTTGGGCACCGTCGTGATCGGGTGGGTATCGTCCTGCACCCGCAGGTCGCCTCCGCCCGCGTTCCGGTAGCTGTCCACGTGGAGCACGTTCTGCCGGAAGCTGTCGTGGTTCCGGTGGTCGTAGGCCAGCTCGCCACCCGCGATCAGCAGGCGGCCGCCGTCGGCGACGAAGTCTTCCAGCGCGTTGCGCCAGGCCTCGTCGGCCACGGAATCGTCGTTGCGCCCGGAGTCCCAGACGAGCACGTGGTAGTCCTGCCAGGTGTCGGGATCGGTCTCGGTGGCCAGCTGCCGCTCGACGCCGAAACCGAGGTCCCCGAGGAGGTCCTCCATGAAGTCGGCCTCTTCCGCGTCCCCGTCCTCGACGAGGAGCACGGTGCCCCGGGAGCCGATCATGAAGCGCAGGGGAAGCGACGCCGTGTAGCCGTCGGCGGCGGTGACGTCCAGCGTGCAGTTCACCCACGTCATCTCGGGGGCGTCGGCGTGGATGTCCAGTCCGAAATGGTCGGGGTTGGACCGGGCCGACGCCTGGCCGGCGATGTTCGGCCAGTCCGCCTGGTCGTCGGTGATCGTGACCCACGGTGAATCGGTCGAAAGGGTTCCGTGAACCTCGCGGGCCTCGGCGTGCCCCTTGTTCCGCAGGGTGACGGCGAGGCGGATCGACTCCCCCGGGTCGGCGATGCCGTCCCCGTCGCCGCCGTCATCGTCGAGAACGGAGGTCTTCTGGACCGCGAGGATCACGCGGTAGATCCGCTCGTGGAACGCGGTGGTCCCGGAGGTCCCGTCGCTCGTGGACCAGTCGACGTGGAACAGGACGTCCGTGTCGTCCGGCGTTTCCGCCCCCGCGGTCCAGCGGAAGTGGTCGGGGAGGGACTCGGCGCCGGTGTCGGCCGCGATGTCGGGCCAGTCCGCCGCGGCGTCCTCGATGGTCACCCACTCCGAGTCGGTGGAGAGCGTACCGTGGATCCCCGTGGCGTCCGCCGTTCCGTTGTTGAGGAGCGTGACCGGCATGACGATCGTCTCGCCGGGATTGGAGACGCCGTCACCGTTCCCGCCGTCGGCGTCGTCGATGCGGTGGGAGTCGTGGACCAGGTGCGGGCCGTCCCAGGTGGTCTGCAGGGAGAGCTCGTCGCCGATCCCGCCCGGGTCGCTCCACTGGGGATGCTCCGAGCGGTCGTCGTGGTCGACGGCGTAGTTGTGCGCTTCGAGGAAACTCACCTTGCCGTCGTCGTTCACGTCCGCGTCGACCGGCTCCTCCCCGGGCCAGGGCTTGTGGCCGCGCATGGCGCTCATCCACCAGTAGTTCCACTCGCCGTACTTCGTCGTGGTCACGCCCTCGCAGTCGTCCGTCTCGTCCGCCTGGTAGGCGCTTTCTCCGCAGTCGGCGGCGGTCGAGATCACCGTCGTCGTGTTCTCCAGGTCGTCGATGAAGCCGCCGGAGTTGCACTGCTGCATGTCGACGGCGCGGTGCTTGTAGGGAACGTCGTTGAAGTACGAGGCGAACTCGTCGTCCGGCATGCAGCCGTCCATCAGGCAGAGCGTGGAGTGGCAGCCGCCGTTGCTGCCGCCGTGGTCGAAGGTGAACAGGAAGATGAAGTCCTGGTCGGTGACCTGGGGGATGTTGTGCTCGGCGTTGCCGTCCCGCATCCAGGTGAAGATGTTCCGCACGTCCTGCTTGTAGGCCGGGAAGTCCACCATCTCTTCCCGGTAGTACTCGCAGGGCCAGTCGGTCTCGTCGTGGCCCTCGCCGTAGAGGACGTGGATGTGGTCCGGCTGGTAGCCGTACTCGAGCAGGATGCGGTACATCTGCACCGGGTCGGTCCAGAACTCGGGGTAGCTGCTCCCGGAGGGGACGTCGCCCTCGATGATCACCGCGTAGAACTCCTGGTAGCTGAAGTCCCTCTCGCCGGTCTCCGTGGAGCGGCCGGGGACGGCGTGCTTCCGGTCCGCGGGCACCCTGCCCGGGCGCGCGTGGAACGCCACCAGGGTGAACCAGTCCTGGCGCTCCCCCCGGACGTAGAAGCGGGGATAGACGATGGCGTCGCGGACGGCGATCACCCGGAGCTCGGCGTCGAAGAAGACGTGCCGGACCGGGTGAAAGCCCAGGACCCCGGGAGTCTCGTCCGCGATCGCCATCCAGGCCGTTCCCTCCGGCAGCTCGATCGGGCCGCCCGACCACTCGAGACGGAACTCCCCGTCGGCGGGAAACGGGCGGGGGGTCATCACGACGCGCACGTGCTCGGTGCGGCCGCCGAGGACCTGCTGGACGACCGTCTCCCGGACCGCGCGCTGGACGTCCTCGGGGGGAGCCCCGCGGAAGACGGCCAGCGCGGACGTCGGCAGGGTGGCGAGCAGCAGGAACACGACCAGGCGGATCGATCTCATGACGGCACGGCCTCCTCTCATCCCGGCGCGGGTCGGTCCCCGCGCCGGCGGTTCGCTTCTCCCCCCGGGATTCGGGCCCGACAGGACCCCGCGGCCCGCAACCGCGGCCACGGCGGGCCCGCACATCGCGACCCGGCCCGGCCGGCCCCGTCCGTTCCCTCCCGGCACCCTCCGGAATCGTTTCCCCTCTACCGGACGGACGCCGAGCGCCGGACCGTCCCCCAATGTACCGCGGACGGTCCCGCCCGGGGGAAAAAAGACCGCCGGGCGGGCACGCCGGGGGTCTGCCGGGGTGTGGCCTTCGGCCGTCTGGCCGGCTCGACCGGCGGCGGTCGCGGGGTCGTGCGCGCCTCGCGGCTCGCAGGCCGCCGGCCTGGCGCGTGACCGGACGCCGCGGCGGCCGGCTCGCCGCGGGAACTCCGCGCCCCGCCGCTCAGCCGCGCGTTTTCGGCGCTCCGGACCCCGCGACTGCCGGGTCTCGCACCACTCCCCGGAGTCGGCCGTCCCCGGCGGA
>CAZOTT010000026.1:27731-30100 GCA_964582785.1 uncultured Acidobacteriota bacterium | reverse complement strand
ACCCGGACGCGCCTGCCCGGTGCGTCTCGTCGCGATCTACCCCCCGGCAACGAGGGCCAGGCGCGGCGGGCCCTCGCCGCCGCGGCGGGAGCGATGGACATCCTCGGCCGCGCGGTGGGCCCCTACCCCTACGGCACCCTCACCGTCGTGCTCCCCCCCTGGCGGGGCCGGTTCGCCGTCGGCATGGAGTACCCCACCTTCATCACCGGGCTCGTCGCCGACCCGCTCCTCGAGCGGGGGCCCCTCGCCTCGATCCGCATGCCGGAGATCACCGTCCTCCACGAGTTCGCCCACCAGTACTTCTACGGGATGGTCGGCTCCTGCGAGCAGGAGGACGCCTTCCTCGACGAGGGGTTCACGAACTACTGGGAGACCCGGGCCACCCGCGACCTGTACGGCGAGCACGGGTCCGGGGGCACCCTCTTCGGCCGTCCCCTGGACATGGTCGGCAGCTGCCGGCTCCGCCTGCTGAGCGCTCTCGACGAGATCCGGGACCCCGTGCTCCACCGCCCGTCGTGGCTCTACTGGCCGGGAACGGGCAGCGCCGAGATCTACTGCCGGACCCGCCTCCTGCTGGAACAGGTGGAGCGGACCTTCGGCCGGAAAACGCTGGACGCGATCTTCCGCGAGTACTTCCGTCGCTGGCGCTTCCGCCACCCGGGCCCGGCCGACTTCCTGGCCGTCGCCCGGGAGGTGGGGGGGGACGACGTGGCCGCCCTCGTGCGCGAGGAGTGGACCAGCCCCCGGCCCGCGGACTACGCGGTGGACACGGTCGAGGTGGAACGGTGGCAGCCCCCCGCGGGCAGGGTGTTCCTGCCGATCGGCGGCCCGGAATGCCGCGACGACCAGCCGGTCACCCTCGACGGTGACAGGCGGGAGCTGGAAAGGCTCGCGGAAGCGCCCGCCGTGGCGAACCGCTGGCTCGAGCAGGACGGCCGCCTCCACGTGCGGATCACCGATCCCGGGACGTCCCTCCCGGACGGGACGATCCTTCCCGGCGGGCGCCGGTGGGTGGCGGTCCCCCTCCCGGGGAACCACCACGGCGACCGGAAAGGACCTGCCGCCCGGGAGGAGGAGGGAGCGGGCAGCAACGGGAGCGCGACCGGCGGGCGGCCCGGGCCGGGGACCCCACCCGGGGAGAGGGAGGACGGCGCCGCGGCGACCCTCCCCTGGCGCAACGTCGTGCGGATCACCGGCCCCGGGCGGGCCCACCTGCCGGTGAAGGTGCGCCTGGTCTTCGAGGACGGCGCCGTCTTCGAGGAGACGTGGGACGGACGTTCGCCGTGGCGCGAGTACCTGGCGATCCGGCCCGCGCGCCTCGAGCGGGTGGTGGTGGACCCGGACGGGCAGACGGTCCTCGAAGCCGGGCCCGCGGGGAACGGCCGCCTGAGGGAAGCGCCGCGGCAGCCGGTGCGGGACTGGAGCGCGTGGTTCGCGGGGCTGGCCGCCTGGCTGGCCGCGGGGGTGTCGTCGTGGCTGTGACGGCGGGTGGAATGGCGCCTTCCCCCGCGCCGGCGTCCGGGCGGCGGGCGGTGCTCGCCGTGGCGTCGCTCCGCCTCGTCCTGCTCGCCGTCGCCGCCTGCCCCGCGTGGCTGGCCGCGCAGGGAGCCCTAGGGCGGACGTTCCGGGACGCCTGGCTGGCCGACGCGGGGACCCCGCTGCCGGTCATGCAGCTCGTCGGGCTCCTCGGCCGGGCGGGCCCGGCCGCCTTCGCGGGAGTCCTGGCCGGCCTCGCGATCTTCCTCCTCGTGCACCAGGCGTTCGTCGGCGGGGCCGCCGCCGCGTTGCTGCCGCGCCGCCACGGTTCCCCGGCCACCGCCGGCTGGGGACGGATCTTCCGGGAAGGGACCCCGCGGACCTGGACGATGCTCCGGGTCACCCTGCTCGGGGCCGTGCTCCTGCCGGCCGGGGCCCTGGCGCTGTCCCTGCCGTTCCGGGTCCTCGGGCGGATGGCGGACCGGGCAGGCTGGTCGGCCCTCGCCCTCCTGGTGGGTCTCGGGGGAGCCCGGCTCCTCCTGTTCGCCTGCTGGGGGGCCCTCCTCGGGACCTTCCTGCTCCACGTCCGGGCCCACCTGGTCGCCCGGGACGAGCACCGGGTCCGGCGGGCGCTCCTGCCCTCGCTCGCGGGCATGGTGCGGGCTCCGTTCCGGGCCGCGGCCCTGCCCGCGTTCCTGCTGCTCGCCGGGCCGCTTCTCGGCGGGGTGCCCCTCGCCCTCTGGCGCCTCGCGCCGCCGGCGGGCGGCGTCGGCCTCGCCGGGAACGTCCTGCTCGCGCTGCTCGGCCTCGCCGCCCAGGCCACCGCCTGGACCGCAGCCCTCCTCCTCGCCGCCCGCGCGGCCGTCCGCTGAACTCCCGGCCTGGACCTATGG
>CAZOTT010000026.1:23003-27631 GCA_964582785.1 uncultured Acidobacteriota bacterium | reverse complement strand
CCTCCTCCTCGCCGCCCGCGCGGCCGTCCGCTGAACTCCCGGCCTGGACCTATGGCGCGGCCTGCCCCGGGGGCGGGACCAGGTGGCCCTCCGCGAGGACCAGGAGCCGGTCGGCCAGCGCCTCGGCCTCGGCCGCGTCGTGGGTGACGTGCAGGAGCGCGAACCCCATCTCCCCGTGGAGGCGCACGATCTCCCCCCGCAACCGCTCGCGGAGGCCCGGGTCCAGGCTGGCGAGCGGCTCGTCGAGCAGCAGGAGGGAGGGACGGGCCACGAGGGCCCGGGCCAGGGCGACCCGCTGCTGCTCCCCCCCGGAAAGCTCGCCGGGCTTCGCGTCCGCCCGGTCCGCCAGCCCCACCAGGGCCAGCATCTCCCGGGCCCGCGCCTCCCGTTCCCGGCGGGGGACCCGCCGGGCCCGCAGCACGAACAGCAGGTTGCCGAGCACGGTCATGTGGGGCCAGAGGGCGAGGTCCTGGAAGACCATCCCCAGGTCCCGCCGCTCGGGCGGGACGACCACCCGCCCGTCCCGGGCGACCACCCGGCCCCGCAGTTCCACGGCCCCCGCGTCCGGCGCGTCGAAGCCGGCGACCAGGCGCAGCAGGGTGGTCTTCCCCGCGCCGGACGGCCCCAGGAGGGCGACCCGCTCCCCGGGGGCGACCGCCAGGTCCACCCCTCGCAGGACGGCACGGCCTCCCGGCGCGCGCACCACCCCGGCCAGGCGCAGCAGCGCGGCGGTCATGGCCACGTCTCCCCCCGGGCGAGGAGCCCGAGCCCGAAGAGCGGCGGCAGGACGAGGGCCGCCGCCAGCAGGCAGAGGGCCGCGACCATCGCCGGGTCCCCGTTCGCCATCAGGGTGAAGAGGCGGACCGTGACGGGGTCGTTCCCCGGCGGGTACGCGAGCATGCTCACCGTGGTTTCCCGGAGGCAGAACACGTAGGCCAGCAGCCAGGCGGCGGCGAGGCCCCGTCCCGCCAGGGGCAGCCGCACCGCGAGGGCCCGGCGCCAGGGCCCGGCGCCCGCCACCCGGGCCGCCTCGTCCAGGGACCGCGGCACCCGGGCGAGGGCCGCGCCGGTGATCCACGCCGGGACCGCCAGGTACCGGGCCAGGTAGCCGAGGAGCAGGATCGCCGCCGTGCCCCGCACCGCCCCCGCCCAAGGCCGGTTCCAGGCGACCACGAGCCCGACGCCGATGACCGTCCCCGGCAGCACGAAGAGGGCGGTCGCGGCCCCGTCGAGGAGGGCGGCGGCGTGCCGTCCCGCCTCGAGGCAGAGGGCGAGCAGCGCCCCTCCGACGAGCAGCAGGGTCGCCCCGGCGGCCCCCCAGGCGAGGCTCCGCAGGAGGCTCCCGCCGCCGTGGACGAGGGCGGCCCGGAAGGCGGACGGCGAGGAGGCGGTCGCCGCGAGCCCGGCCACGGGCGCCCCCGCCACGAGCGCCGCGAGGAGGGCGACCACCCCGGCCACCGGCAGCCGCGCCCGCCCCAGGGGAATCCGCCGGGACCGCCGGTCCGTCCCCGGCCGGGAGGCCAGGGCCCCCGACCGGGCGAACCATCGCTCGGCGACGACGGCGGGCAGGACGACCAGGAGGAGCGGGGCCGCGGCCGCCGCCGCCCCGGCCACGTCGTAGCGCGCGGTGAACCGGGTGAAGCTCTCCGCCGGGAAGACAGGAAACCGCAGCAGGAACGGCACCGTCACCTCGCCGAGGCTGAACAGGAACACCACCAGCCCCGCCGCGAGGAACCCCGGGCGGGCCAGGGGCAGGGAGACGCGGAGCAGCACCCCGGTCCACCCGGTCGAGAGCCGCGCCGCCTCCTCGAGTCGCGGATCCACGGCCCGCAGGGCGGCGGCTCCCACGACGATCACCACCGGCAGGAAGATGATCGCGTGGAGGAAGGCGCTGCCGGGCAGCCCCGCGAGGAAGTCGTCGCCGCGGGCGGCCACCCCGGCGCCCAGGACCCGGGCCACCGGCCCCCGGGGCAGGAAGAGGTCGCGCCACGCCACCGCGGTGACCGGGGGAGGCAGGAGCAGCGGCAGGACGAACACCCCGAGGAACGCCCCCCGGAAAGGCAGGTCGGTCCGGCCCAGCAGCACCGCCAGGGGCACCCCCGCCAGCACCGCGCCGGCGGTGGCCAGGCCCGCCAGGAGGAGGCTGTTCCCCAGGAGGTGCCAGGTGCGGGGATCGGCCAGGAGGGCGGCGTGGCGGTCGAGGGAAAGCCGGCCGTCCACCAGCACGCTCCGCGCGGCGACCACCGCCAGGGGCAGGCCCCCGGCGAGGAGGAACAGGAAGGCCGCCGCCCCGCACGCGCCCGGGGGCGCGCTGCCGCGGGGCCGCGGGCGGCGCCCGGCGCTCCCCGCCGCCCTCCGCGCCCCCGGGATCGCCCCGCCCCCGCTCCCGGGCGCTCCGCTCAGTGCCCGGCCCATTCCCCGAGGAACGGCTGGATCTCGTCGAGGGTGCGCCCCAGGGCGGGCAGGGAGACCCGCATCGGGCGCACGTCCTCGATGCGCGGCACGCCCTCCGGGACCGGGACGCCGGGGTGGAGCGGGACCTGGGCGCAGTCCGCCCGGGCCAGCTTCTCCTCCGTCTCCCGGGAGAGGAGCCAGTCCACGAGGCGCCGCCCCTCTTCCGGGTGCGGCCCCCCCCGGATCAGCACGGCGGCGTTCGGGAGCACGAGGCAGCCGAGCCCGCCCTCCTCCTGGTCCGGGACGATCATCCGCACCGGCTCCCCTCGCCGAACCCGGGCCACCGCGTCGTCGCTGTCCACGAGGGTCCAGTCGTACTTCCCCCGGGCGACCAGGTCGGCGCTCTCCCCGTTGCTCGTCGAGAGGGCGACGCCGGCCCGCTTCACCCGTTCGAAGAAGTCCCGGGCGCGCTCGTCGCCCCACGCGGCGAAGAGGGCGGCGGCGTGGACCGCGGTCGTCCCGAAGAGGGGATCGGCGATCACCGCCCGGGATCCCCACCGGGGATCCGCCAGGGCCAGGATCGAGCGCGGGGGATCCGCGAGGTCCGCCCGCACCAGCAGCACCCGCAGCCGGGCCGAGAAGCCGGTCCAGCTCCCGTCCTCCGCCCGGAATCCCGCGGGGATCCCCTCGGCGGACGGGGAGCGGTAGGGAGCGGCGAGCCCCCGCTGGCGGAGCAGCTCCGCCCGCACCGGCTCGTTCGCCCAGTAGACGTCCGCCTGCGGGTCGGCGGCCTCCGCCAGCAGGCGGTTCATGACGCCGGTCCCCTTCGTCTCCTCGGTGTCGTAGACCGCGCGCACGCGGATGCCCGTCGCCTGTTCGAAGTCGCGGAGGATCGGCTCGGAGAAGACCTGGTCCTCGCTGACGTAGACGACGACCTCCCGGGACGACTCCCGGCCGGAAGCGGCGCCGCCCCCGGAACCGCAGCCCGGCGCGACCAGCACGGCAAGCGCGGCGAACGCGACGAGGATCCGGGCGAGCGCGGAGGAACACTCCCGGAACGGAGCGTCCTCCCCGGAACCGGGGGCCGCGTCTCGACGGCTGCCGGGGGAAGAGCGCCCCCGGGACACGGACTTCCCCCGGGGAACGGTACGCCACCCGAACCGGCGGCCCGGACGGACGCCGGCCGCGGGCGCGGGTGCGCGGCTTCCGCCCGCACGGCGCCGGGAGGACGGGCGGATCATTCCGCCTGCCCCGCGCCGGCCTCCGGCGGGGCGTGGCCGGCGTCCGCGCCGGCCGGCTTCACCGACACGTCATCGAAGAAGCTGCTCGCGTCCGCCTTGGTCCAGAGACCGACCATGCCCGGGCCGGTGAAGGTGTCGTCGTCCGCCTCGACCCGCGCCTCCCCGTCGAAGGTCGCGACGATGTGGGTTCCCACGTGGTGCACGGCGATCGTGTGCCAGGCTGCCGGGTCGGAGTGGACGCGGGTCCCGGCGAGCTGGTGCCGCCGCCCCCGGCGCACGTAGTAGAGCCGGAAGTTGTCCTCGAGGGGGTTCCACCGGCAGACGTAGTAGTCGTCGGGCCCGGCGGCCCGCCAGGCGGGCCCGCCGCCCCGGTCCTCGTCGCCCGTTCCCGCCTTCACCTTCACGACCAGGTCGAGGTCGCGGTACGAGGTCCCGTCGGCGAGCAGCAGGTTGAACGTGCGCCCGTGGTTTTCCGCCGCGACGGCGACGGCGTGGGGCGGGGTCGGGGCGGAGGGATCGTCGACGACCTTCCAGGTCGCGGGGGTGCCCCGCCCGGCCGTCTCGCCCGGCGTCCAGCCCTTCGGGACCGCGCCGGTGGCGTCCTCGTCGAAGTTCCAGCTCGCCGCCGTGGTCGAGGCGGGGGCCGCCGCCGGCGCCGGGGAGGCGTGGCCGGCGGCGTTCCCCGGCGCGGCTCCCGTCGGTGCTCCGCCGCAGGCCATCGCCGCCACGACGGCCACGGCCAGGGATGCGATCGCCACCATGCTCCAGCCCGCGTTTCTCTCTCGGTCCGACATCGTTCCTCCTCGGGTCCGGGTGGCCCCTCGCGCGGAACCGCCGCGCCGGGGCGGCGGTTTCCGCGGTCCGGGGCAGCGCGTGCGGCAACGCCGGGGGTGCACGGGCGTCCGTCCCACGGGCCCCCGGACCCCCGGGGCCGCGGGACCGCTCGAAGGATACCCCAGGGGCTTCCCGGACCCACGCGGGTCCCCGCCCGGG
>CAZOTT010000026.1:0-22903 GCA_964582785.1 uncultured Acidobacteriota bacterium | reverse complement strand
AAGCGGCTACACGTTGCCGAGGCCGGCCGCGGGCAGCAGCTCCTGCTGGAAGCGGTAGCGCAGCTCGATCGCCGCCCGGGCGAAGAGGACCGCGTCCGGGCGCCGGCCCCGGTCCAGGAGCGCCCGGTGCACCTGCCAGTCCCGGGGGCCGTAGTGGACCGCGCGATCCTCCTTCGCCACGGCCCCGAAGGCCCGGTCCTGCACGAGGGCCCGGCGCCAGGCCCCGATCCGCTCCGGGAGGTGGGCCTGCACCCGGACCAGTCGCCCCACCGCCCGGGAAACGTCCCCCCACCGGCGGGGATCCCGGTGGGCGAGATCGGGCCGGGCTTCCCGGACCCGGAGGCAGAAGCGGAAGATCTCCCGGGCGCAGGCCGCGTAGTCCCGGGGGTTGTCCCGCTCGATCACCACGTCCTCCTCGTCGACGAGCCGCCGGTACCGCCACCGCATGTACGGCCGGTCGGGAAAGGTGGCCACCGTGCCGTGGCCCACCGCGACCCGGTCGGCCAGGATCCGCGCCGACCGGCGCACGAAGCGGCGCAGCTTCTGCTCCACGTAGGCGGCGAGGCCCGAGTCCCGCAGGCCGATCGCCTCCACGCTTTCCGGCACGGCGACGTTCTCCTCGAGGGCGAGGCCGGCGAACCCGTGGTGGGAGTACGTGTCGGCGAAGGCGTGCAGGGCGATCCCCGCGGCGTGGAGGAACCAGTCCCGGCCGGCGTTCTCGAGGGCGACGTCCAGCAGTTGCCGGGCCAGGGGAGCCCCCCGCCGGCAGGCGATCCGCTCGCGGAACGTCTCCCCCTCCCCGCCCGGAACGAAGTGGAACGGGATCCAGACGTTCCACTGTTCCTCCCGCTGCACGTTCTCCCAGTCGTACGGCTTGTGGCTCGTGATCACCGGCAGGATCGCGTGCCGGTCGAGGACCACCAGCTCGTCGTCGACCGCGTCGTCCACGTACTGGGACGCGTGGGCCAGCGTCCGCGCCGCGCCGGGCCGCAGGCCGGCCGCGCGGGCCAGGCAGTAGACCCCGTGGAAGTGCATGTCGCGCTGCATGGACCACCTCCTCCGGCCCCCGGAAGGGTGCCCGGCGAAGGTGCGCCCGCGACGATCGGCCGACCCGGGCACTCCCGTCCCGTGGCCGCCGCGATTCTACTCCCGCCCCTCCCCCGGCCGTGCCCGCACCACACCCCGCGACCGGCTGGCGCCCGGCGACCGGGCCCGCAGCTCCCGGTTCCCCGGGCGGAGGCGGGATCCCCGGTGGCCGGCACCTTTCCCACCGCCGGAAGGCTCCGGGCGACCGCTCGCGGCGGTCCCCGCAACCCGCCGGCACGTTCGTCGTTTCATGGGAGAGTCCCGGTGACCGGGCCCGCCGTGCCGGTGGGCGGAGCCCGGCGCCCGGGCCCGGGAGGCCGGGAGGGCGCGGGCGGCCGCCGGGTCGCGGGAACCCGACCCCGGCCCGGGGGTGGAGAATGCGGGAGCACGACCGGAAGGAGCGGCCATGAAACGGATCCTGCGGTGGGTGGTGGTCCTGGCGGTGCTCGGCGCCGGGGGCTGGTTCGGGTGGCGGTACTTCCGGGAGAGCCGCCGGGGGCAGGACGGCGGTCGCCGGACCGTGAAGGTGCAGCGGGGCGCGATCGTCGAGAAGGCGATCGCCATCGGCGAGGTCAAGCCCCGGGTCGAGTACCGGGTCAAGTCGAAGGTCTCCGGGATCGTGCAGCGGGCGCTGGTGGACGTGGGGGACCGGGTCCGGGCGGGCCAGGTGCTCTTCGAGATCGCGCCGGACCCGGCCCCCGCCGAGCTGGTGGAGGCGGAACGCCGGGTGGAACTCGCCGAGACGGCGCTCCGGCGCGCCGAGGAACGCCTGGCGCGGCTCGAGCGCCTGGCCGGCGACGGCCTCCTCGCCCGGGAGGACCTGGACGCGGCCCGGGACGAGCGGGACCGCCGCCGCATCGAGCTCGCCCGGGCCCGGGACCGGCTCGAGCTCCTGCGCCGGGGGCGGATCACCGGGGAGACCCGGCTGGCGACGGTGGTCCGGGCCCCCGCCGCGGGCACGGTGCTCCAGCGGATGGTCCAGCCGGGGGACACCGTCGTTCCGCTGACCTCCTACCAGGCCGGCACCGACCTGGCGGTGATCGCCGACATGTCCGACCTGGTCTTCACCGGCACCGTGGACGAGATCGACGTGGGGAAGCTGCACCCGGGCATGGCGGCCCGCCTCGAGATCGGGGCGCTGCCCGGCGCACGGGTCACCGGGAAGGTGGGCCGGATCGCCCCCCAGGCGCGGCTCAAGGACGGCGGGCGGGTCTTCGACGTCCGCATCGAGCTGGACCCGGCCCCCGGGGTGGAACTCCGCGCCGGCTACTCCGCCACCGCCGAGGTGGTCCTGCGGGAAAAGAAGGACGTCCTCGTGCTCCCGGAACGGGTCGTCCACTTCGACGGGGAGTCCGGGAAGGGGTACGTGCAGCTCCCCCCGCGCACGCCGGACGGCAAGCCGGAGCGGCACGAGATCGAGACCGGGCTCTCCGACGGCCTCTCGGTGGAGGTCGTCTCGGGCCTCGCCGAGGGGGACGAGGTCCTCGAGCCCGCCGAGCCCGGGCTCCTCTGAGGCGCGCGGGATGCTTCGCGGCCTGCGGCACCTGCTCCGGGACCTGGCCGGCCAGCGCCTGCGGACGGTGCTGACCATGATGGGGCTCGCCTGGGGCACCCTCGCGATCTGCCTGCTCCTCGCCTTCGGCGAGGGCCTCCAGGGGAAGCTTCTCGAGGAGCAGGCCGGGCTCGGGACGAACATCGTCATCGGCTGGCCGGGCCGCACGTCGAAGCCGTTCGCGGGCCTGGGACGGGGGCGGCGGATCCGGCTCCGGCCCGCGGACGTGGTCCTCCTCCGCCGGGAGGTTCCCGGGCTGGAGGCCGTCTCCGGCGAGATCCGGAAGTTTCTCGTCCTGCGCCACGGGCGCCGCACCCGCCGGGTGCAGGTCACCGGCGTCGAGCCCCCCTTCGGCCCCCTCCGCAACCTGGCCCCGCAGCCGGGGGGCCGCTTCGTCGACGGGGAGGACCTCCGCCTGCGGCGGCGGGTCGCGTTCCTCGGGTTCCGGCTGGCGGACCAGCTCTTCGGTCCCCTCGACCCGGTCGGCCGGAGGATCTACCTCCGCGGCGCGCCGTTCCTCGTCATCGGCGTCCTGCGGGAGAAGGGCCAGACCTCCGCCTACGCGGGACGGGACGCGGACTCGGTCTTCGTGCCCCTGACCACCCTGCGCGTGCTCACCGGCGAGCGGTTCCTCTCCGACTTCGTCTTCCGCGCGCGGGACCCCGCCCGCACGAAGGAGGTCCGCGGGCGGGTGCGCCGCGCCCTCGCCCGCCGGCACCGGTTCGCCCCGGACGACGAGGAGGCGGTCTCGTACTGGGACACCACGGAGGGGGTGCGGTTCCTGCGCACCTTCATGACCGGGTTCCGGGTCTTCCTCGGCATCCTCGGGGCCCTCACCCTGGTCGCCGCGGGGATCGGCGTCTCGAACATCATGAGCGTGGTCGTCGAGGAGCGGACCCGCGAGATCGGGATCCGGATGGCCCTCGGGGCCACGCCGCGGCGCATCCTCGGCCGCTTCCTGGCCGAGACCCTGCTCCTGTCCGCGATCGGGGGAGCCGCCGGGTTCGCCGCGGCGGCGGGGATCCTGGCGGCGTTTCCCCTGCTGGGCCTCTCGGACTACGTCGGCGATCCCGTCCTGTCGCCGGCCGTCGCCGGAACCACCGCCGGGATCCTGGCCCTGGTCGCCCTGGTCGCCGGCTGGTTCCCCGCCCGGGAAGCGGCCCTGCTCGACCCGGTGATCGCCATCCGGGGAGGTTGACACCGTGCGCCCGCTGCTCGTCGTCCGGCTCTTCCTCCGCTCCGCCCGGGTGCGGCGGAAGCGGGCCGCCCTGACGATGGCCGCGATCGCCTGGGGCACCCTTTCCCTGCTGCTCCTCCTCGCCTTCGGGGAGGGCCTGCGGGCCCGGCTGGTCGCGGCGAACGAGGCGATGGGGAAGGACATCGCGATCGTCTGGCCCGGCACGACGACCCGCCCCTTCGGCGGGCTGCCGGCCGGCCGGTTCATCCCCCTGCGCGCGACCGACCTGCCGCTGCTCCGTGCCCGGGTGCCCGACCTCGACGGCCTGGTCGGGGAGGCGATGCGGTGGGACGTGCCGCTGCGGGTCGGCCGGAAGATGCGCTCGACCCTGGTGGTCGGCACCGAGCCGGCGTACGGCCGGCTGCGGGTCCACGTCCCCCGGCCGGGCGGGAGGTTCCTCGACGCCCTCGACCTGCGGGACCGCCGCCGGGTGATCTTCCTCGGGGACCGGCTCGCGGCGGACCTGTTCGGCGAGGGAGTGGACCCGGTCGGCCGGCGCGTGCTCGTCGGCGGCGTGCCCTACACGGTGATCGGGGTGATGCGCCACAAGCTCCAGACGAGCAACTACGCCACCCCCGACCACGACCACGCCGTGATCCCGCTCTCCACCTGGCGCGCCCAGTTCGGCTGGAACGGGCTGAACAACATCGTCCTGCGCCCCCGGGACCCCGCCCGCATGGAGGCGACCCTCGCCGCCCTGCGGCGGGTGCTCGCCGGGAAGTACCGTTTCGACCCGGCGGACGAGCAGGCGCTGCCCACCTGGGACACCGTGAAGTCCGGGAAGGTGCTGCGGGCGATCCTGTACGGGATCGAGGTGTTCCTCGGCCTGATCGGCGCGCTGACGCTGGTCGTCGGCGGGGTCGGCGTGGCGAACATCATGGTCGCGGTGGTCCGGGAGCGGACCCGTGAGATCGGCGTCCAGATGGCCCTCGGGGCCCGGCGAAGCTGGATCACCGGGGTGCTGGTCCTCGAGTCCGCCTGGTACACCCTGGCCGGCGGCGCGGTGGGGATCGCCCTGGCCCTGGGCGTGGTCGCCCTCGTCGACCGGATCCCCGTGTCGGAGGACGGCCCCCTGGCCCTGCTCGGCCGGCCCCGGGTCTCCCCCGGCATCGGGATCGCGGCGGCGGCGATCCTCGGGCTCGTCGGCCTCCTCGCGGGCTGGTTCCCGGCCCGGCGGGCGGCCTCGATCCAGCCCGCGGACGCCCTGCGGGAGGAGTGATGACGGCGGCGCGACACGGGCGGCGCAACCCGCGAGGGGCGGCGGCGCGCGGGGACGCGCCTGAGGCGGAAGGGCCGGGGCGGAAGTCCCGGCCGGCGGGACCGGGCGGCAGCCGGTCGCCGCGGAGGTGGAAGCGATGACGGCGACGACGGTGGAGTCGCGGGAACGGGCCGGGAACGGCGGCGCCCCCGTGATCGAGATGCGGGGGATCCGCAAGGTCTACCGCACCGGCAAGGTCGCGGTGGAGGCCCTGCGGGGGATCGACCTCGACGTGGCCCCGAGCGAGTTCGTCGCCATCGTCGGTCCCTCCGGGTCGGGCAAGTCCACCCTGATGAACCTGGTCGGCTGCCTCGACACGCCGACGGAAGGGACCTACCGCCTGGACGGCGAGGAGGTTTCCGGCCTCTCGATCGACCGGCTCGCGGACATCCGGAACCGGAAGATCGGGTTCGTCTTCCAGGGGTTCCACCTGCTTCCCCACCTGACGGTGTACGAGAACGTGGAGCTGCCCCTCGTGTACGGGTCGGTGCCGGCCCGGCGGCGCCGGGAGCGGGTGCTGGAGCTGCTCGAGCAGGTCGGCCTCGCGGACCGGGCCGACCACCGCCCCTCGGAGATCAGCGGCGGCCAGGCCCAGCGGGCGGCGATCGCCCGGGCCCTCGCCATGGACCCGGCGATCCTCCTCGCCGACGAGCCGACCGGCAACCTGGACACCGCCTCGGGCAGCGACGTGATGGACCTCTTCTCCGCCCTCCACGAGCGCGGCCGCACCCTCGTCGTCGTCACCCACGACCCCGCCCTCGCCCGCCGCGCCCGCCGGGTCGTCCGCCTCCGCGACGGCCGCATCGTGGACGCCGACGGAACCGCTCCCGGCTCCTGACGGGCGCCGCCCATCCTTCCCGCGGCCGGCCCGGCATTCCCCGCCCGCCGGGTCGTCCGCCTCCGCGACGGCCGCATCGTGGGCGGCGACGGGACCGCTCCCGGCTCCTGAGGGGCGCCGCCACTCCTTCCCGGGGCCGACCCGGCACTCCGCGCCCAGCCGCGCCGTCCGCCTCCGCGACGGCCGCATCGTGGACGGCGGGGGACTCCCCCCGACCCGTGACGGGCGGCGCCCCGTCGCCTCCCCTGCCACCCGGAAATTCCCGCACCCGTCGCGCAGCCTCCGTGGCCGCCGGGGCCGGTCCCCGCGAAGATCCGCACCGGGCCACCGCGGGGTCGAAACGCGGTATCGTGTAGCGGCCGGAAGGGAGGGCCACGTGCAGGAAGAAAGCAGGTCGTCGGGTTTCCCGTGGCCGGCGCCGCTGGTCGAGTTTATGAAGCTGGAGGCGGCGGGGGGCATCGTCCTCGTCGCCGCCGCGGCGCTGGCCCTCGTCCTGGCGAACTCCCCCCTGGGGAACGCCTACCTCGCCCTGCTGGACACCCGCCTGGCGGTGGGGGCCGGCGGGATCCGCATCGCCAAGCCGGTGATCCTCTGGATCAACGACGGGCTGATGGCGGTCTTCTTCCTCGTCGTCGGCCTGGAGCTGAAGCGGGAACTCCTCGAGGGCCACCTGTCGAGCTTCCGGCGGGCCATCCTGCCGGTCTTCGCGGCGGCGGGGGGCATGCTGGCGCCGGCCGTCATCTACGCCGTGCTCAACGCCGGGAACCCGGCGGCGCTCCGGGGCTGGGCGATCCCCACCGCGACGGACATCGCCTTCGCCCTCGGCGTGCTCGCCCTGCTCGGTCCGCGGGTGCCGACGGCCCTCAAGGCGTTCCTGCTCAGCGTGGCGATTTTCGACGATCTCGGGGCGGTGATCGTGATCGCCGCCTTCTACACGGAGAAGATCTCCCTCGCGGCCCTGGCCGTGGCCGCCGGCCTGCTCCTTCCCCTCCTCGCCCTGAACCGGATGGGGGTCCGCCGGCTGGTCCCCTACCTGCTCCTCGGCGTTCCCCTGTGGGTCGCCGTGCTCAAGTCCGGGGTCCACGCCACCGTCGCCGGGGTGATCATCGCCCTCTTCGTGCCGCTCCGGGCCGAAGACCCGGGAACCGGGCGGAAGGGCTCGTCGCCCCTCCGGCGGCTGGAGCACCTGCTCCATCCCTGGGTGGCGTTCGGGATCCTGCCGATCTTCGCCCTGGCGAACGCCGGCGTTCCCCTCGCGGGCCTCTCCCCCCGGGACATCCTGCACCCGGTGCCCCTCGGCATCGCGGGGGGACTGGTCCTCGGCAAGCAGGTCGGGATCCTCGCCGCCTCCTGGCTCGCGGTCCGCCTCGGCCTCGCCGCCCTCCCGGAGCGCACCGGCTGGGCGGTCCTCCACGGGACGGCGATCCTCTGCGGCATCGGCTTCACGATGAGCCTCTTCATCGCCTCCCTGGCCTTCCCTCCCGGCGCCGGCGGCTTCGACGGCCTGGAGCGCCTGGGCATCCTGCTCGGCTCCCTCCTCTCCGGCCTCGGCGGCTACGCCCTCCTCCGGTTCGTGCTGCCGGCCGCGGCCGGCGACACCGTTTCCACCGGGGAGCAGGAGCTCTCCCCCGGCGCCGGGAGCGGGAAGCAGGAGACGTCCTAGCGCGCCTTTCCCCGTCGGCCCGTGCCGCCCGCGCCGGGACCCGGGCCGCGGCCGAACCGTTTCTTGTTCTCCCAGGCGGCGCGGACCCGCCGGGCGACCGCCGGGTCGAGGTCCTCGAGGCGGGCGAGGAGGTCGCGGGCCTCGTCGTCCCGTCCCTGGCCGATGCGGGCGAGGGCGAGGAAGCCGAGGAGGCGCGGCGAGTCGGGCGCCGCCTCGAGGCATTCCTCGAGGACCGGGGCCGCCGCGTCGTACTCCTTCGCGAAGACCAGGGCGGCCCCCAGGTGGGCCTTTGCCCTCCTGTCGGCGGGGTCCCGGTCGCTGATCGCGCCCCAGGCCTCCGCCGCCGCGGGCCACTCCTGGAGGCTCTCCGCCGCTTCCGCCAGGGAGCGCCACGTCTCGGAGGAGATCGGGCCCGGGGCGAGCAGGCGGTGCAGCAGGCGGATCCCCCGGGGAACCTGTCCCTCATCGATCAGGCGTCCGATGACCCGGAAGCGGGGAAGCAGCCTGGGGCTCAACAAGTCGTAGTCGAAGAGGAAGCGCAATTCCTTGCGGCCCCGCTCCACTTCCCCGGAGAGCAGGAGGGCGCAGGTGAGGATGAGGTGGTGGGCCAGGCTCCGGCGCTGTGTGTCGACCTTCTCGAGGATCCGGCGCGCCTCCTGCCACCGGTCCTGCTGGAGCAGGATCGCCCCGACCAGCGTTGCCGTGTCGGTGTCGCCGGGGGCCAGCTCCCCCGCCTCCTCGGCCAGTTGCAGGGCCTGGTCGAGGATCCCCTGCTCGAAGTACGCGATCGCCAGGTTGATCCGCGGGGCCGGGTCCCGGGGTGCCGCCGCGATCGCCTGGCGGAGGGGATCGATCGCCGCGGAGTACTTCTCCTGGAAGATGAGCACGGCCCCGAGGTCGAGCAGCCAGGCGAACTCCCCGGGCGCGAGCCGGAGCGCCCGGCGGAACGCCAGCTCCGCCTCCTCGAGCCTCCCGTCCCGGGCCAGGGCGTACCCGAGCAGGCCCACGATGCGGTCGTCGCCGGGGACCTCCTCGGCGGCCCGGCGGTAGCACCTGATCGCCCGGGGACCCAGTTCCGGGTCCAGATCCAACAGGCGGAGGCAGGCGTCACCCACGGCGACCAGGTTCCGACTCTCGACCTCCTGGTGGGCCGTGGCGAGCCAGACGTGCAGGGTTCCCAGCTCCAGCTGGTCGAGCCAGTACCAGGCCATCCCGAACAGGAGGCGGTCCCGCTTCTTCCTGAGGGGGTGGTACCGGGGCTGGATCCGCGTGTAGTAGATCAGCTTGTCCGAACGGTTGGCCGCCGCGACCAGCGCCTCCCGGGGCGGCAGCGGGAGGAAACCGAAGGAGACCTCCCCCTTCCGGGGGCGCCCGAGGATCCCGACCAGCCGGCCCCCGGGATCGAGCACCGGCGCCCCGGCGAGGACGTAGGACAGCCGCGGCGGTTCCTCGAGGCGGACCTCGCCGGCCTCCCCGTACCGGCGTCGCTCGCTGGAGCTGGTCGCCGCGGGGTCCAGGGTGGCGCGGTGCGGCACGGACTGCAGTCCCCACGTGGGCGCCCCGAACACGGTGACCGGCCCCGCGGCGCCGGAGAGCTCTTCCTCCGGCAGGCGTTCCGCGACCGCCGGGCACGGGCCCTCCGCCTCGAGCAGGGCGAGGCCGGGAGCGGGCTCCCAGCGCAGCACCTTCCGGACCTCGCCGATCCCGTCGTTGGAGTAGCGGACGAACGCCCAGGTGGCCTTCCCCAGGACCCCCCCGGCGGTGAGGATCACGCACCTGTCGCCGCGCCGATCGAGCACGACCCCCTCCCCCAGGGAGACCGGCTGCCGCAGGGAGTCCACCCCGACCATCACGACCACCGCGGGGTACTTCGTGACCGCCTTCCGGGCGACCATCGTCACCGGCATCCGGTCGGGCCCGAGGATGCCCGCCCGCGCCGGGACCGCCGCCAGCAGCACGGCGACGAGAACCCGCGCCGCGACCCGCCCCGCGGCGCACCTCCCCCGCCGCCGGCAGGCGACCACCTCCCCTCCGGAAATGGGCAACGACGACCGGGACGAACTCGAGCGACTCATGCGCGGGGCCCTTCGCCCGGCAGGGTACCCCACCCCTTCCCGGCGAAACAATCGCCTGCCCGGTCCCGCCGTCACCCCTCCCCGGCGAGCCTCCGGGGCGCCCCCCGGCCGGTGCCGACCCGTCCTTCCCGGAACGCCCGGCGCCCCTCCCGGACCGGCAACCCACCCTTCCTGGAGCATCGACCGGTCGCGGCCGCCGGCCCGCGGGGGCAGGGCGGCCGCGGCGGGGCGGTCAGTCGCGGGAGATGTCGTCGGGGAGCTCGTTGACGTCGTCGGGACGGTGGGGGAAGAAGGCGGCGAGCTGCTCGCCGGCCATGGCGATCCCCTCGGCGAGGCCGTCGGCGAAGCGGCCCTCGGCGAACCGCTCCCGGACCCGGGCGACGACGTCGTCCCAGAAGCCGTCCGGGACCTTCTCGTCGATGCCGCGGTCGCCGAGGACGGCGAAGCGCCGCTCCGCCGTCGCCACGTAGAAGAGGACGCCGTTCCGCTCCGCCGTCGCCGCCATCCCGAGCCGCTCGAACGCCTCCCGGGCCGCGGCGAGGATGTCGTCCCCGGCCCGCTCGGCGAGGTGGACGCGGATCTCCCCCGAGGTCCGGGCCTCGAACCGGCGGATCTCCTCGAGGACCCGCTCCTCCTCCTCGGGCCGCAGGAACGTCGCCGGCAGCAGGCGGGCCGCCGCGCGGGCGCGGAGCCGCAGGACCAGGCCCGCCGCGATCACGGCCGTCCCCGCGGCCAGGGCCAGCCACCCGGGCCACGCCGGGAACGCCTCCCAGCTCCCGGGCGGCGGCTCCCGGTACGCCCGGAAGAGGAGCAGCCCCGCCGCGACGACCCCCGCGGCGCCCGCCGCCAGGAGGACCGTCCCCGCCCGGGCCGCCCCCGGGACCGCCGTGCCGGCACCCCTTCTCGCCGACCCCTGCATCACCATCCTCCCGGGGCCCGAGGCCCGGAGGGACGGCGCTTCGCGGGAGGGGAAGCGTGCGGTGACCGTTCCATCACCATCCTCCCGAAGCGCCGCCGCCGCCGAAGGAACCGCCCCCGAACGACCCGCCGCCACCACCGAAGCCACCCCCACCGCCGAACCCGCCGCCGGAGATGCCGCCCCGGCCGCGGCCCAGGCCGGAGGCGAGGAGCATCCAGACCCACCACGGCACGTCGCCCCGCTGCACGGGCCGGCCGGGATGGAGGGCCCGCTGGCGGGCCGCGATCCTCCGCGCGATGAAGGACAGGACGACGAGGAGGAGAACGAAGAGCTGGAAGGGGAGGATCAGCAGGGGCGAGACCCCCCGGCGCCGCGGGCCGGGCGGCCGGGCCGGGGGCGGCAGGGTCTCCCCCGCGGCCGCCGCCGCGATCGCGTGGACGGCCCGCTCGATCCCGGCGGCGAACCGGCCGGCCCGGAACTCCGGCGCGACCTGCTCCCGGAGGATGCGGCCCGCGGTGATGTCGGGGATCGCCCCCTCGAGCCCGTAGCCGACCTCGATCCGCATCTTCCGGTCGCGGACGAAGACGGCGAACAGGACGCCGTCGTCCCGCCCTTCGTGGCCCGGCTTCCAGGCCTCCGCGATCCGGAGGGTCGCCTCCTCGAGGGGCTCCCCCTCGAGGGAGGGGAGGATCGCCACCCCGACCTGGAGCCCCCGCTCCCGGTCGAGGCGCATCAGCTCGTCCTCGATCCGCTGCCGCTCCGCCGGGGACAGGAGCCCCGCCCCGTCGTGCAGGAACCGGGGCGGGGGTGGCGGCACCCGGAACCCCGCCGCCGCGGGCCGGCTGCCCGTGACCAGGACCAGGGCGAGGAGGAACAGGGCCGGGAGGAACGGGGCGCCGGGACGCCGCGGGCCCCGGCACGCCGCGCCGCCCGGACCCGGTGCACCGGGGCACTCTCCACCGCCCCCGGAACCGCGGCCGGCGGCCGGCGGAAGGGTCCTCCGGGGGCCGGGAACTTCCGGGGAGACGCGCCGGGTCAAGGCCGGTTCCTCAGAACTTCACCCTGGGGGCCTCGGCGGCGCCCTCCCGCGCCTTGAAGTAGGGCCGCGGCGCGAAGCCCAGCATCCCGGCGACCAGGTTGCCGGGGAAGCGCCGCACGCGGGTGTTGAAGGCACGCACGGCGTCGTTGAACCGCTTGCGGGCGACGGCGATCCGGTTCTCGGTCCCCTCGAGCTGGGTCATCAGGTCCTGGAACTGGGCGCTCGCCTTGAGGTCCGGGTACTTCTCCACGGTGACGAGCAGCCGGGAGAGCGCCGAGGAGAGCTTCCCCTGGGCCTGCTCGAACGCGGCGAACGCCCCCGGGTCCCGCAGCAGCTGCGGCGAGAGGGTGATCTTCCCCGCCTGGGCCCGGGCCTCCGCCACCGCGGTGTAGGTTTCCTTCTCGAAGCCGGCGACCCCCTTGACGGTCTCGACCAGGTTCGGGACGAGGTCCATCCGCCGCTGGTAGTTGTTCTCGACCTCGCTCCACGCGGCGGTCACCTGCTCGTCCAGGGTGACGAGCCGGTTGTACGTCGCTCCGATCCACGCGGCGAGCAGCCCCACCGCGATCACCACCACGACCAGGATCTTCTTCATCGGGTTCCTCGTTCTCCTCGACCGGTCTCCCGGCTCTCGCCCGGGCCGGGTTCGTCCGGCCCGCCGACGCTCCCCGGTGCCCGGCATCCCGGCCGCCGGGGTCTGGCGTCTCCCGGTACGCGCGAGACTCCGCGGGGTTGCCGGTGCCGCCGGGGCCGTCCCGTCCACCCCCTCGTCCCCCCCACCACCCCCATCCTACCGGGAGGGCGGGGGCGGAGCACCACGCCCCGCGGGGAAGCCTCCCCGCCCCGGGAGCCCGTGCCACCCCGTGCCCGCGTGCCCTCGTGCCCACACGAAGTCGCGGTCCGGTAGGCCTGCAAACCCATGTCGGGTCCGTGCACGATCCTCGGGGCCCGTCCCGGGACCAGTCGCCTCACGCCGACACCCGTCAGACGTCGAGAACAATATCCGCGTGGGCCTTGAGTTCCGGGCGAACTCCATGGTCGAGCGTGACGAGATAGACCCGCACTCCCTCCCGCCGGGCAAACTTGAAGGCGGGAACGAAGTCGCTGTCCCCGGTGACCACGACGATGGTGTCCACCAAGTGCAGCAGGGCCAAGCGGGCGATGTCCAAGCCCACACGGAGATCCACCCCTTTCTGCTCGATGTCCGGTCGGATGTCTTCCGGCCCGAGGGAACGCGGCTTCCTGGCCATCTCCTTGAGGACACGTGGCCGGAGGCGCCATCCCCGGCAAACCGTCTGGCCCAAGCGAACAGCGAGGTTCGGACCATGCGCCAGCTTTTTCAACAGGGCTTCGCGTCGTTTCTTGACCGGCGTCGAGGAGAGGTCGAGCGGCTCGGCACCAAGTACCGGCGGCAGTGACCCTTCCGCCGGCGGAGCGTCGTAGAAATAGGCGCGCAGGAAAGGCTTGTCACGCAGGTTCGGTTCCGAGCAAATCCTTTCCAGGAGCTCGATGACATCGGCAGCCTCCGCGGGACGCCCCAGCCTCCGGGACAGCTTGCGGAGCACGAAGCTGCCATCCAGCAGGAGAGCCCAGCGATCGGTCTGGACGCTCATTCGCGGTTACGGTTGCGAAAAAAACGAGCGCTGCCGTACGCGGCGCCCGGAGGCGCACTTGGATCACGGCGTACGACAGCGCTCTTTGCTTTTCTTGTCTTTCTAAACATACGCTGACACCTGCCTTCTTTCCACTGGTGCCACCCACCCCCCAATCGTCCCAGGACGGCGCCCTCCCACCACCCCCATCCTACCGGGAGGGCGGAAACCCGGCACCACGATCGCCGGGACGATGTTGCCGACGCGGGAGGCCCCGGCCCGACCGCGCCCCGGCGGACACGTGCGGGATCCTCCCCGCCTCGGCACGAGGGGAGCGGGGCACTCGCGGTCCCGCCGCGGTGCAGGAGGCGCAAGAGGCGGACACCGCCGCGCGGCACGGCGGATGCGGTTCACCCGGGCCGCGGCACGAGGGGCGCGGGGCCGCCAGCGGCGTGGCAGCCGGGGATGCAGGTCACCTCCCACCCGGCGCAGCGCAGGAGCGACATGCCGCGCCACCCGCGGCGTGGCACGCGGGGTGGGCGGGAACACCCGCGGTCTCGCCGCTGCGCCGGCAGCAGACGAGAAGGAGGAGACCGCGGCACGGCACGGGGGGTGGAGGATCAGTCGTTGTGCGGGCCCCGGGCTGCGCGATCACGGCGATTTCGGCAGGCAGGGTGCGGGATAAACCCCGTTCTGGCAGGTCGGGTGCGGGATAAACCCCGTTTTGGCAGGTGGGGTGTCGGATAACGGCCCATATGGCAGGTTTCGGGCCCGAAATCGCCGGGAAACCTGCCGGAAAGCGGGTTATCCCGCACCCGACCTGCCGGAGAGCGAGTTATCCGACACCCCGCCTGCCATTTCGCCCGTTATCCCGCACGCAACCCGCCGGCAGCGGGGTCTCCGAGATGCCCCCCGGACTCCCCCCCGACCCGGGCCGCCGGTCAGCCGGCCCCGCCGAGCAGCAGGCGGGCCGCGACCGCCCACAGGATGAGCCCGAAGATGCGGCGGAGCCGGCGGCGGTCGAGGCGGAGGGAGACGCGGCTGCCGACGAACCCGCCGGCGAGGGCGGCCGCGGCGAAGGTCCCGGCGGTGCCCCAGGCGACCGGCCCGTGGAGGACGTGGCCCGCGAGGCCGGAAAGGGCCGTCAGGGCCACCATCGCGGTCGAGGTGCCGACCGCGATGTCCATCGGGACCCCGCAGAGCAGCACCATGATCGGCAGCTTCAGGATTCCCCCGGTGATGCCGAGCATCCCGGAGAGCAGCCCGATCAGCGCGGTCGCCGGCAGCACCAGGGGCAGGTTGACGGCGTACTCCTCGTCCCCGTGCCGCCGGCGCCAGAGCCACCAGCGGTCCCGCCCCGGCCCGCCGCCCTCGCCCGGGGCCGGCCGCCGGGAACCCGCGGACCCCGCGCCCGCGCGCCGGGTCGCGGCATCCGCCGCTTTTCCCGTGCCGCCGGCGCCGCCGGAACCGGTCCCCTCCCCTGCTCGCCCCGGGGTCCCTGCCCGCCGCCCCGGACCTGCCGCGCCTCCCCGACCGGCCCTCCCGCGCTCCCCCTGCCGTTCCACGCCGCCGCGCAGCATCAGCCCGCCGGCGACCAGGAGCACCGCCGCAAGGAGGCCGCGCAGGATCGGCTCCGGGACGGCGCCGCACCACCACCCCCCGAGGAACGCCGCCACGTCGGTGGGGGGGTCGATCACGAGGGCGAGCCGCCAGTCCACCCTGCCGTGGCGCCAGTAGGTGAACAGGGCCGTCGCCGAGGTGACCGCGATCAGCACGAGGCTGAGCGCGGGCGCCTCGCGGAACGGGTAGCCGGCGAACAGCAGGATCGGGACGTAGAGGATCCCCCCGCCCAGGCCCAGCATCGAGAAGACCGCCGAGACGGCGAGGAACACGGCGGCCAGCAGCAGGGTCCGCTCCACGGGCCTTCCCCCTTTCGCGCAGCGGACCATGCTGGCACGGCGGGAGGGCCCGGGTCACCCGGGGGCCCCCGGACCGGGAGAAAACGGCCCGCACCGGCAGGCGGCAGGGGCGGGAGGCGCGCGGACCCCGATCGGCCGCCGCGCACCCCGGGACGGGCGCGGGGAGGAGACGCGGGCCATCCGCCCCGGGCATGGACCCCCACGGCTCGCCCCCCGGGGCGCGGACCCGCCCCGCCGGCCGCCGACGCCGTCTCCCTGCGCGGGGAGGGGCCGGGGGAACGCCCCCCGGCCCCCCGCAGCATCCGCCGGGCTCCCGGACGCGGCCCTCAGGGGCAGGCGTGGGAGGACGCGGCGATCGACTCGTCCCGGCTCTCCACCTGGCCCGGGCCGCCCGAGTCCCAGCTCCCCGGCCCGAGGCAGTTCACGCCCCGCACCAGGTAGAACAGGTTCTCGACCGGCGCCGGCGTGTCGTCCGTCCAGCTCCTGTCCTCGATGTCGTTCGCCAGGCAGTCCGTCACCGCCGACGAGAAGTCACCCCCGCTCGACACCAGCGCCGCCAGGTCCCCCCGCAGGACGTCGTAGGCGTCCGCCCGCGGCGCCGGGTCCCAGCCGAACCGGTCCTTCGTCCCCTCCTTGAACCGGAGCCCCGTCACGATCCCCGGCACCGCGCCCACCCGGCAGCACGCCAGCGGCGCGAAGTACACCTCGTCGTTGTCGTCCCGCTCGTCCGTCCAGGCGACCCCCCATTCCTCCCCGTTCCAGGCGAGGTTCGGGCGGATGGACGGACCTTCCGCGGTGCCGAGCACGGCCACCTCGCCGGTCACCGTCCCGTTCCCGAGGACCCGCGCCACCCGGAGCTCCGACTCCCACGGGTGCACCCACTCCTCCCAGGCGACGGCGAACTCCTGCCCGTTCCAGGCGACCACCGGGTGCCGCTCGTCCACGTCGCCGGAGCCCACCGGCACGACGCCGGGCGGATCCAGCACGTTCCCCTCCCGGTCGAGGAGGGCGAACTTGACCTGCCAGGCGGAAGATTTCCCGGTCGTCCGCTCGGTCCAGGCGATCGCGTACCCGTCTCCGCGCCAGGCGAGGGAGGGTTCCCGGGACTCGAGCTGGGCCGGGCCCAGGCCCGACACGACCCGGACCGCGTCGCCCGCCGGGAAGCCCCAGGGGGAGAGCGGCCGGAACCAGATCTCCGGGTGGTCCTCGTCGGTCCGGACGTCCGTCCAGGCGAAGCCGTACCCCTCGCCGTTCCAGGCGAGGGCGGTCTCCGCCGGACCGCCCAGGGGCACGGCGTCTTCATCCACCGCCTCGACGAGGGGGTGGAGCCGGTGGCCCCCGGTGTCGTAGCGGCCGAGGGCGAGGGAGCCGTCCGGGTCCTCGAGCATCACGGCGTGGGCGTTGCCGGACCAGGCCGCGGCGAGGGGCGACTGGTACCGGATGACGAGCCGCTCCGGGAAGAGGGGGGAGGCGTGGATGGGTCCCCCGTACCGGTCGAGGCAGAGCCGCGGGGTGCCGCCCCCGTCCGGCTCCCGGCTCCAGGCGTCGGCGTGGTCCGACCAGGCGTCCACCGCGACCAGGGTGTCGTCGTCGTGGGCCCGCTCGCTCTCGGACTGGAACGCGTCGAGGGGGTTGCCGTCCCGGTCGAAGGGCACGTACCAGGCCCCGAGGAAGCCGCCCCGCTCGTCGAGCCACGCCAGGTGCCAGCGGCCGTTCCGCCAGGCGAGGGAGGTCCCGTACCCGGTGAGGGAGAGGCCCGGGTCGTCCGTCACCCGGCTCTCCCCCGCCCGCGCGTACGGGGCCGGGCAGTCCCGGGGGCATCCCTCGTCCAGTGACCCGTCGTCGTCGTCGTCGAGACCGTTGCACGCCTCGATCGCGCCGGGGTGGGCGTCCTCGTCCCGGTCTTCTTTCTCCCGGCACTCGGTGTACCCGTCCCCGTCCGCGTCGTCGCAGCAGTCGATGCGGGAGAGCACGAGGCGGTCGCCCTCGCCGGTCTCCGGGTCCTCACACAGGACCTCCAGCTCGTTTCCGGTCCAGGAGAGGGACCAGGCGTCGTCCGGCACGCGGGGCAGGTCGAAGGGCCCCCGGAGCGTCCCGGTCGCGGGGTCGTAGCGCCACAGTTCCTTTCCCCCGGACATGTCGACCAGCATTGCGTACTCAACCCCGGTCCAGGAAATCCCCAGCGGATGACCGCAGGGGTCGAGGGGGACCTCCTCGACGAGCGTGCCGTCGGCGGCAATCCGGAACAGCGAGCAGGACCCGCGTTCCTTTGCGACCACGATTCCCCACTCGTCGTCCCGCCAGGCGAGATAAGGCCTGCCCGGGTAGTCGGTCAGGATGACCGGCAGCCCGAGCCGGTTGCCGTCCTTGTCGAAGCGGGCGAAACGCTGGTCGCTGGGACCAGCCCACTCCTCGTGGTACCAGGTGACCCCCACGATGCGGGATCGCTGGGACACCGCCACGTCCCCGTACCTGCCCCAGTCGTCGATCCTCACCCAGTCGGGAAGGTCCCAGGAGAGGTCGTTCCGGAGACGCATCAACTCGAGGTACGTGTACCAGTCTCCGAAGAACGTCTTGAACCACGTATGGGCGACGACCATGGCCTTCACCCCGGCAACTTCCTCCAGGAGAGAGATGTCGATGCCCGTTCGGGACTCGTCCCAGGTTTGGCGCGCGACCAACGCCAGGTCGGAGGCGCGGCGGCGTTCCAGGGTGAACCACTGGGGCTCGTGCCTGTCGGTATCCCGGTAGGCCAGGAAGAGGTACCGGTCCCCCCCGTGCAACGAGTCGTAGCCGAGGACGCAGGTTTCCGCCGTCGCTTCCGTGTGCAGCAACATCGGAGACCGGGCCACCGACCCGTCCTGCCGGAACGTCCCCAGGCGGACGGCGCCGGTGTCCTCGCTCCAGAGGGCGGCGAGAAAGTCCCCCGTCCAGGCCATCTCCCCCGCCGTGGGCGTGTCGTGGTTCAGGACGACCGGGTCGTGGTCCCGGGGCGCGTCGCAGGCGGCGTCGCACCCCTCGTCCACCGCCGCGTCGTTGTCGTCGTCGATGCCGTTGCAGACCTCCTGCACGGCGTGGTGTTCCCCGGCCAGGGCGGGGAGCGCGAGCAGCCCCCCCCAGGCGAGGGCCAGCGCCAGCAGGACGGCCACCGGGCGAGCCCCCGGATGCACCCCCGGGGCGGCCTGCACGACCCCCGGGAATCCCTCGTTCCGTCTCGACACGTTCGACACGATCCACCTCCCCGGGCCGGCGGCCGGGGACGGCGGCGCCCGCCGCGCGGGGCGGGGCCGACCCGGCTCCGCCCGCCGGCGGTTCCACGCCATCCGGAAGCCGGGATGCCCGCCGCGCGGGGCGGGGAAGCGGGCGGGGCGGGAGGGGGAGACGGGGAGCCGGGAGGAACACTCCCGCCGCCGCCGCTTCCGGGCCCCGGCGGGGGGAGGACCGGCCCCCCGGGCCGCGGCCCGTTGCACGAGCCTCCGGTTTCCAGCGGGGGCGTTCCGGGAGGAAGCGTCACCGGGCCCCGGGAAGTTCCGGGAGCGCCGGCCGCGGGCCGCCGCTCCCCGGGGCACCGTGCCGCCCCGCCGCCGGGGAACGCCTCCGCGATGCGTCCCCGGTCGGCCCCGCCCGTGGAGGCCCGGGACGGCCCGTCCGGGTGCGCGGGCCCCCGGGCCGGGGGCGGGTGTCGAACGACGGTCAAATGATACGCCCGGGGTCCGATTACCGGGGCCACCCCACGGTAAGCCGCTGCGACCGGTGCAGCGCCCTGCCCGCGCCTCCCCTCCGCACCCGGCGGGCCCGCCGGCCCGGGAGACACCCGGGCACCGGGCACGGGCCCCGCTTCCCGGCCCCCGCGGCCCGCCGCGGAAACGGCACCCGTGGAGTGGCCCGGATGTGCCGACGCCCTTCGGCTCCCTCAGTCGCTTCCCGGCAACGGGCGGCGACGCCCCGGGCGCAGGTCGATCGATATCTGGGCCACGTGTTCCTCCGCGACCGCAGGGTCAAAGCCGAGAGAACCGTCCTGCAACCGCCGAAAGATGTCCTCTCGCGAGAGGATCATGCCGGCCGCACCCGCCCGGCATCTTCCCGGAGGAGCGACCCCATCACGGCCGTCCCCGGAACCTGGGCGAGGACCCGGCCGTCGCGAACATCCACGACGCGTGCCCGCACGAGGAGGGTACCGCGGAAACCAGTGGCAGCCTTGACGCGCCCTCTCAAGGGCTCAACCAGACGCGGACGCGTGCCACGATGTGACCGTACTGACGGACACCGGGGGAAGAAGAAAGCCGGTCATCACTTTTTTCGCGACGGCTTCCTTTTCCGCGGCTTGCGGGTCGTGTCCCCGCGACCCGGAAGAGGAACGCTCTCGATAACCGTGGTGGAAGGACGCTCTTCGGCTTCCTTGATAGAGATGAATCTCCCGGTTCGTGCGTCGCGTCCCTGCTTGCGAGTCTTGCGTGCCTTGCTGGTTTTTCTGGTCATACGGATCTCCTTTCTGAAGTGAGTTGTTTGCTAGACTTCATATGAAATCGCCCTTTCTCGGTGTCAAGTTATGCTTACCCCCCGGCCCGAATGAGCGGCCTCTGCCGGCCGAAGCGCTGGAGCGGGCACGGGGGAAGTCCGGTTCCCCGGCAGGCGGCCCACGGGGCCACCGATCTTTCCTACTCCAGCGAGAGGTACTCGAGGTCCAGGGGCTCGCTGTTCACGTATTCCCTGGCCGTGACATCCTCCAGGGTGCACAGGATTCCCTCGCGTTTCACGTAGCGGCCCGCCGGCTTCACGCGATCAAGCCAGGCCTCGACGTGCTTTTCTCCCCCGGCCAGCTGGGCCGGGTCGTCCTCTTCCAGGATGAAGTGGAAAAAGAGGGATATCTCCTCGGAGTGCCAGGAGGGTGACGCGGTCACACGGATCTCGCGGAGGGCGTCGATGGCCCGCCCTTCCGGGGAGTTCCTGCCGCTCTTCTCCCGGATCCGCCCGAGAAGGTCGCGCACCGTTTCCACGAAGTCATCGGGAAACGCGGGCCGGCCCCTCTTTCGTGCCACCGACCAGGCAAACCGGCGCGCCTCCCGGGTTGTCACGCACCCGCGGACGCGCTCCCACTCGCAGAGGCAGTTCTTTTCCACCGTCATCACCAGGTCGAGGTCTCCGACAAGCCTCCGTTCCTCGAGCGCGGGGACGAAAACGTAGCGGGGGCGACGAGCCCTTCGCACCTGGCGCAACACCTCGGGGGAAACCTCCGTCAGCGCCGCCACCTCGACCCAGGGCCTGTCCGCGGGATCCCGGATGACATCACACGTCTGGGAAACAACGACGAAACCCTTCACGGAGACCGCCAGGTACCGGCCGTCAGCCCCCGCATCCCCGTGCGGTTCCCGGTCCTTCGCCGGGGACCGCGTGGGGCAGGACCGGAGGACGACCTCGCCCCCGAGAACGCAGTCCCCCTGCTGCCACCGGGGGAGCGCATCGCGGACGCGGCGGAGCGCCTCCTCACGGTCGCCCATCCGTCGACTCCCCCTCGGCGGCCCGCCGTGGACGGACGACCCGCGCGGTCCCCGTCAACCCTTCCGGCTCGCCGTCCGCCTCTCCAACGAGGTCTGCCGGGCGCGGCGGACGACGAGCAGCCCGCGCCTCGGGGGACAGCGCCCGGGGCCGGGGCCGCGGCACCCCCGCTGCCCGGCCCACCAGTTCCAGCGCTTCCTCGAACCGGCCCTCGCGCAGCATGTCCAGGCCGGTGCGGTCCCCGGCGACCCTCTCGAGGAGCGCCCGCCGGGTCAGGGAAGGCAGGCCCCTGTCGAGGGCGGCGATGACGCGGTCCAGGCGGCGCAGCCGCTCCTGGTGGAGGAGCGTGGGATTCCGGCCGGAGGCCCAGAAGTGAATCGTCCGCCGCGAGACGTGCAGGCACTCGGCCAGTTCCCCCCACGTCAGCCCGCTCCGGCGCCTGGCCCGGACCAGGAGTTCCCTGGGACCGGGGTCTTCAGGACGGTGAACATGCTCACCGGTCGTGGTTCCCGGATCGGCCCGCCGGCCCGGGGTCACCTCGGTCACCGTGGTCCAGGAGCCCTCGCCGCCCCCGTGGATCGTCACGTAGTGCACGACGATCAGCGCAAGGTCACCCTTCCGGGAGCGGGGAGGGGCCGTCGTGGTGGCATCCGCCGTTGCCGGAAACATCGTCACGGCTGTCCCCCGCAGTACTCGAGAAACCGGTCGGTCACCACCCAGCGGAAGAAGCGGTACGCCATGCCGGCCAGTTTCTCGCTCACACGGGCCAGCCCTTCCGCCGCGAAAGGCTGGCGGCCGGTATGGAACGCATCGATGTCCAGGATCCAGCTCGGGCGGTCGAGCGGATCGACCAGGGCGGGATCGATCGTTGCGTTGGCTGGCAGGACCCCCCAGCGGGCCCGCAGGCGCCAGTCGTCACCCTCGACAGACAACTCCGCTTCCGCCAGTCCGCGGGTCACCCGCCCCCCGAGCGGGCCGGCAAGGAGCCCGAGCAGTTCCGGCCGGATGAACCCGGAGATCTGCTCGAGGGCGGAAGCCTCGAGACGATCGATGTACCGCAACCCGACGCGCTCCACGTCCCGCGGACCGATCGTCTCCTCGACCGCCCGGAGGAGCCCGTGCAGCCTTTCGAGGAAATGCCGGCGCCTGTCGTACGCGGAGGTGTCCAGGGCCACGAACTTTCGCGCCACCGCGGCTCGCCAGCTGCCCGTGTCGTCCACGAACCGCCAGATGGTTGCCGGCGCGCCGGTCGCCCTCCCGGCCGGGAACGGCTGAACTCGCTCCTCCTCCAGGCGCGGGTACTGTTCGCGCACCGCCGCCTGGAGGGGCGCTACTTCCGCTGGGTTTTCGATAGAGAGCTCGGGAGAGAGAAACCGCACCTGGGAAACAACACTGACCAGTGGAGCCCGCGGAAGGGGTACCTCTTCCGGATCGGCGCCCGCAAAGGGATCCGCCAGGGCCTGCCCGTGCTTCTCACGCTTCATGGGGAAGAATATACGCTCCCTGCCGGCGGATGTGAACCTGTGTGTGAACTTCCCTCCGGGGCGAACCGGGTCCCGCCCTGCCGCAAGCGGCCCCGGTGGGCCGGCCGGGGGGAGGTCACCGGCGACCGCGACACGGCGGGCGCCCGGCCCGCCGGCCTCCTCAGCGGATCGACAGGAGGCGGGCGTTGATCGCGACGATCACGGTGCTGAGGGACATCAGGGCGGCGCCGGCGGCCGGGCCGAGGACGACGCCCCAGGGGGCGAGGACGCCCGCGGCCAGGGGGATGGCCACCGCGTTGTAGCCGGTGGCCCAGAGGAGGTTCTGGACCATCTTGCGGTGGGTCGCCCGGGCGAGGACGAAGATCGAGGCCACGTCGGCCGGGTTGCTTCGCACCAGGATCACGTCGGCCGCCTCGATCGCGACGTCCGTCCCGGCGCCGACCGCGATCCCCACGTCCGCGGTGGCGAGGGCGGGGGCGTCGTTGATCCCGTCGCCGGTCATCGCCACCCGCCACCCCTTCTCCTGCAGCTCGCGGATCACGGCGGCCTTGCGGTCCGGCAGCACCTCGGCGATCACGTCGTCGAGGCCGATCGCCCCGGCGATCGCCTCCGCGGCCGCCCGGCGGTCGCCGGTCAGCATCAGGCAGCGGATCCCCATCTCCCGGAGCAGGGCCACCGCCTCCCGCGCCTCGGGCCGCACCTGGTCCCCGAGGGCGATGGCGCCCGCCGGTTTCCCGTCGACGAG
>CAZOTT010000025.1:24859-30839 GCA_964582785.1 uncultured Acidobacteriota bacterium | reverse complement strand
GACCACCCTGTCCCACCTCGCCCGCAAGGCCGGCCTCCCCGCCGACGCCTGGCGCACCCCCGGCTGCCGCTTCCAGGTCTTCGAGGGCCAGGTCTTCCACGAGGGAGAAGGATCGCCCGCGGGGGAGGGAGGGAAGCGGACCGCTCCTGCCGGAAAGCGCGGGCGGGACTAGAATCCGGGAGGAAGGGGACCGCGATGGCAACCGACCGGACGCGCCGCCGCCTGCTGCACGGCCTGCTGGCCGGGCTCGGGGCGGGGTGGCTGCCCCGGTGGCTGGGGGCGCTGGCGGCGGAGCGGGGCGGGAAGGGGGCCCGGTCCGGGGGGCGGGACCTGCCGGACGTGGTCGTGGCCCGGCGGGAGGCGCTGGCGAAGCCGGGCGCACCGCCGGACCCGGCCGTCGTCGGGGAGATGCTCGATGCGGCGGTGGCCCGGGCGACGGGGGCGAAGGACCCGGTGGCCGGGCTGCGTTCCCTCCTGCGGCCGGGGGACGTGGTCGGCGTCAAGCTGAACTGCCTCGCGGGTCGCGGCCTCTCCCCGCACCCGGAACTCGTCGACGCCCTGGTCCGGCGGCTGGTCGCCGCCGGGGTCGCGCCCCGGCGGATCGTTCTCTTCGACCGGTCCACCCGCGAGCTCCGCCGGGCCGGGTTCGTCCCGGGGCGGGTGGGCCCCCCCGGGGTGCGGGTCGTCGGCATCGACAACGACTACGACTGGACCCCGCGGGAATGGGGCCCCTCCGGCTCGTGCTTCGCCCGGGTCCTCGTGCGGGAGATCTCCGCCCTGGTCAACGTCGGGGTCGTCAAGGACCACGACCTGGCGGGGGTCAGCCTGGGCCTGAAGAACTGGTACGGGGTGATCCACAACCCGAACAAGATGCACGACGACGGGTGCTTCCCCTACGTCGCCCACCTGGCGGCCTATCCCCTGATCCGGGAGAAGCTCCGCCTGACGATCCTCGACGGGATCGTCGCCCAGGCCCACGGGGGGCCCGCCCGGGTGCCGAAGTGGAGCTGGCCCTGGGGCGGGCTGATCGTCTCGGCGAAGGACCCGGTGGCGGTGGACGCGACGGGGCTCGGCGTGATCGAGCGGCGCCGGCAGGAGGTCGGCCAGCCGCCGCTCGCCGCGGAGAAACGGGCCCCGAAGTGGCTCCCCGAGGCGGCCCGGCTCGGGCTCGGGCGGGCGGACCCGGGCTCGTTCCGGGTCGTGGAGGCCTGAGGTGGGCACCCGGCGGGACCGGCGGGAGTTCCTCGCCTCGCTGCTCGCGGGGGGGTGCGCCGCGTGCCTGCTCTCCGGGGCGGGAGGGATCGATCCCGCGCTGGCCCAGGACGCCGCGGGGGCGGGGTCGCTGATCCCGCCGACCGACTCCGACCTTCCCCTGTTCCCGGCCCGCTGGTGGAAACCGCTCGAAGGAGGCCGGGTCGAGTGCGGCCTCTGCCCCCGGAAGTGCCGGGTGGCGGACATGGAGCGGGGGATGTGCGGCGTGCGGGAGAACCGGGGCGGGAAGTACTGGACCCTCGTCCACTCGCGCCCCTGCACGATCCACATCGACCCGATCGAGAAGAAGCCATTCTACCACGTGCTCCCCGGCACCGGCGCCCTTTCCCTGGCGACCCCCGGTTGCAACATCGAGTGCCGCTTCTGCCAGAACTGGCAGATCGCCCAGGTGCGGCCCGAGCAGGTGAAGACCTTCGAGCTCCCGCCGGAACGGCTCGCCGCCCTCGCGCGGAAGCACCGGACCCCGACGATCGCCTGCACCTACACGGAGCCGGTGGTCTGGTCGGAGTACGTCCAGGACATCGGCACGGCGGCGAAGAAGGTCGGGGTCCGCACCCTGCTCGTCTCGAACGGGTACATCAACGAGGAACCCCTCGGCGACCTGCTGCCGGTCCTCGGGGCGGTCAAGATCGACCTGAAGTCGTTCCGGGACAAGTTCTACCGGGAGGTGTGCCACGGGGAGCTGCAGCCGGTCCTGGACACGCTGAAGCGGCTGAAGAAGCACGGCACCTGGACCGAGATCGTCGTCCTCGTGATTCCCACCCTGAACGACTCCCGGGAGGAGTTCCGCGACCTCGCGCGGTTCGTCGCGGGGGAGCTGGGCCCGGAGACGCCGGTCCACTTCACCCGCTTCCACCCCAGCTTCCGCCTGCGGAACCTGCCCCGGACGCCGGTGCGCACCCTGGAGATCGCCCACGACATCGCCCGGGAAGAGGGCCTCTGGTTCCCCTACGTGGGGAACGTCCCCGGCCACCCGTACAACTCCACCTACTGCCCGGGATGCGGGTCGCTGCTGATCCAGCGCACCGGGATGGCGGTGCTGGAAAACCGCCTGCGGAACGGCCGCTGCCCGAAGTGCGGCCGGCAGATCCCCGGCATCTGGTCCTGAACTTGGTGCCGGCCGGGCGCCCCGGCGGAGCATCGCCGAGGAGTCCCGGCACCCGGTCCCCGGGCCTGCCGGGTGCGGCCCCGCCCCGGGAGCGGGGGGCCCGGGGATGGCGCCGGCAGCGTCAGGAACCGGGCGGCGGGGCCGTGTCCTCGAGCAGGCGGACGTGGCGGGCGGCGGCCTCGCGGGCGGCGGCCAGTTCCGCGGCGCTCGGGCGCCGGTCGAGGGGGGGACGCCGGGCGGCCCGCCAGGCGGGCCGGTACTGGTCCATCACGTGGACGACCACGCCGGGGCCGATCTCCCCGGCCAGGCGGCGCGCCAGGTCCCCGGTGCCCGCGAGGCCCCCCGGCAGCACCAGGTGCCGGACGAGGACGCCCCGCACGGCGATCCCGTGGGGGTCCACCTCGAGGGGGCCCACCTGCTGGTGCATCTCGGCCACCGCGGCGAGCGCCACCCGGGGATAGCGGGGCGCCGCCGAGAAGGCGAGGGCGGCCCGCTCCTCCGCGTACTTCACGTCGGGCAGGTAGATGTCGACGATCCCGTCGAGGAGGCGGAGCAGTTCGACGGAGTCGTAGCCCCCGGAGTTCCACACGAGGGGGATCTCGAGGCCCCGCGCGGCGGCGATCACCAGGGCATCGACGATCATCGGGGCGACGTGGGTCGGGGAAACCAGGTTGACGTTGTGACAGCCCCGGGCCTGGAGCGCGAGCATCATCCCGGCCAGCTCGTGGGGGGTGACGTCCGTCCCCTCGTCCGCCTGGCTGATCGTCCAGTTCTGGCAGTAGGCGCACGCCAAGTTGCACCGGGAGAAGAAGATCGTCCCCGAGCCGAAGAACCCCGAGATCGGCGGTTCCTCGCCGTGGTGGGGGCCGTGACTCGCGACGCGGGCGACGGGGCCGGTCCGGCAGAAGGCGCGCCCCGGCCCCTCCCGCCGGTCGGCCCCGCAACGGTGCCCGCAGAGCCGGCAGTCGGCCAGCATCTCCCGCAGGAGGGCGGCCCGCGTCGCCAGCTCGCCCCGCTCGTGGAGGGCCACGTAGCCGGGCCGCCGCCTCATTCCCCGGCGAACCCGGTGGCGCGGAGGGCCCGCTCCCGCGCCGCCCGCGCGTCCTCCGGGGGGGCGACCACCGCGCCCCCGCGGATCCCCGGGACGAGCAGTTCCCCGGGGGTGCCCGGGCATCCCGGGTGGTCCGGGGCCGGGCCGGCGGGGAGGATCCACCGCTGCCCGCAGGCCGGGCAGGCCCACAGTCGCTTCCGGCCCGAGAGCTTGCCCCGCTTGGCGAGGGGACGGCCGTCCACCTCGACGAGGTCGAGGGCGAAGTCCACGTGGGGCGCGCGGGCGATGGCGGAACCGACCCCGAAGCCGTCCACCAGGCCCCGCAGCTCCCGGATCTCCTCCTCGCCGATCCCGCCGCTGACGAAGACCTTCACGTGCCGGAAACCCCGCAGGTCCAGCTCCCAGCGGACCTCGCGCACGAGGGCGGCCAGGTCGCCGCGGCGGGATGCCGGGGTATCGAGGCGCACCGCGGCCAGCCGCTCCCGCAGCGCCTCGGCCACCCGGACCGCCTCGAACTTCTCGTCCCGGAAGGTGTCGATCAGCACCACCCGGGGCACGTCCGGGTCGATCACCTCGTCGAAGGCCCGGGCCGCCTCCACCGTGTCGCCGACGACGAGGATCATCGCGTGGGGCATCGTCCCCCGCGGGTCCAGGCCGAGCAGCTCGGCGCCCAGCACCGAGGAGACGCCGTCCGCGCCGCCGATCCAGGCCGCCCGCTCGATCATCGGCGCGATCGCCGGGTGCTGGCGCCGCGCCCCGAAGCTGAGCAGCAGCCGGTCGCCCGCGGCGGCCCGGCAGCGGGCGGCGGCGGTGGCGATCCCGGAGGCCTGGCAGAGCAGGCCGAGGATCGCCGTCTCGTGGATGCCGAAGACGGTCCACGGGCCGGAGATCACCAGCACCGGTTCCTCGGGCAGGAAGCGGGACCCCTCGGGCAGGACGTCCACCTCGATCCCGCCGACCCCCTCGAGGAGGTGGAGGACCTCCTCCATGCCGCAGAGGATCCCGGACTCCCAGCCGGCGGGCAGGGACTTCGCCCGGACCTCGGCGACCACCGGCCGGTCCATCCCCTTCTCCCGGAGGACCCGGGCGGCGTTCTCGAAGTAGGTGTCGGTGACCCGGCCCGCCCGGATCTCCTCCCCGGTGGCGACGAAGAAGCGGCGCGTCATCGTTCCTCCAGGCCCGCCGCGGCGAGAAAGTCGGCCGCGGGAACGATCCTCACTCCCCGGTCGGCGAGCGCCCGCCGGACCGCGTCGTCGTGGCCGGGATCGACGGGGAGGGCCAGGTCCCACAGGAACCAGGTCTCGAACCCCAGCTCGGCGGCGTCCTCGGCGGTCCAGCGGACGCAGTAGTCCCGCGCGAGGCCGCAGACCGCCACCCGGTCCACCCCCCGCTCCCGCAGGTAGCCGGCGAGGCCGGTGGCGGGCCGCGTCCCGCCGGGCCCGGGGTTTTCCCGGAAGCCGCTGTAGGAATCGACCCGGGGGTCGGTTCCCTTGCGCACGATCGCGTGGAACGGCTCCCGGGGAATCCCGGGATGGAGTTCCGCCCGGGGGGTGCCCTGGACGCAGTGGTCGGGCCAGAGGACCTGGGGATGGCCGTGGAGGTCGATCGTCTCGAACGGGCTTCGCCCCGGGTGGGACGAGGCGAAGGACGCGTGCCCCGGCGGGTGCCAGTCCTGGGTGGCGACGACCGCGCCCAGGTGCCCGTGCACCCGGCGCAGGAGCCGCGCCACCGGTTCGACGAGCAGGTCGCCCCCCTCCACGGGCAGAGCCCCGCCGGGCATGAAGTCCGGCTGCATGTCGACGACGATCAGCGCCGTCCGGCGCCGGTCAGGCGAGTCCATCGTCCCGTTCCTCCTCCGTGGCGGCGGCCGTGGCGGCGAGGACGGCCGGCGGCGGTTCCCAGCGGTAGCGGGCGAGGTCGAGGGTTCCGTCCGGCCGGAAGGCGACCCCCTCCTCCTCGAGGAGCGCCCGCTGGATCCCCGGGGGAAACCCCGGCATCCGCTCGGTGGAGCAGCCCCCCCGGGCGTTCACGACCCGCTGCCAGGGAACGTCGGCGGGGCACCCGTGCATCGCCCAGCCGACGGCCCGGGGAGAGAGGGTGTTGCCGAGCAGGCCCGCGATCTGGCCATAGGTCATCACCCGGCCCCGGGGGATCCGCCGGACCAGCTCCCACACCCGGGCGAACGCGCCCGCCCGTGCCGACCGGGAACCCGGGGCATCCCCGTGGACCCTGCGCTCGCCCCGGCCTCGGCGATCCACCGGCACCATCCACCACCTCCCGTCCCGTCGCGGCACCCGTTCGGGGCGGGTCTCCGCCCGTTCATTGTGCCCCCCCTTGGCCCCGGGGGGAAAAGGCGGAAAGATGGACCACGAGGGAGGGAACCCCGATGAACGAACAGCCCCCCGGAACCCCCGACGTCCCCGTTCCCCCGCCCGGCGACCCGGGAAATTCCCCGGGCGACCCGGCGCCTCCCGCGGCCCCTGCCGGGAGCGACGGCCCCGCCGGCGGGCCTTCCCCCGGCGGGCCCGTGCCCCCCGCGGGCGGCCCGG
>CAZOTT010000025.1:0-24759 GCA_964582785.1 uncultured Acidobacteriota bacterium | reverse complement strand
CGGGCGGCCCGGGAACCGGCGGTCCGGCGGGCGGTCCCCCTCCGGGGGAGGGGCCGGGAGCTCCGGGAGCCGGCGGGGCTCCGCCACCTCCGCCGGGGCGGGGGACGTTCGACCTCGTGTTCGATTCCTTCTCCCGGGGCTGGGACCGGATGGTGGAACTGATGTTCCGGGGGCCGTACGCGAACGTGCGGGGCTGGCTCGGGTGGGGGTTCGTCGTGCTTCTCTCCGGCGCCCTCGGCGGCGGCATGTTCCAGGGGGACTTCCCCCTGAAGGAAGGGAACTGGCGCGAGTGGCTCCCGGTGGACAGCCTGCCCGGCGGGGGCGTGCTCCCCGCGATCCGGGACGCGTTCTCGTCGTTGGAACCCTGGGGGATCGTCCTGCTGGCCTTCGCTGGGCTGCTGACCATCGTCCTCCTGCTCCTGGTGACCTGGATCAGCTCCGTCTTCCGTTACGCCTTCTACGAGGACGTGCTCGCGGGACGCCCCGCGATCCGCGAGCCGTTCCTCCGGAACGCCTCCCGCAGCCTCGGGTACTTCGCCTTCCGGCTGGCGCTGGCCGTACTCGGGCTGGTCTTCCTGGGCGCGATCCTCGCCGCGTTCGGAACGACGGCCTGGACCTTCCTCGCGGGGGACCACCCGGACCCGGGGCGGATGTTCGGGCTCATCCTCGTCGCGGCGGGGACGATCCTGCCGTTCCTCCTCCTCGTGGCGCTCCTGAAGTGGTTCGTCCACGACGTGGTGATCCCGGTGCACCTGTCCACCGGCCACGGCTTCGGGGAAGCCTTCCGGGAGGCCTTCCACCTGGCCGGGCGCCGTCCCCTCGCCGTCCTGCTCTACGGCGTGGCGCGGCTGGTCGCCGGCCTGCTGGCATCGGTCGCCATGCTCTGCCTGTTCTTGGCCACCTGCTGCCTCTGGCTTCCCCCGCTGGCGGTCCTCTTCGCGGTGCTCCTCCTGCCGACGGCCGCCTTCCCGCCCATCGCCGTTCTCACCGTGCCCCTGCTGCTGGTGGTCGTCCTGGGCTTCCGCTGGCTGGCCGGAAGCCTGGTCGCTCCCTGGCCGGTCTTCGTCCGGGCCTGGGCGCTGGCGTTCGTCGAGGGGCTCTGGCGCCCGGTCCCGTCCGGTTCCCCCCGGGAAGGGGGAACCGGCGGCCCCCTGGGGGCGGCTCAAGCGGGCCCGTCCCCGGGTCGATAAGAAACCCGTAAGGCTCGCCCGCGGGGGGGTGGTGGGCCGGAAGGGTGTCGGATGACCCGTGGAAGCACCCGAGGGGGGGCGATGGCCCATGGAAGGACCCGGCGGGGGGCACTGATGCCCCCCGCGCTCCTCCTCCTCGCCGTCGCCGCGTTCCCCGCGGCCGGGAGCCCGGACCGGCCCGCCGATTTCACCGCGTTCAGTCTCGAGCAGCTGATGGAGATCGAGGTCACCTCGGTCTCGAAGAAGTCCGAGCGCCTGCTCGATGCGCCGGCCGCGGTCTACGTGATCACCGCGGAGGAGATCCGGCGGTCCGGGGCCACCTCGCTCCCCGAGGTGCTGCGGATGGTGCCGGGTCTCGAGGTGGCCCGCACCGGGAGCCACACCTGGGAGATCTCGGCCCGCGGGTTCCGCTACCGGATGGCGAACAAGTTCCTCGTGCTGGTGGACGGCCGGGCGGTCTACTCGCCCGTCTACGGCACGGTGATCTGGGAGGACCAGGACGTTCCCCTCGAGAACATCCAGCGGATCGAGGTGATCCGCGGGCCGGGAGCCACCCTGTGGGGAACCAACGCGGTCAACGGCGTGATCAACGTCGTGACGAAACCGGCGGTGGACACCCAGGGGACCCTGGTCCGTTTCCACGCCGGCAACGAGGACCGGCTGGGGGCTCTGTTCCGGCGGGGCGGCACCCTGGGCCGGGCTGCCTGGTGGCGCCTGACGGTCCAGGGGTTCCGGAACGACGGGGCGGTGCTGGAGAACGGGGAGCCGGCCCGGGACGGCTGGTCGGGAGGGCTGGTGGAGGGGCGGATCGACTGGGACGGCCGGAACGGCGGGCGCTGGTCCGTCCAGGCCCACCACCAGGAGCACGACCGGAACGTGCGGACCCTCTCCCTGTCCCTCGACTACCCCTTCTCGACGCCGGTCGCCACGGGGTTCGACGCGACGAAGACCTGGGCCGTCGCGTCGTGGACCCGTCCCTCCCGGGGCGGCGGCCGGTGGACCGGCCGGGCCTGGATCGACCACGGCCGGGGGGCGGGTGGCGGCGCCAGCCTGGAGCGGACGACGGTCGACGGCCTCCTGGAGTACGCTGGCCCGGCCGGCGGCCGGCACCAGTGGTTCTGGGGCCTGGGAGCGCGGGACACCGGCTACCACTTCTCCCGGCCGACGATGGCCGTGGCCTACGAACCCGCGAGCCGGAGCGACCAGGTCTTCAGCGGCTACCTGCAGGACGACGTCTCCCTCGGCGGGGGGCGGTCCCACCTGGTGCTGGGAACCAAGGTGGAGTACGCGTCGGCGAGCGGCGTCGAGATCCAGCCCCAGGTCCGGGCGTGGTGGCGGTGGTCCCCCTCGTGGATGGCGTGGGCCGCGGTCTCCCGGGCGGCCCGCACGCCGAGCTGGATGGAGCGGGACATCTCCTGGATCGTCAACGTCTGGATGACCGAGGTTCCGGGGGTCGGGACCCTTCCTGTCGTCTACTACCTGGAGGGGTCGCACCGGTTCCGGGCCGAGCACCAGGTCGCCCACGAGCTCGGTTTCCGCTGGACGCCGGGATCCCGGTTCAGCCTCGACGTCTCCGGCTACCTGAACCGGTACCGGGGGCTGAGTTCCTTCGACATCGGGGCCCCGGTGTTCTCGGCGGCCCCGGTGCCCCACGGCGAGATCACCGCCCGCTTCGCGAACCGGTCCCGGGTGCGCTTCCAGGGGGTGGACGTGACGGCCCGCTGGCGGGTCCGGGACCGCCTGCTGCTCGAGGCCTGGTGGTCGTGGATCGACGGGAAGATTCTTGCCTCTCCCTACCTCGAGCCGGACACGGTGGCCATGGAACGGGCCATGTACCTCGGCGTGAACCCCCGCCACCAGGTCCACCTCCGGGCCAGCCTCGACCTGCCGGGGGGGTGGGAACTCGACGGCAACCTCCACTGGACGGACTGGCTGGAGACCGGCACCGTGCCGAGCTGGTTCCGGCTCGACCTGCGGGTGGGGTGGCACAGTCCGACCCGCGACCGGGAATGGAGCCTGGCCCTGCGCAGCGCCCTCGGGAGGCACCTCGAGTTCCGCTACTCCCTCGACGGCATGGAACCGGACCCGGCCTGCGTCGAACCGGCCCTCGTCGGCCGCTGGACGTGGAGGTTCTGAAGATGAGGGCCGTGATCGGTGGCCGGTCGGCCCTTCCCGGGAGGCTCCGGGCAGCTTCAGGTCGGGCCCCGGGGGCCGATGAGCCGGTCGGGCCGGCCGTGGGGAGGGGGAGAACGTCGGGGGGACCTGCCATGAACCCACGAAGCGGGCGAGCGGGGGGGGCGCCGGCGCTCGCGCTGCTGGCCGTCGCGCTCACCCTCGTCCCCGCGCGGGCCGGGGAGCCGGCCGGGCGGGACTTCACCTCGTTCAGCCTCGAGGAGCTGATGCGGACCGAGGTCACCTCGGTCTCCAAGAAGGCGGAACGGCTGGAGGACACCCCGGCGGCGATCTACGTGATCACGGCCGAGGACATCCGGCGATCGGGGGCGACGTCCCTGCCGGAGCTGCTGCGGATGGTCCCCGGCCTCGAGGTTTCCCGCACCGGGAGCCACACCTGGGAGATCTCCGCCCGGGCTTCCGCTACAAGATGGCGAACAAGTTCCTCATGCTGATCGACGGCCGGTCCGTCTACTCGCCGGTCTACGGGACGGTCCTGTGGGAGGACCAGGACCTCGCCCTCGCGGACATCGAGCGGATCGAGGTGATCCGGGGCCCGGGCGCGACCCTCTGGGGAACGAACGCGGTCAACGGCGTGATCAACGTGATCACGAAGAAGGCGGAGGACACGCCGGGCACGCTGGTGCGGTTCCACGCGGGGAACGAGGAGACGCTCGGCGTCGTCGTGCGCCGGGGCGGAACACTGGGGGACCGCGCCTGGTGGCGGATCACCGCCCGGGGATTCCGGAACGACGATCTTGTCCTGGCGGACGGCCGGCCTTCCCGCGACGAGTGGTCGGGAGGGTTCGTCGAGAGCCGGTTGGACTGGCGGGGACGGTCCGGGGATGGCTGGTCCCTCCAGGTGCATCACCAGGACCATGACCGCAACGTCCGCGCCATGCAGCCGGTCGCCCGGTGGCCGTTCAGCGAGTCCATGGTCGCCGGGTTCGACTCCGGCGTGGACTGGGGGATCCTCTCCTGGGAGAAGAAGGATCGGGCCGGGGGGCGGTGGAGCGGCAGGGCCTGGATCCAGCGGGGAGAGGGGGAGTCGGGCGCGGGATACGTCCGGCGGAGCACGGTGGACCGCCTGCTGGAGTACGCCGGCCCGCGCACCGGGAGCCGCCGGTGGTTCTGGGGCCTCGGCGCGCGGAACAACTCGTACCGCACGCGGGGCGTTCCCGGGATCTACGAGTTCCGGCCGGCGGACCACAGCGACCAGATCTACAGCGGCTACGTGCAGGACGACGTCCGGCTCGGACCCGGCCACGCGAACCTCGTGCTCGGGGCGAAGCTGGAGTACACCTCCGCCAGCGGAGCGGAGTTCGAGCCGCAGGCTCGTCTTCGCTGGCGCTTCAATCCGGATTTCATGGCCTGGGCGGCGGTGTCCCGCTCGGCCCGGACCCCGACCTGGATGGAGCGGTCCATCGACTGGCTGGTCACGATTACCCTGGAACCGGCGCCCGGCGGGGGAGTGGTCCCCGTGGTCTACCGGCTCCACGGGACGCCCGCGGTGCGGTCCGAGCACCAGGTGGCCCACGAAGTCGGTTTCCGCTGGTCGCCGCGGAAGAACTTCAGCCTGGATGTCTCCGGCTACTGGAACAAGTACCGGGGCGTCACCTCGTTCGTTTCTTCCGGCCCCCGGGTCGTCCCGCCGCCCGCGCCGCACGTGGAGGTCACCGCCACCTACGCCAACGAGTCGCGGCTGCGGTTCAGGGGACTGGACGTGCTGGCCCGCTGGACCCCCCGCGAGAACCTGCGGCTGGAGGCCTGGTGGTCGTGGACCGAGGGCGGGATCATCGATTCTCCCTACGACGATCCCGACGAGGCGGCCTACGAGCGGGGGATGTACCTGGGGGTCAACCCCCGCCACCAGCTCCACCTGGGGGCGAGCCTCGACCTCCGCGGGGGGTGGGAGGCGGACGGAAGCGTTCACTGGACGGACCGGCTGGCCACCGGGCCGGTGGCGAGCTGGACCCGGGTGGACCTGCGGATCGGCTGGCGCAGCCCGGCCCGTGACCGGGAGTGGAGCCTCGCCCTGCGCAACGCTCTCGGGAGGCATCTCGAGTTCCGCTACGCGATCGACACCATCGAACCGGAACCGGCGTGGGTGGAGCCCGCGCTCGTGAGTCGCTGGACGTGGCGCTTCTGAAACATCGCGCGCGGCGGGGCCGCGCCGGGGACGGCGGCAGGGGAGCGGAACTGCTCCTCGTGGCCGCCGTGCTGGCCGGCGTTCTCGCGGCGGTCCTGCCGGCGAGCGGGCAGCGCCTGTCCGAGGTGGAGCTCCGGGCCGGGTTCCTCTACAACTTCGCCCGGTTCGTGGAATGGCCGGCGGACGCCGGCCCCCGGGACCGGGAGCCGTTCGTCATCGCCGTTCTCGGCGATCCCGGGCTGGCCCGGGCCCTCCGGGCGGGTCTTGAGGGCAGGGAGCTGCGCGGGCACCCGGTCGAGGTCCGGGACGCGCGGAACCTCGAGGAGATCGAGGGGGCCCACCTCCTGTGGATCGGAGAGGGATGGGAGGGCAGGCTGGGGAAGGTCCTCGAGTTCCTCGGGCAGCGCCCCGTCCTGACGGTCTCCGGGATCGAGGGGTTTGCCGGGCGGGGAGGGATCATCGAGCTGTACCGGGTCGGCAGCCGGTTCCGCTTCTCCATCGACGAGCGGGAGGCCTCCCGGCGGGGGTTCCGGGTCAGCTCCCGCCTGCTCAGCCTGTCCCGGCCGCGCCCGGCGTCGGCGCGGGGGAGGGGGACCCGATGAGCCGGTTCCGGGACCTTTCCCTGCGGGCGAAGCTGCTGCTGCTCGTGCTCGGGGTGACCAGCGTGGCGCTGCTCCTGGCTTCCGCGGCCCAGCTCGCCCACCAGGTGACGGTCTACCGGGACCGGGCGTCCCGGCAGCTCGTTTCGATCGGGGACCTGGTTGCCGTGAACGTGACCGCCGCCCTCGCCTTCGACGACCCGGAGGCGGCGCAGGAGACGATCCGGGCCCTGGCGGCGATCCCCCGGATCCGTGCGGCGGTCGTCCTCGGCCGGGAGGGGGAGGAGTTCGCCCGCTGGGAACGGGACGGGAGCCACCCGGACGACGAGGCCCGGGCCGGGGAGGAGATCCACTGGTACGGGTTTTCCCGGCTGACGGTGACCCGCCCCGTGATGTTCCACGGGGAACGCCTGGGGGCCGTCGTCATCCACGCCCACCTGGACCTCTGGCCGGCGATCCTGCGGGACGTCGGGCTCCTGGCGGTGGTCCTGGTCCTCGCCTGGCTGGCGGCCCTGCTCCTGGCGATTCCCCTGCTCCGGGGGCTGGCCCGCCCGATTCTCGCCCTGGCCGGCGTCGCCGGGCGGGTGGCGGAGGAGCGCGACTACTCGGTCCGGGTGGACGTGGACGGCCGGGACGAGATCGGCGTCCTCGGCCAGGCGTTCAACCAGATGCTCGACCGGATCGAGCAGCGGGACCGGCTGCTCCAGCAGGCCCACGACGAGCTCGAGGAGCGGGTCGAGGAACGCACGAGGGAGCTGCAGCAGGCGAAGGACGCGGCCGAGCAGGCGAGCCGGGCGAAGAGCGAGTTCCTGGCCAACATGAGCCACGAGATCCGCACGCCGATGAACGGCATTCTCGGCATGACGGAACTCGCCCTCTCCACCGACCTGGACGACGAGCAGCGGGACTACCTCGAGACCGTCCGTCACTCGGCGGAGACCCTGCTCCAGTTGATCAAAGACATCCTCGACCTGTCGAAGATCGAGGCGGGCAAGATGGAGCTGGTTCCCGGTCCCTTCGACCTGCGGGAACTGGTGGAGGGCTGCCTGCGGCCCTTCGTGTTCCGCGCCCGGGAGAAGGGACTCGAACTGCGGGCCCACGTCGATCCCGCCCTTCCCCCGCGGCTGGTGGGGGACGACGTGCGGATCCGGCAGGTGCTCGTCAACCTGCTGGGCAACGCGGTCAAGTTCACCGAGGCCGGGTCGGTGGAACTGCGGGTGAGCTCCGACGGGATGGACGGGAGCGGCGTGCTCGTCCACTTCGAGGTGGAGGACACCGGGATCGGGATCGAGCGCGAGATGCTGGGGAAGATCTTCGCCGCCTTCGAGCAGGCGGACAGCTCCGCGGCCCGGAAGTTCGGGGGGACCGGCCTCGGGCTCGCGATCTCCTCCCGGCTCGTCCAGCTGATGGACGGGGACATGTGGGTGAGCAGCGAGCCGGGGCGGGGCAGCACGTTCGAGTTCACCGTCCGGCTCGAGGTGGCGGAATCGGTAGCCGAGGAGGAGCAGACGGCGCAGGTGAGCCCGCCCCCGCGGGTCGACGGGCTCGTGCCGGAGCGACCCCTCTCGGTCCTGCTGGTGGAAGATCACCCGGTCAACCGGAAGCTGGCCCTGCGGATGCTGGAGCGCTGGGGGCACCGGGCGACGACGGCGGGCAACGGGCGGGAGGCGCTGGCCGCGTTCGCCCCGGGGCGTTTCGACGTGATCCTGATGGACATCCAGATGCCCGAGATGGACGGGCTCGAGGCGACCCGCCGCATCCGGGAGCGGGAGCGGGAACTGGGGGTGGACCCGGTGCCGATCGTCGCCCTCACCGCCCACGCGATGCAGGAGGACCGGGACGCCTGCCTCGCCGCGGGGGCGGACGCCTACCTCTCGAAGCCGTTCCGGCCGGCGGAACTGTTCCGCGTCCTGGAAGAAATGGGCTCCCGCCGCAGCGGGAGCCCGCAACCCGTTTCCTGACCGGGGACCGTCTCCGGCCCGGCCCCCGGGACCACCGCGCTCCCGCCGGGCTTCCCGGACGGTGGGCGGAACGGGGAAGCCCGGCCCGGCCTCCCGTCCCTTCCCCACGGGCCGGCATTTCCGGGGGCGTCAGTCCCCCTTCTTCGCCCCCTCCGTCTCGGCGACCTTTTCCAGGACCTTCCGCGCCATGTCCCGGTGGACCGTGAAGGTGAGCATCTTGAGGCGGACGTAGTCGTCCCGGTACATGTAGTAGCCCTTGTACTTCCCCAGGCGGGAGGAGCGGTTCGAGTCCTTGATCAGGAACCACTCGTGCCCGTCCTTCGTGCGGGTCCAGCCGACCAGGTGGATCCCGTGGTCGTCCCCGGTCGTCCCGTTGGCGATGCGGAACTCGCGGGCGTCCTGGTCGATGTAGTCCCCGGGGATGTCGAACGTGGGCACGATCGCGATGTCGTGGGCCCCCCACAGCCCGGGCTCGGAGACGTCGCCCCCGATGACCATCGTGTACCCGTGCTCGATCGCGTTCCGGATCACGCCGAACCAGGTGTCGAGGGGAACGTTCACGTAGTTCGTGTCGTGCCACCAGTTGTCCGGCACCTCGAACTCCGCGTGGGTCCAGAACGGGACCTTCATCGTCGACATCAGGGTCACGTAGTCGTCCGGGTTCAGCTCCACCACCTCCTCGAAGAACGTCCGCGGCGTGTACGTCCGTCCCTGCCAGGTGAAGCTCTCGGGCGGCCGTCCCATCGTCCGGTCGAGCATCGCCCGCACCGTGGCGATGATCACCTTCTCGTCCCAGAAGTTCCGGTCGCGGCACCACTCGAGGAACGCCCGCAGGTCCTCGTAGAGGCGGGCGTGGTCGAAGCGGCCGTCCTCCGCCAGGACCCCCTCGTAGGCGGCGCGGGGGACGACGCCGTACTTCGTCCAGATCCGCATCACCGCGTTCCCCTCCGAGCCCTCCCCGAAGGACATCTTCCCCCGGTAGCGGATCCAGCCCCGGGCCTTTTCCACGTACTCCCAGTAGGCGGTCCACATCTCCGAGAGCTTCACCTCCCGCCCGTGGAGGCGCCTGATCTCCGACTCGAAGAACGAGGTCGTGGAGAAGGCCCAGCAGGTGCCGGTGCGGTACTGGGGCGTGGGCGGGAAGTGCCAGGCCCGGTGGAAGGCGTCGGGGCCCGCGGGGATCTCGATCCCGTCCAGGTCGAAGCGGAGCTCGGTGGCGTGCTTCTTCTTCTCCTCGTCCTTCTTCTTCAGCTCGTCCAGGATCCGCTTCGTCTCCTCCTGCTCCTTCTTCCGCTGTTCCTCGTCCCGTTTCTTCATTTCCTCGAGGACCGGGAACTTCTGCTTCGGGACGTAGACGGCGTGGTCCCGCCGGGGCGGACGGCTGCCGGCGGCGAGGGCGGGCAGGAGCCCGGTCGCGAGGGCGAGCAGGCAGGCGAGCAGGGTGGTGCGGCGCATCGGTTCCTCCTTCCGTGCCGGACTGGCCGGGCCGAAAGGATACGCGGTCCGGCGGGCGGCCGCCGGAAGCGCCGCGCGCGTCGTCCCCGGGGGGACCGCCGCCCGCACCCGCCGGTCAGCCGGCGAGGGCCGGGGCCGGGGCGGCCAGGCGCGCGAGGGCGGCTAGGAGTCCCGCGGGGGCCCGGGCCGGGTCGACCGGGCCCTGCTCCGGCACCGCAGCCCAGCCGGGGGCGGCCCGCCGGGCCGTGGCCGCGGCGTCCGCCGCGCGCTCCCGGTCCCCGGCCAGCGCCAGCGCGGCGGAAAGGGCCCACCAGCACCGCGGATCGGCGGGCGCGGCGGAGACCGCTTCCCCGAGGACGGGAACGGCGGCCGCCGGACCTTCCCGGGACGCCCGGACGAAGGCGCGCACGAGCAGCGGCTCCACCCCGGGTCGGACCCGCGCGAGGAGGGACGCCGCTTCCCCGGGCCTGCCGGCCAGGTACAGGGCCAGGGCTTCCCGGACCAGGCTGCCGCCGTGGCGGATCCAGCCCTCCGCGGGGAGGTTCTCGGAGCCCTCGGGGGCGGTGCGGGCCTCGCGGAACAGGGCCGCGGCCCGGCGGGGGTCACCCCGCAGCAGCTCCCGTTCGCCGGCGGCCCAGCACCAGCGGGCGGTCCGGCCGACGAGCCGCAGGTGCTCCCGGGCCAGCCCCGCGGCCCGGTCCGGGTCCCCGGTCACGAGGTGCAGCCGGGAGGCCAGGAACAGGGCGGGATCGGTGATCCCCCGGGCCGGGAGTCCGGCCAGCACCCGGACGGCCGGCTCCAGGATGTCGCGGGAACGGCGGGCGCCGGGCAGGTCCAGGAGATCGGCCCCCGCCCGGGGGGTGTTCTCCCGGGCGTAGAGGAACCGCGGCCCCGGTTCCCCGGGACGGGACTCGATCTCCGCCAGCAGCAGCCGCCGGTTCCGCTCGTGCTTGGCCCGGGCGGCCCGGACCTCGGGCAGGTAGCCCTCGTGGTGGATGCGCAGCCCGGAGCGGGGAGGGGTCCAGGTGTCGACGCCGAGGAGGCGGCAGACGGAGGGGAGCACCGACTCGTGGATCCGCCCCTCGAACCGGATCCCGTGCAGGGACCGGACGAGGCGGGTGACGTGGGCGACCTCCTCCTCGCCGCTGCCCAGGGGGCTCACGATCTCCACGGTGAAGGCGGGGACCTCGGCGCGCAGGAGCCGGCGCTTGAGTTCCTGGCCCTGGACCGGGTCGAGCCGCTCGTCCGCGTCCAGGAACAGGACCCACCGGCCCCGCGCCGCGTCGAGCCCGGCGTTGCGCGGGGCGGAGAAGTTCTCCCGCCAGGGGACCTCGAGGACCCGGGCGCCCAGGTTCCGGGCGATCTCCCGCGTCCGGTCCGTGGACCCGGTGTCCACGACGACGATGTCGTCCACCACCCGGGCCGCCGAGGCGAGGCACGCCTCGAGGCGTTCCTCCTCGTCCCGGGCGATCACGCACAGGGTCAGGAGGGGGCTGCCGAGGCTCGGGCCCACCGGCAGCCACGCCCTCCGCGGCATCCTCGGACGTTTCGCCTTTCTTCGCATTCGTTCTCCCGGGACGGAACCTAGGTCCCCGCCGGGGGCCGCGGCAAGCCGGCCCCGCGGGACGCGGCCCGGCCCTCCCCGGCGGGAGACCGCGCTTCGCGCCGGCCCGGGGATCCCCGCTATCATGGCCACCCCCGCGGGAAGGGGTTTCTCGCCACCCGACGGAAGGAGAAGCGGATGCCGGAAGCGACTCTCACCTGGCAGGGTGACCTGGCCTTCGAGGTGGAGGTCGGCGGCCACCGGATGTTCATCGATCACAGCGCCGAGGGGCCGGGGAAAGGGCCGCCGCCGATGGCCCTCTGGCTCGTGTCCCTGGCCGGCTGCACCGGGATGGACGTCGTCTACATCCTGCGGCGGAAGCGGATCCAGGTGGATGCCTTCGAGGTCCACGTCGCGGGGAAGCGGAAGGAAGGGAAGCACCCCCGGATCTACGAGACCGTGGACATCCGGTTCACGGTCCGCGGGCCGGAAGTCCCGGAAAAGGCGGTCCTCCAGGCGATGCGGCTCTCGCGGGACACCTACTGCTCCGTCTCCGCGATGACCACCGGTCCCGTGATCCGGCACTTCTACCGCATCGAGGATCCCGAGGGGAACGTCGTCGCCGAGGGAGAGCTGGAATGACGGGCCTCGAGCCGGTCCGCTTCGAGGAGGGGGTGGTCGTCCTGCTGGACCAGCGGCGGCTGCCGGCGGAGGAGGCGTGGGTCCGGTGCGCCAGCCTGCCGGAGGTCGTGGAGGCGATCGCCCGCATGGTCGTCCGGGGCGCCCCGGCGATCGGCGTCACCGCCGCGTGGGGGCTGGCGGCGGAGGCCGCCCGGGCGGCGGAGACGGCGGCGGACCCGGCGGCGTTCCTCGAGCACGTGCGGGGGGCGGCTCGCGCCCTCGAGGCGGCCCGTCCCACCGCCGTCAACCTGGCCTGGGCGGTGCGGCGGCTGGTGGGCGTCGCCGAGCGGGCCCTCGCCGACGGTCTGCCGGTTCCCGACGTGGCGGACCGGCTCCTGGCCGAGGCGCGGGGCATCCACGAGGAGGACGTGGAGGCGAACCGCTCCATCGGGCGGCACGGGTCGATGTTCGTGCCGGACGGGGCCCGGGTGCTGACCCACTGCAACGCGGGGGCCCTCGCCACGGCGGGCTACGGGACCGCCCTCGGCGTCGTCCGGGCCGCCGTGGAGGACGGGAAGCGGGTCCACGTGTTCGCCGACGAGACCCGGCCGTTCCTCCAGGGGGCGCGACTGACCGCCTGGGAACTGCTCCACGACGGCATCGAGGTCACCCTGGTCACCGACAACATGGCCGGGCACCTGATGGCGCGGGGAGAGATCGACCTGGTCGTCGTCGGCGCGGACCGGGTCGCCCGGAACGGGGACGTGGCCAACAAGATCGGCACCTACACCGTGGCGGTCCTGGCGCGCCGCCACGGGATCCCCTTCTACGTCGCCGCCCCCCTGTCCACCCTGGACCCGGAATGCCCGGACGGGGACGCGATCCCGATCGAGGAACGGCCCCCCGAGGAGGTGACGACGATCGGGGGTGTCCGGGTCGCCCCGGAGGGGGTGAAGGTCCGGAACCCGGCGTTCGACGTGACCCCCGGCGAACTGGTGACGGCGATCATCACCGAGAAGGGGGTCCTGCGGCCCCCGTGGCGCCGCTCGATCGCCGAGGCCCTCGGCCTCGCGGACGAACCCGGGGAGAACGGTGACCCGGGCCGGGGGGAGGAGATGCCGGCGACCCCGGAAGAGACCGGGCCGGGGGAGGCGGACGCGGCGGACCGCCCGGGAGACCCGGGGGAAGGGTCGGCCCCGCCGCGGGCGGGCGGCGAAGGGGGGCCGGCGGACCGGGAGGAGACGCCGGCTCCCGCGGAAGCCGGCGGCCCCGGCGATCCCCACGCGGCGGGAGAACCGCGGGACGGGGAGCAGGATCCCGGGGAAGCCGCGCGAGGGGACGCCGGGTTCCCGGACCCCTGAGGCGCGGCGCCTCCGGGGGACCCCTCCGGGGCCGCCGGGTTCGGGGAACTACCGGTCTCCGTGCCCGCGTTCTCCCCCGCCGGGCCGCCCGGCGAACCCGCCGGGTCGGGCAGCGGCTCCGGGGGGAACCCGCGGGCGTCGAGCCAGGCGAAGGCGAGGGAGGCCACGCGGCCGTAGCTGCGCGCGCCGCCCCGCACCCCGTGGGCCCGGAGGTAGCCGCTGTACGCCCGGCGGACCCAGGGAGCCTCCCGTCCCAGGTGCGCCCGGACGAAGTCGCGGATCGCGGCCAGGTCCCGCCGCACCGCCGGGGAGAGCCCGGCGGGGGGCAGGCGCAGCTCCAGCCAGAGGGCGAGCCAGCCGGAGTAGCGGACCTCCGGGCGGGGGCTCTGCCAGCAGGCGAGCAGCCCCACGAAGGACGCCTCCTCCTCCCAGGCGAGGCCGGCCAGGTGGGCCCGCTCGTGGGCGAGGTCGAAGGGCAGCAGGCCCGGGGGGGCGGGCCAGACCAGGTTCGGCTCGCCGGTGAACGGGCCGTAGGTCCCGGAGACGCCCCAGCGGAGGAGCAGGGGGCTGGCGAGAAAGACCTTCGCCCGGCCGGTGGCGACGACCGGGAGGCCGAGCCGACAGAGCGCCATCGCCTCGAGGGGCCGGACGTGCCGGTCCAGGGCGGCGACGACCCTCCGCCCGCTGCGGCCGGCCGGTGCCGCGGCCTCCGGGAGGGCCACGACCCCGTCCCGGTCCTCGGAGCACCCCGCCCGCACCCGGTCGAGCCGCCGGGCCACGGCGGCGGCCAGCCGGGCCGCGGCGCGGCCGGGGGGGGGCGGCCCCAGGTGGAACAGGCGGCGCGGCTCCGGCCGCAGGTAGTTCAGTCCCCAGAGCGCCATGAACAGGAGCCAGGTCCCGAGGGCGGCGGGAACGAGCCGGCGCAGGAGTCCCTTCCACCGGGCCCGCCGGAACCCGGTGACCGCGGCGGCCAGCAGGAGGAGGGGGATCGCCGCGAAGACCCACTCGGCCAGGGAGAAGGGAACCGTCCCGGACACCGTGGACAGGGCCCGGGCCAGGGGCGGGTACAACCCCCGGGCGTAGAACGCCTCGATCAACTGGCGGACCGTCTCCATGCCGGTCACCGCTCCCCCACCCGGGCGGCGAGCCCCGGGTGGAAGACGAGGAGGAGGCCCGGGACCGCGAGCAGGGTCGTGGCTGCGAACCAGCCGGCGTAGCCGAGCCGCGCGACTCCCACCCCGCTGATCGCCCCGGTCAGGTCCCGGGTGGAGGCGAAGAGCGCCGTCAGCAGGGCGTACTCCACCGCCGCCCGTTCCTTCTCGCAGGTCCGCATCAGCAGGGAGAGGAACGCGGCGGTCCCGAGGCCCCCGCAGAGCGACTCGACGCCGGCCGCGGCGAGGACCACCGCCCGCCCCCCGCCGGCGAGGGCCGCCCCGGCGTAGGCCAGGTTCGAGAGCGCCTGGGCGAGCCCGAGCCAGAACAGGGACCGGAGGATCCCGAGCCGGGCCACGACCCAGCCGCCGACGCCGGCCCCGGCGATCGTGGCGGCAAGCCCGAGGGGACTCGCCACGAGCCCGATTTCCCCGAGCCCGAGGCCCGCGTCCACCCAGAACGTCCGCACCATCGGGCCGAGGGCGGCGTCCGGCCACTTGTAGAGCAGGACGAGCAGGGCGAGGGGCACCGCGCCGGGACGGGCCATCCAGCGGGCGAGCCCGGGAAGGAAGGGGGAACGCTTCCCGCCGGCCGCCTCCCCGGGCAGGGGGGGCGCGAGGAGGGCGGCGAGGGCGATCGCCGCCAGGAGCAGGGCCAGGCCGAGGAGCACGGGCCGCCAGCCCGCCACCCCGGCGGCCGCCACGCCGAAACCGCCGGCGAGGAGCATCGCCACCCGGTAGAGGGCCACCCGGACGGCGTTGGCCGGGCCTTCTTCTCCCTCCGGCACGATCCCGATCGTCCAGGCGTCCACCGCCACGTCGGACGTCGCCGCGAGAACCGTGAAGGCCCCGAGGAGAACCCCGAGGAGCCGGGGCGAGGCGAGTCCGGTGACCGCGGCGAGGGCGAGGGCCGCGGCCGCCCCCGCGAGGCAGCCCAGGATCCAGGCGCGCCGGGTCCCCAGGCGGTCCACCAGGGGGGCCCAGAACACCTTGAGGGACCACGGGGCGGCCAGGGCGGAGAGCCCGCCGATCGCCTCGAGGGAGACCCCCGCGGCCCGGAGCCAGACCGGCACCAGGTCCTTGAAGATGCCGAACGGCAGGCCCTCCCCGGCGGAGAAGAGACCGACCCAGGCGAGGCGACGGAGGCGGGCGGAGGAGACCATCCCCGGAAGGATACACGCGGTCTTGACCGGGGCCGGGGGGCGTTCTTATCTGGATGGAGGCCGGGTCCCCGGCCCGGGGGGGCGGAGTGCTCGCACTCGTGAACGGAGGAGAGGGATCATGCGGATCGCCCAGGTCGCTCCCCTCTACGAGAGCGTGCCGCCGCGGCTCTACGGGGGCACGGAGCGGATCGTCCACTACCTCGTCGAGGAACTCGTCCGGCGGGGCCACGAGGTGACGCTGTTCGCCAGCGGTGACTCGGACACCTCGGCGGAACTCGTCTCCTGCTGGCCCCGGGCGCTCCGGCTCGAGGGGAAGGTCACCCAGGGCCTGGCGCCCCACCTGCTCGCCCTCGAGGAAGTCGCCCGCCGGGCCGGGGAGTTCGACATCGTCCACTTCCACGTGGACTACGTGGCGTTCCCCTGGGCCCGGAGGATCGGGACGCCCTCGGTCTCGACCCTCCACGGCCGTCTCGACATGCCCGAGCTGGGGCCCCTCTTCGCGGAGTACCGGGAACACCCCCTGGTCTCGATCTCCGACGACCAGCGCCGGCCCCTGCCCGGGGCGAACTGGGTGGCGACGATCCACCACGGGCTGCCGGAAAACCTCTACCGGCTCGAGGAACGTCCCGGCGGGTACCTGGCCTTCCTCGGGCGGATCTGCCCGGAGAAGCGGCCCGACCTGGCGATCGCCATCGCCCGGCGGGCGGGGATCCCCCTGAAGATCGCCGCCAAGGTCGACCCGGCCGACCGCCGCTACCACGAGGAGGTGGTCCGGCCCCTGCTCGACCATCCCCTGGTCGAGTTCGTCGGGGAGATCGGCGAGGCGGAAAAGCAGGAGTTCCTCGGGGGAGCCCTGGCCCTGCTGTTCCCGATCGACTGGCCCGAGCCGTTCGGGCTGGTGATGATCGAGGCGATGGCCTGCGGAACGCCGGTGATCGCCTTCCCCCGGGGCTCGGTGCCGGAGGTGATCGACGACGGCGTCACCGGCTTCGTCGTGCCGGACGTCGAGTCCGCCGCCCACGCGGTGCGCCGGGTGGAGACCCTGGACCGGCGGCGGATCCGGCGGGTCTTCGAGGAGCGGTTCACGGCGGGCCGGATGGCCGCGGACTACCTGCGGGTCTACGACCGGATCCGGCGGCCCCAGGTGCGCCCGGTCGCCGCCTGACCGGGGAGGCGCGATGGACGGCAGCGGCCCCCGCCGGGACGCGCACCTGAAGGAGGGAGACACCTTCCTCGTCGCGGATCCCCGGGGGGACATCCGGCGGGGCGACGCCGGCGAGCAGGGGATCTATCACCGCGGGACGCGAATGGTTTCCCGCCTGGAGCTGCTGCTCGCCGGCGAGGCGCCGGCGCTGCTCAGTTCCACCGTGCGCCGGGACAACACCTTCCACGCGGTGGACCTGGCCGACCGGGAACGCCGGGTCCACGTCTTCCGCGGGCAGGCGCTCTGGGCGGGAGCGTTCCACGAGCGGGTCCGCCTCACCGCGTACGGCTCCGCCCCGGGGCGGGTGGAACTGGCCCTCCGGGTCGGCGCCGACTTCGTGGACATCTTCGAGGTGCGGGGCCTCGCCCGGAAGCGCCGGGGCCGGGCGCGGATCCACGTGCGGGACCCCCGCACGCTCGTCCTCGTCTACGAGGGCCTCGACGGGGTGGAACGGCGGGCGACGGTCCGCTTCTCCCGGCCCCCGGACCGGCTGCGGACCCTTCCCGGCGAGGAGGCCCCGACCGGGGAGGCGATCTTCGCCGTGACGCCGGCCCCGCGGCAGCCGGTCGAGCTCGAGTACCGGGTCGAGTTCGCGCCCCGGGACCGGGAACGTCCCCCGGCGGAAACCTGGGAGGAGGCGGTCCGGTCGCTGGCGCAGCGGCGGTCGGAAGAACTCGCCGCGGGGGCGGCGATCGTCACCTCGCACGAGGAGTTCAACGCCTGGGTCGAGCGGTCCCGGGCCGACCTGCTGATGCTGACGACGCCCACGGAGTACGGGCCCTACCCATACGCCGGCGTGCCCTGGTTCTCCACGGTCTTCGGGCGGGACGGCCTCGTCTCCGCCCTCGAGGTGCTCTCCTTCGACCCCGCGCCGGCCCGCGGGGTGCTGCGGTGCCTCGGGGCGACCCAGGCGGACCGGGACGACCCGGAGACCGACGCCGAGCCGGGAAAGATCCTCCACGAGATGCGCCACGGGGAGATGGCCGCCACCGGGGAGGTCCCCTACGCCCGGTACTACGGGTCGGTGGACGCGACCCCGCTCTACGTGCTGCTGGCCGGCGCGGCCTGGCGCCGCACCGGGGACCGGGAGCTGCTCGCGGAAACGTGGCCCCACGTGGAGCGGGCGCTCGCCTGGATCACCGGCCCCGGCGACCCGGACGGGGACGGCCTCGTCGAGTACCGGCGCCGCAGTCCGACCGGGCTGCGGAACCAGGGCTGGAAGGACTCGGACGACGCGGTCTTCCACGCGGACGGACGGCTCGCGGAGGGCCCGATCGCCCTGGTCGAGGTCCAGGGCTACGTCCACGCGGCGTTCAAGGAGGCGGCGGGGCTCGCCGCCGCCGTCGGGCTCGAGGACCGGTCCCGGGAGCTGCGGGAGCGGGCGGTGGCGCTGCAGCGCGTCGTGCACCAGCGGTTCTGGAGCGAGGAGCTGGGCACCTTCGCCCTGGCCCTCGACGGGGAGAAGCGCCCCTGCCTCGTCCGCGCGTCGAACGCGGGCCACCTGCTCTGGACCGGGACCGCGTCCCGGGAGCAGGCGCGCCGCACCCGGGACACGCTCCTCTCGCCCGGCATGTACTCCGGCTGGGGGGTGCGGACCGTGGACGCGGGGGCGGCCCGCTACAACCCGATGAGCTACCACGACGGTTCCGTCTGGCCCCACGACACGGCGATCGTCGCCCGGGGCCTCGCCCGCTACGGGTTCAAGCGGGAGGCGGCCCGGATCCTGGCCGACCTCCTCGAGGTCACCCGGTACTCGGGGAACCAGCGGTTGCCCGAGCTGTTCTGCGGGTTTCCCCGGCGGCCCGGGGAGGGCCCGACCCTCTACCCGGTGGCCTGTTCTCCCCAGGCGTGGGCCGCCGGCGCCGTCTTCTTCCTCGTCGAGGCGTGCCTCGGGCTCTCGGTCCACGCTGCCCGGGGGCTCGTCCGGCTGGAGCGGCCCTGGCTGCCGGACGGCATCGAGGTGCTGGAGATCCGGGACCTGCGGGTCGGCGAGGCCCGGGTGGACCTGCGGGTCACCCGCCGGGGGGAGGTCGTCGGTCCCGAGGTGCTGCGCCGGGACGGAGAGGTCGAGCTCCAGGTGCTCCTGTGAGCCCCGGCCGGGGGCAGGTCACCGGGCGGGCCCGGACGGGAGGAAGAACCCGGGCTCCGGGTGTTCCGGGGAAGCGGGCCGTGGCGGCGGGAGGACCGGCAGCATCGGTCCACCCGGGTCATTCGTGGAATAATCCGGGCGGCGCGGGGCGGCGCGCCGGACGGGGGCCCGGATGAAGCGATCCTCGCGGGAGATCCTGAAGGGAGGCGTCCTCCTCTCGGCCGGGACCCTCGCCACCCGCCTCCTCGGGTTCGTCCGGGAGATCCTCGCCGCCGCCTTCTTCGGCGCGGCGGCCGACCTGGACGCCTTCGTCGTCGCCTTCACCGTCCCGAACCTCTTCCGCCGGGTCTTCGGCGAGGAGATGTTCGAGCGGGCGTTCCTCCCCCGGTACCGGCGCCTGGTCGCCGAGGGCCGGCGGGCGGAGGCCCGGTCCTACCTGCTGCGGATTCTCGGGGTCACCGCCGCGGGGCTCGCGGTCACCGCCGGCGCGCTCTGGCTGCTCGCCCCGCGGCTGGTGCCCTGGATCGGGCCCGGCCTCTCGCCCGCCTGGACGGCGGAGGCGATCCGCCTCGCCCGGATCCTCGTCTCCTACCTGGTCCTGGTCGGGCTCGCCACCTTCGCCGGGGCCCTGCTCCTCTTTTCCCGGCGGCAGCTCCTGTACGCCCTCGCCCCCGCCGCCCAGAACGCGGTGGTGATCGCGGTCCTGGTCGTGCTCTACCTCCGCTACGGGATGGGGGTGGCGTCCCTGGCGGTGGCGTGGATCGCCGGCGGGGCGGCCTTCCTGGCGGTCCAGTTGCCGGCGGCGTGGCGGATCGTGCGGGACCTCCCCGCCCGGGCGCCGGGAGATCCCCCCGCCAGCGTCCGGCCGGGTCTTTCCGAGGGGAGCAAGATCCTCGTCGCTTCCGTGTTCACGAAGGCGGTCACCCTGGTCGACCGGGCCGTCGGCTCCCTGGTCGGTCCCGGGGCGATCGCGTCCCTCTACCTCGCGTTCCGGATCGTCCACCTGCCCTTCTCGATCGCGGCCCTTGCCATCGGCCGTTCCATCGCCCCGGAACTGAGCCGCCTGCGGGCGCGGCGGGAGCCGGGCGAGACGACCCGCCTCGTCCACCTGGGGATCGACCTCAACCTCTTCGTCCTCGGCCCGGTCGTGCTGTTCCTGGCGGTCTTCGCCCGGGACGTGGTGGCCGTCTTCTACATGCGGGGGGCGTTCGGGGCGGACTCCCTCGCGGCGACGACCCTCGCCTTCACCTGCTACGCCCCCGCGATCCTGCCGATGGGGCTCGTGGTCCTGTTCGGCCGGGTCTACGCCGCCCAGGAGGACAACCGCCTGCCGCTCCTCGCCGCGATCGCCGCCTCGGTGGTGAACGTGACCGGGGACGTGCTCCTGTTCCGCACCCCCCTCGCCCAGGGGGGGATCGCCCTCGCGTCGGTGATCGCCTTCTACGTCCAGATCACGATCCTCCTCCTCGGCCTGGGGCGCGTCGGGGTGCGGGTCCTCCCGGGCCGGCTGATCGCGAGCCACCTCAAGCTGGCCGCGGCCCTGGGAGCGATGGCCGCGGTCCTCTGGCCGATGAGAGTGGCGTTCGCCGGGGCCACCGGCTTCACCGAGCACGCCCTCGCCCTCCTCGGGGCGGGGCTGCTCTCGTTCGGGGTGTACGGCCTCGTCGCCCTCGTCCTGTGGCGGCAGCCCCGGCCGCGCCGGCTGCGGGTCGTGCTGACCGGCGGGGGGACGGGCGGACACGTCTACCCGGCCCTGGCGATCCTCGAGGCCCTCGAGGGGGAGGACCGGGTCGCCGAGGCCCTCTACCTGGGGGTCCGGGGCCGGGCGGAGGAGGTGATCGTGCCCCGGCGCGGCATTCCCCTCGCCTTCGTCCCGAGCGCGCCGATCCTCGGCGGTTCCACCTTCGCCCGGGTCCGGGCCGCCGCCCGGATCGGGGCGGGGGTTGCCGTGGCCTGCTGGCGCCTGCTCCGCTTCCGGCCCCACCTGGTCGTCGCCACCGGGGGCTGGGTCTCCGCCCCGGTGGTGATGGCGGCGTTCCTCCTGCGCCCGGTGCTGAAGGCGCGGATCGTCATCCACGAGCAGAACATCGTGCCCGGCCTGCTGAACAAGGCCGCCTCGATGCTGGCCGACGTGGTGGCGGTGAGCTTCCGGGAGAGCGCGTACTTCATCTGGAGCCACCGGTGCGTGCACGCCGGCTACCCGGTGCGGCGGGAACTGCTGGATCCCGCGCCGTCCCGGGAGGAGGCGCGGCGGCGGCTGGGGATCGCGCCGGGGACCCTCGTCGTCCTCGCCTACGGCGGCTCGATGGGATCCCGCTCGATCAACCGGGCGCTGGCGGACCTGGCGCCCCGGCTCCTCAAGCGGCCGGACGTCCTGGTCGTCCACGGGGCAGGCCTCGCCCGGGGGAACGGCTACGACGCCGTGGCCGACACGGCCGGGCGCCTGGCCCGGGCCCTCGGGGAGGGCTGGGATCCCCGCGGGATGGTCGGCCGCCGGCCGGACGGCTCGATCGGATGGCGGCTGGCGGGGTACCTCCACGACCTGCCCCTCTGGCAGCGGGCCGCCGACGTGGTGGTGACGCGCGCCGGCGCGGGCGCCCTCGCGGAACTCGGGGTCCTCGGGCGGGCGGCGGTCCTCGTCCCGAAGCGGGGGCTTTCCGGGGACCACCAGGAGCTGGGGGCGATCGCCGTGGCGGAGCGGGGCGCGGCGGAGGTCGTCTTCGAACGGCGGGACCCGGAGAGCGGGATCGACCGCGTCGACCCGGAGGAACTGCTCTCCCGCCTGGAGCGGCTCCTCTCCCGCCCGGAGGAACGGGAGAAGATGGAGGCGGCCGCCCGGGGAGGGGTCCGCACCTGGAAGCCGGAGGAGATCGTCGCGTTCCTCGCGGAGGTCCTCGAGGGCGTGGAACTCGACTGGGTCCCCCAGGTGGACGAGCCGCCCTTCGTCCGGTTCCAGCGGACGTTCGACTCCCTCGTCGCCTTCCTCGACGCGGCGCCCGCCGGGAGCCTCTTCCACCGGCTCTACGACATCAAGGTCGAGGAGTACCTCCGGGCGGACGACTGGCTGACGGTCAACCGGGGCATCAAGCTGGTCGGCGCCCTGCGGCGGGAGGACCTCTACCCCTTCCTGCGGGACGGGTTTCCCCGGTTCCGGGGTTTCCTGCGGCGGAACGCCCTCGCGGCCCTCGGCCGGGCCCGCCGGTTCCAGCCCTGGTTCGCCGGGATGATCCTCGCGGGCCTGCGGGACTCCTACTGGGAGGTGCGGCGGGAGGCGGTCGCCCTCTACCGGCGCTACTGGCGGGAACTCGAGGCGCTGGACGGCCCGGAGGCGGCGGCGATCCGGGACGGGATCCTGGCGCGGCTCCACCGCCGGCGGGAGAACTTCGAGGTCCGGGCGGAGGCCCTGCGCGCCGCGGTCTTCCTGCTCGACGAGGAAGGGTTCCACGCCCTGTCCGCGCGCTTTCTCTGGGCCCGCAACGAGCGCTACCGGGAGGCGCTGCTCGACGCGGTCCAGGACGGGCTGGCGGCGGGCCGCCTCGCCGACCGGGACCGGGTCCGGCGGCTGGTGAAGCGGATGCTGATCACCTCGTCCAGCTTCCGGCCCCAGTTCGTCCTGCGGGAACGGTTCCTGCGGGTGGTCCGCACCCTGGAGGCCGAGGAATGATCGGGCTGCTGGTGGAGGCCCTGCGCGGCCTGGGGATCGACTACGGGTTCTTCCGGCTCCTCGACTACCTGACCTTCCGGGCGATGGTCGGGATGGCGACCTCCTTCACCCTCTCGATCCTGCTCGGCCACCGGGTGATCGTCCTGCTCTACCGGCTCGGGATGCGGGACACCTCGGGCGAGCTGGCCTCCATCGAGCAGTTCAGCAAGCGGGGCACGCCGACCGCCGGGGGCGTGGGGATCCACCTCGCCACCCTGGCCGCCCTCTTCCTCTGGGGAGACTTCCACAGCCCGTTCCTGCCCCCGCTGGTCGCCGGCTTCGCCTGGCTGGGGCTCGTCGGCCTCCTCGACGACTTCCTCAAGGTGCGGTTCAAGTCGTCCCTCGCCGGCCTCGGGCAGGCGGTGAAGACGCTCCTGCTGCTCGCCTTCTGCGTGCCGTTCGCCGCGTACTTCGTCAGCGGGGCGAACCCGGTGCCGGCGGAGCTGCGGACGATCGTGCAGGTGCCGTTCTGGAAGTACCCGCTCTTCGACGCCGGGCCCTGGCTCTACGGGGCGTTCGTCGTCTTCGTCCTGTTCGCGATCGTCAACGCGGTGAACATCACCGACGGGAAGGACGGCCTCGTCGCCTCGACGTCGACGCTGGCCCTCGGGGTCTACATCGTGCTGGCCGCCGTGATCGGCACGCCCACCCTGGCCCGCTACCTCCTGTACCCGCCGATCCCCGGCGTGGGGGAGGTGGCGGTCTTCGGCGGGGCGCTGGTGGGGGCGCTGCTCGGGTTCCTCTGGTTCAACGCCTACCCCGCGGAGGTGTTCATGGGAGACACGGGCTCCCTGGCCGTCGGCGGGGCGCTGGGCATGATGGCGTTCTTCACCCGGCAGGAGATGCTCTTCCCGATCGTCGGCGGGATCTTCGTCCTCGAGATCTTCACCTCGCTGGTCCAGGAGAAGCTCGGTTACCGGCTGGGACGGCGGCTCGTGCTGCGCGCGCCCTTCCACTACGCGGTCGAGCACCGCGGGGTGGGCGAACCGAAGCTGGTCGTACGCTTCTGGATCGTGGCGGCGATGCTGGCCCTCGTCGGCCTGATCTCCCTCAAGGTGCGGTGACGCGATGATCGAAGGAATCCCGGTGGGCCCCCTCCAGGTGAACTGCTGGATCCTCGGCGACGACGGCTCCGGGAAGGCGCTGGTCGTCGACCCCGGGGAGGAAGCGGACCGGGTGACCGACTTCCTCGCCGCCCGGGAGCTCACTCCCGTGGCGTTCGTCGCCACCCACGGCCACTTCGACCACGTCGGCGGGGTGGCCGAGATGAAGCGGCGGTTCCCCGGCACCCCGTTCGTCGCGCCGGAGGCGGACCTTCCCTGGCTGGAGCGGGCCGCGGAGAGCGCCGCCCGCTGGGGGCTCGAGGTGGAGCCGCCCCCGCCCCCGGACCGGTTCCTCGCCGACGGGGACGAACTGCGCGCCGGCGGGATCGTCCTGCGGGCGATCGCCACGCCGGGACACACGCCGGGGGGAACCTGCCTGTTCGGCACGGTGGACGGACGGCCGGTCCTCGTCTCCGGGGACACCCTGTTCCAGGGGTCGATCGGGAGGACCGACTTCCCCGGCGGGGACCTGGAGACCCTGCTCCGCTCGATCCGGGAACGGCTGTTCACGCTGCCGGACGGGACGATCGTGCTGCCGGGGCACGGGCCGGGTACGACCCTCGGCACGGAGCGCCGGGGGAACCCGTTCGTCGGCGGGGAGGCGCCGTGATCGTCCTCGGCATCGAGTCCTCCTGCGACGAGACGGCCGCCGCCCTGGTCGGCGAGCGGGGGCGGGTGCTGTCCTCCGTCGTCGCCTCCCAGGTGGAGATCCACGGGCCCTACGGGGGGGTCGTCCCGGAGATCGCCGCCCGGCACCACGTGGAGGCGATCCGGCCGGTGATCCGCCGGGCCCTGGACGAGGCGGGCCTCTCCCTCGACGGCGTGGGAGGCATCGCCGTCACCCGGGGGCCCGGGCTGATCGGGTCGCTGCTGGTCGGCGTCTCCGCGGCGAAGGCCCTGGCCTGGGCCCGGGGCCTGCCGGTGGTGGGAGTGAACCACCTGGAAGGGCACGTGGTCTCCGGGTGGCTGGAGACGCCCGACCTCCCGTACCCGGCCCTCGCCCTGGTGGTCTCCGGGGGACACACCACCCTCTGGCGGGTGCCGGGGCCGGGCCGGTACCTGGAGGTGGCCCGCACCGCGTTCTGGCGGGAGCGCCTGGGGGGTGGGGAGCCGCGCGGCATCCCGTTCGTGGTGGCGCGCATCGAGATCGACTACCGGCGCGAGATCGGGATGGGGGCGCGGGTGGAGGTGGGGCTGCGCTGCGAGCGGATCGGCCGCACCAGCTTCACCCTGGCCTACCGGATCGAGGCCGACGGCGAGACCTATACGTTCACGAAGGGGGCTGTGATCGCCGC
>CAZOTT010000024.1:0-31136 GCA_964582785.1 uncultured Acidobacteriota bacterium | reverse complement strand
AGTTCGGCGGCCAGACACCGCTGCGGCTGGCGCTTCCCCTGAAGCGGGCGGGCGTCCCGATCCTCGGGACGGACCCGGAGAAGATCGACCTCGCGGAGGACCGGGAGCGGTTCGGGGCCCTGCTGCGGGAACTGGGTGTCCGGGCCCCGGAGTGGGGGACCGCGCGGAGCCTCGCGGAGGCCCGGGAGATCGCGGCCCGGATCGGCTTCCCCCTGCTGGTGCGGCCGAGCTACGTGCTCGGGGGCCGCGCGATGTTCGTCTGCTGGGACGAGGCGTCCCTCGGGGCGATGATGGAGCAGGCCGTGGAGGCCTCTCCCGAGCACCCGGTGCTTCTCGACCGGTTCCTCGAGGATGCCTTCGAGCTGGACGTGGACGCCGTCTGCGACGGGGAGGACGTGCTGATCGGCGCCGTCATGCAGCACATCGAGCAGGCCGGGGTTCATTCCGGGGACTCGGCCTGTGTCATTCCACCCTGGCACGACGAGGTTCGCGGCCACGAGGAGGAGGTCCGGGAGATCACGCGGAAGCTGGCGCTGGCCCTCGAGGTGCGAGGGCTGCTCAACGTCCAGTTCGCCATCCAGGACGGCAGGGTCTACGTGCTCGAGGTGAACCCCCGCGCCTCCCGGACCGTGCCCTTCGTGGCGAAGGCGACGGGCATTCCGCTCGCCCGCATCGCGACGCGGGTGATGCTCGGGGAACGGTTGCGGGAGCTGGGAGTGCGGGAGCGGTTGCCGCGCGGAATGCACTTCGTCAAGGCGCCGGTCTTCCCCTTCGCCCGTTTCCCCGGGGAGGACCCGGTCCTGGGGCCGGAGATGAAGTCGACCGGCGAGGTGATGGGGGCGGGGGAGGACTTCGGCGAGGCCTTGGCCAAGGCGTCGGCCGGCACCGGCATGCGGCTTCCCACGGCGGGGACGGCCTTCCTCTCGGTTCATGACCGGGACAAGCAGGCCCTGCTGCCGGTGGCGCGGCAGCTCGCCGAGATGGGGTTCCGGCTCCTCGCCACGGCGGGGACAGCCGGGTTCCTCCGCCGGCGGGGGGTACCGGTGGAGCGGGTCTTCAAGGTCAACGAGGGACGTCCGAACGTGGTGGACCGGATGCGGGACGGCGAGATCCAGCTGGTCATCAACACCCCCCTCGGCGCTCCCTCCCACTACGACGAACGGGCGATCCGCCTGGTCGCGCTGGAACGGCACGTGCCGCTGATCACGACCCTCTCCGGGGCGACGGCGGCGGTCGCCGCCATCCGCAGGATCCGGGGCCGGTCCTTCCGCCGGCTGCCCCTGCAGGAGATCCACGCGCGGGCCTGAAGGCGGGCCGGCTCACCCGGCGAGGAGGAAGCGGAGCCCGAGGCCGAGGAGAAACATGGCACCTCCCGCCAGGTGCATCCGCAGGGTGAACGACGCGGCGTCCCTCGTGGAAGGGTGGGTCACGTAGAGGCGCCAGGCGATCAGGTTGGCGAAGGACGCGACCAGCGTGCCGAACCCCCCGACGGAGACTCCCCAGAGGAGAGCCTGCCAGTCCGCCGTGAAGTCGGCGAACAGCACCGCCACCGGGACGTTGCCCAGGACCTGGCTGGCGAGGGCGGACAGGAGGAAGACATGCCGGCTCCCCGCCAGCAGACCGGCGGCGGAAGGTGCCAGGACGTCGGCGATGCCGAAAAAGCAGGTGAAGACGAGGAGGAGCCCCGCGTCGATCCGGAGGGCCCGCGGGTCGAGGAAGAGGGCGGCGGCCGGGACCAGGGCCAGCAGGGGAAGGGGGAGCAGGTGCACGACGACCAGGACGACCAGGGCGAGCACCGCCGTCCAGCCGAGGGCCGCCCGGCGAGCCGCCGCCCGGGGCGGGGAGGAGAGGGGCGCGGGAAGGTCCCGGCCCCGGTCCGGGAGCGACAGGGCGAGCAGGACGAGGAGAAACACCACGGAGAACGGGGCGATCGTCCCGAGGAACTCCCCGGCACCGGGGTGGTAGCGCCAGAAGAGGAACAGGTTCTGGGGGTTGCCGAACGGGGTGAGCGCCGACCCGGCATTCGCCGCCAGGGCCTCGAGGATGACGAGGGCGCCACGGTCGTTCCGGCGGAGGACCAGCGTCAGGGGAACGATCGCCAGAAGCGCGACGTCGTTCGTCACGAGCATCGACAGGAGCCACGTGGCGAGCACCAGGCGCGCGGGAACGCGGCGCCCGGCCTCCAGCCGGCGGGCCAGCCGGCGGACGAGCCCCGAGAGGGCCAGCCCGCGGACGGCGACGAGAAGCGACCCCAGCAGGGCGAGCACCTCGAACTCGTCCCGGCTCCAGGCGGGAAGGCGCCCCGCCCCGGCCGACACGAGGACCAGGAGGACGGCGGAGACCGCCGGCGGCCAGTGCCGGGCGGGCACCCGGAACGCGCGTCCCCGTCCCGCCATCCCGGGCCTGCCTAGCCCTCGACGAGGGGGTTGTAGCACGGGCTGATGTACGGGTCGTAGAACTCGACGTAGTCCAGGGGACGCGACTCGTCTGCCCCGTTGGGGAAGAAGTCCGTGGAGAGCAGGTAGCGGGCGACCAGGTTGGGACCGGCGCCCGGCTTCGTTCCGGGCGGGAAGTGCCGGACGTACTCCTCGGCAAACCGCTCCAGGGTTCCCTTCCCGTGCCGCAGCCAGGGCAGCTTCAGCCGCAGGTACTCGACCACCCTGCGCCGGGCCTCCGCCACCGACAGGCCCCCACCGCGCCCGCCGGCGGGCCCGCAGCCGGGGGCCCCGAGCACGCCGACCGCCAGGACGGCCAGGGTTCCCGCCGCGAGAAAGTCCCGGCGGGCGAGGCCCCCGGGGAGATTCCGCCCCTGCCGATCGTCCCGCTCCATCGCCGTCCTCCCGTCCCCGCCGTCACGCCCGGCCACGGCCGCCCCCGTGGCGGGAACCCGTCCACCCGACGAGGCGGTCCGCGGCGCGCAGGGAAAGCGCGCACAGGGTCGGCGTCGGGTTGGCGGGCGACCCGGTGGGGAAGACGCTGGCCCCGAGCACGAGCAGGTTCCGCACCCGGTGGTGGACACAGTCCCGGTCCACCACGCTCGTCGCGGGGTCGTTGCCCATCATCGTCGAGCCCATCATGTGGCCCTCGCTGGCGTTGATCGCCCGGGAAACCTCCACCCGGTCGACGGGGAAGGCCTTCTCGAGGACACCGGGGAGGACCTCCCGTACCCAGTCCATCGCCCGGAGGGCGTAGGCGGAGTGGCCGGCGAAGGTCACCTCGGCCTTCGTCGGGTCGTCCCGGTGCACGGTGACCCGCGTGTCCTCGCTCGGCAGGTCCTCGATGACGCACTTGATGATCATCCGCTGGCGCCACTTCCCCCGCTCCATGCGGAGGACCGGGACGTTCCAGGTCTCGAGCATCACGCCGCCCCAGCGGGCCCGGTGGGCCCCCGCGTAGAGCATGTACCCGTGGCCGGTCGTCGCGGTGGTTCCCTGGAAGTTGTCGATGCCGCCGAGGTAGACGTCGGCGGTGACGGAGACCTGTTCGTGGAGGCGGTGGCCGACGCGGGGCCCGTCCAGGCCGGACCGGAGCAGGATGTGGGGGTTCCAGATCGGGTTCGCCCCCAGCCCGACCAGGTCGGCCCGGGCCGCATGCTCCCGCCCGGACCGGTCGACCCAGCGGACCCCCGTCGCTTTCCCCCCCTCCACGTCGACGGCCTGCACGGCGGATTCCAGGAGGAGGGTGACCCGGGGGTCCGCCAGGAGACCGGACATCTCGTTCAGGATCGTGAACTTGGCGTCGATCGGGCAGAGGTTGCAGACGCCGGCCGCGCAGCAGGCGGGACGGTTGGCGGTGGGACGGGTCGGGCGGGCGACCGGCTGGGCGAAGAAACGGTCCGGGTACGCCTTCTTCAGCAGGCGGTCGGGCAGCGACATCCCGTGGGGCGGCTGGGGATACGGCCGGGACCGCCGGAAGGGGCTGTCGTCCGAGGGCCCGGCCACGGCCATCAGCTCTTCCGCGAGGCAGTAGTACGGTTCCAGGTCGTCGTAGCCGAGGGGCCAGTCCTCGCCGACCCCGTAGCGGGTGCGCAGCTGGAAGTCCTCGGGGAGGAATCGCGGGGCGCAGCCGAACCAGGCGTTGGAGGCTCCGCCCAGGGCGATCACCTGGCTCCAGGGCTTGCGCGGGGTCCGGTTGACGAAGGTGGCCGCGGCATCCTGCTCCAGGCGGCCCCGGTGGGCGAGCTGCCACTCGAGGTCCCGGCGGGGCCCCTTCTCGAGGACCAGGACCCGGGCGTCCCGGTGACCGGGGTATTCCAGCCAGCGGTGCAGGAAGAACATGCTGGCGAAACTGGATCCGACGAGGACCAGGTCGTAGCGTTCGATGGCCATCGCGCCTTCCTCCCGGCGGGCCTTCAGCCGCCGGCTTCCCCGAGGCGCCGGCGCACCTCGCGGACGATGTCGGTCGTGGCGTGGCTCTTCGGGTCGCCCACGGTGATCACCCGGATCCCCAGCTCCCGGTGCGCCGCCCGCTCGTCGGCGGGGAGGCTCGCCGGGCGGTAGTCCGTTCCCTTGGCGTGCACGTGGGGGCGCAGCAGCCGCAGCGTCGGCCCCAGGGTCGTCTCCGGGAACGAGGTCACCAGGTCCACGGAGCGCAGCGCCGCCACCAGCCGCATCCGGTCCTCCAGGGGCACGATCGGCCGGGAAGGTCCCTTGAGGGCCCGGGCGGAGCGGTCGTCGTTCAGGGCGACGACCAGCAGGTCTCCCGCCGCGCGGGCGGCTGCCAGGTACCGGGCATGGCCCACGTGCAGGATGTCGAAGATGCCGTTCGCCAGGACGATCACTCCCGCGCCGGCGTCCCGCAACCGCCGGGCGACCTCCTCCCGCGGCAGGATCTTGTCCCCGGGCGCCCGGATCACCGGAGCCCCTCCTCCCGGTGGAATTCCGCGAGGGCGGACCCGATCTCCTCCCGGGTCACCGTCGCGGTGCCCCGCTTCATCACCGCCAGGCCCCCGGCGACGTTCGCCAGCCACGCGGCCTCGAGCCAGCTGGCCCCGGCGCTCCGGGCGGCGGTGAAGGTGGCGATCACCGTGTCGCCCGCCCCGGTCACGTCCGCCACCTCGTCGGAACCGAAGACCGGCACGTGGACCGGACGCCGGCCCTTCTGCAGGAGGGTCATCCCCCCGCTGCCGCGGGTGACCAGGAGGGCCTCCGCACCGATCCGCCGCCGGAGCCGGCGCCCGGCCGCGGCGATCCCCACGAGGTCGCCGTCCTCGAGCCGGGCGCCCGCCGCCCGTTCCAGTTCCTCGAGGTTCGGCGTGGCGGCGTCGACCCCCCGGAAGGCCGCGAGCCGGAACCGGCTGTCGAGGGTCACCGGGCCGGTCCCGGGTCCGAGGCTCCCCGGCAGCGCGGGGTCCACCAGCCCGTACCCGTAGTCGGCCAGGACGATCCCGTCCCCCCGGCGACGGGCGCGCCGGGCCGCCGCGGCGACCCTCCGCCGCGTGGACGGGGAAGGCTCCTGCTCCCGCGTTCCCCGGTCGATCCGCACGACCTGCTGCTTGGCGGTGTGGGGGCTGCCGGCGAGGATCCGGACCTTCGCCGGCGTCGGCCAGCGGGCTTCCGGGAGCAGGTGGGTGACGTCGACGCCCCGTTCCTCGAGCAGGTCGCGCAGCATCCGGCCGTGCTCGTCCTCCCCGGTGCGCCCGACGATCCCGGTCCGCACGCCCAGGGCGGCCAGGTTGGCCGCGGTGTTGGCCGCCCCGCCGGGCGCCAGTTCCGTCCGGCGGTGCTCCAGGATCAGCACCGGCGCCTCCCGGCTGACCCGGGCGATCTCCCCGATCTCGAACAGGTCGAGCACGGCGTCCCCCACCACCGTGACCCGGGCCCGGGCCAGGGCCTCGAGGAGCGCGAGGGACCGGGCGAGGGGAGGGGGAGTAAAGGTCTTCCCGGCCTGCCGGCTCATCGGCGGTCCTCCCGGGCCCGGGCCTCGATCCAGTCGAGGGCCCCCGCCAGGTCGTCCGCCACGTGGTCCGGCCAGGCTTCCGCGTGGGGCCCCTTCCACAGCAGCTCGCCCCGGCCGTACCCGGTGCGCAGCAGGACCGTCGCCCGGACCCCCGCGTTGCGGCCCGCGCCCACGTCCCGGAAGGAATCCCCGACCATGAAACTCCGGGAGAGGTCGAGATCGAGGTCCCGGGCGGCCCGGAGGAGCATGCCGGGGGCCGGCTTGCGGCAGTCGCAGGCCCGCCGGAACCCCGGTTCGCCGACGTCCGGGTGGTGGGGGCACGCGTAGATGGCGTCCACCCGGGCGTCCTCCCGGGCGAGAAGGCGGCGGAGCCGCCGGTGGGTCTCCTCGACCACGTGCCACGGGAAGTAGCCCCGGGCCACGCCGGCCTGGTTCGTGACGACCACCGTCGCGAACCCGACGGCGGCGGCGCGCCGGAGGGCGGCCGCCGCGCCGGGGGCGAGCTCGAGCCGGGACGGGTGGTTGACGTATCCCACCTCCCGGCAGAGCGTCCCGTCCCGGTCGAAGAAGACAGCCGGCCTCACCGCAGCACCTCCTCTCCCTCCCGGGGCCGGGTCTTCCAGCGGTCGTGCAGCCACAACCACAGCTCGGGCCGCTCCCGGACCCAGGCCTCGATCTTCCGCGTCGCCATCACCGTCAGCGCCCGCGCGGCGTCCCGCCGGTCCCCCCCCGGGGGGGCCAGCGGGGGTTCGTACACCACCCGGTAGCGCCCCCCGGGCAGGGGCCGGCCGGTCACCGGCACCACCGGCACCCCGAGCCGCGCCGCCAGTTCCCCGAGCACGGGACTGGTCGCCGCGGGCCGTCCCAGGAACTCGACGAACACCCGGGGTTCCACCCGCTGGTTCTGGTCGACGAGGATCGCCAGTCCCCGGCCGGAACGCAGGGTCCGCAGCGCCTTCCGCAGCGCCCCGTGCTTGCCCAGCACCCGGTTGCCCGCGGTCTCCCGCCACCGGGCGAAGGCCCGTTCCAGCCATGGATTGTCCAGCGGGCGGGCGATGAAGTCCATCGGGAACCCGGCCAGGCCCTGCCGCAGGGCGACCAGCTCCCAGTTGCCGTAATGGGCGGAGAAGACGAGGACCCCCCGTCCCCGGGCCCAGGCCGCCTCCAGGTACGGAAGCCCCTCGACCTCGAAGAGCCGCTCCGCCCCGGGACGGGCGTAGGCGGGCAGGGAAAGGACCTCCGCCGCCACCCGCCCGAAGTGCCGGAAGACGCCGCGCACGATCTCCGCCGCCGCGGGGGCGTCCACCCCCAGGCCCCGCCGCACGTTTTCCCGCGCCAGTTCCCGGTGGCGCCGGTCGAGGCGGTGGGCCAGGAGCCCCAGGCGCTCGCCCACGGCCACCCGGCCACCGGCGGGCAGACGGCGCAGCACCCCTGCCAGGGGGAGGAGCAGCCCCGCCTCGAGCCTCCGCCAGGCGGGCACCGGCCGCCCGCTCACGTCGGCCGGCCTCCCCGCACGAGGCGGAGGACGCGATCCAGCAGGTGGGTTCCCGCGCCCAGGTGGATCCCGATCTCCAGGACGAGCGGGTCCGGGGCTCCCGGGGGCCAGCGCAGGGCGTCCTTTGCCGTCGTGATCACCTCCAGCCCTCCCGCCGTGGCCGCGTCCCTGATCCGCCGGGCATCCGCTTCCCGGAAGCGGTGATGGTCGGGCCAGCATAGCGGATCGGCGGGAAGAGCCCCCAGTTCCCGCAGGACCAGGAGGAAGGATTCCGGCCGGGCGATCCCCGCCACCGGCAGGACGCGGTGCCCCGCCAGCCACGAGGCGGGCCGCCAGCGGCCCCCCGGGAGCCGGACGCCCGTGGGGACGTGCGCCGCCGCGAGGACGGGAGGGGACGCGGGAAGCCCGGCGAGGACGGTCGCCAGCGCCGGGGGCAGTTCCCGGGCCGGGAGGGGTTCCCGCCGGGAGGCGACATCCCGGGGCGCCCGGGTCAGGACCAGGACGTCCGCCCGGGCCAGGGCGGAGGGAGGCTCGCGGAGCCACCCGGCGGGCAGGCCGCGGCCTCCGCCGAGGGGATCCGCCCAGTCCAGGAGGACGAGGTCCAGGTCCCGGGCGAGCCGCCGGTGCTGGAACCCGTCGTCGAGGAGGATCACCTGGGCCCCCTCCCGGGCCGCCACCCGGGCCGCCGCCCGGCGATCCTTCCCGACCACCACCAGGTGCACCCCGGGGCGGTCGGCCAGGAGGGTGGGCTCGTCGCCCGAGAGGTCCGGTTCCACCAGGAGCTCCCCGTCCCGGCCGACCAGGAGGGGCTCCACCGGCCTCTTTCCCCCGTGCCCCCGGGAGACCACCCCCACCCGCAGGCCCCGGTCCGCGAGCCCTTCCGCCAGCCACGCCACCAGCGGGGTCTTGCCGGTTCCCCCCGCCACCAGGTTCCCCACCGAGACCACCGGGACCCCCGGGTGCTCGGACCGCAGGATGCCCGCGTCGTAGAGCCACCCCCGCCCCCGGGCCGCGGCGAGCCAGAGGCGGCCCAGGGGAGCGAGCCAGGGCAGGGGACGCCGGGCTCCCGGGACCGGGGGGCCGGGGGTCACGGCAGCCACTCCAGGAGGAGGTTCGCCAGCCGGGCGGCCACCCCCCGCCGCTCCGCGACCGCCCGGCGGGCGGCCCGGCCCGCGGTTTCCCGGGCGCCGCCGTCCGCCAGCCAGCGGGCCAGGGCCCGTCCCGCCTCCCCCCCGTCCGGCACCCGGACCAGGGCCCCGGCCTCTTCCAGCACCCGCACCAGGTCCTCCTGGTGGTGGACCCGGGGACCGGCCACCACGGGGCAGCCGGCCGCCGCCGCCTCCAGGGGGGAATGCCCGCCGACCGGGACCAGGGTGCCCCCGAGGAAGGCGCCCCGGGCCGCGGGGAACAGGTCCCGCAGGACCCCCATCCGGTCGAGGAGGACGACCCGGGTGCCCGCGGGGGCGGGTCCCCGGGACGCCCGGTGGGGGGGAAACCCCGCCGCGGCCAGTTCCCCGGCCACCCGGTCGAACCGTTCCGGGTGCCGGGGAGCGACCACCGCCTGCCAGGCGGGATCCCCGGGGCCGGCCGCGAGGGAGGCCAGGACCGGGGCCGCTTCGCCCGGGTGAACGCTGGCCAGGACGACGAGCGGGCGGCCCGGGTCGAGCCCGAGATCCCGGAGAAGATCCCGGGCCCGGTCCTCCGCCCCCGCCCCCGGGAGGGGAACCGCGTCCCACTTCAGGTTGCCCGTCGGCCCGAGCCGGTCCCCCGGGACGCCGAGCCGGCGCAGCCGCTCCCGGTCCGCGTCGCTCCCGGGCGCGACCAGGCGGAAGCGGGCGAGGGCCGGGCCGTAGACGCTCCGCAGCCGGCGGTAGTGCGCCTCCCGCTCGGGTGCGAGCCGGGCGGAGACCAGGGCCGCGGGGATGCCGGCCTCCGCGAGAAGGGCCAGGCGGCGCGGCCAGATTTCGGTCTCGACGATCACGTGGAGGGCCGGTCGGACCGCTGCCAGGAAACGGCCCAGCGGCCCGGTCGCGTCGAGGGGAGCAAGACGGGCCACCCGGCCCGGGCCCCGCGCCCGTTCCCTCCCGGTGCGGGTCTGGGCCGTGACCAGGACCCGGAGGTCCGGCCGCCGGGAATGCAGTTCCTCCACCAGGGGATGGAGGGCCGCGACCTCGCCGACGGACGCCCCGTGGAACCAGGCGAGGGGTCCGCTTCCCGGGGGCAGGGGAACGCCTTCCAGGACGAGGCGCTCCCGCAGGTCGTCCCGTCCCGGCTCCCGCCCGGCGGCGAGCAGGAGGCGGGCGAAGAGGGTGGCGACGCCCCCGATCCCCCGCCAGGCGGCCGCCGCGGCGGCCTCGGGAAGGCGGCGGCTCATCCCCCGGCGGCTCCCGCCGCGCACCGGCCGCCCGCGGGCCCGGCGATGTTGAACTTCGGGTCCGGGCGGCCCATGATGGGACGAACCCACCCGGGGTGCGCCGGGTTCCCGCGGAGGACCCGGCGGATCGAGAGGGAGCGGGCGCCCCCTGCCCGGGCCCGTCCGCGGAGGTGAACAGCGATGATCGAGAAGATCGGCGTCATCGGTGGAGGCATGATCGGCGGTGTCCTCTGCCAGGAGATCGCCCGGCGGCGTCTCGCCCGGTCGGTCGGCCTGGTGGACATCATGCCGCCGGACCTCGCCAAGGGGAAGTGCCTGGACATCGCCGAGGGCAGCCCGGTGATGCGTTTCGACGTCCGGATGGAGGGGTCGAAGGGTTACGAGGTTCTCGCGGGCGCCGGGCTCGTGATCAACACGGCGGGTGTTCCGCGGAAGCCGAAGCCGGACGGGACGCTTCCCACCCGGGAGGAACTGCTCGAGACGAACCTCAAGATCACGAACGCCGTCGGGGCGGGAATCCGGGAGTACTGCCCGGACGCCATCGTGATCTCGATCGCGAACCCGCTGGACGCGATCGTCTACCGCCTGAACCAGATCCTGGCCCCTCCCCGGGGGCGCCTGGTCGGGATGGCCGGCGTCCTCGACTCCGCCCGGTACCGCTTCTTCGTGGCGGAGGCGGCGGGGGTCTCCGTGGAGAACGTCGAGGCCCTGGTTCTCGGCGGGCACGGGGACACGATGGTCCCGATCCGCTCGGCCTGCCGGATCGCGGGTCTCCCGGTGACCCAGTTCCTCGACGAGGAGACCCTCGAGGCGCTGGAGGCCCGCACCCGGAAGGCGGGGGGCGAGGTGGTCAAGCTCCTCGGCTCGGGCTCGGCCTTCGTGTCACCCGCCTGGTCCGCCCTCGAGATGGCGGAGGCCATCCTGTTCGACAAGAAGAAGATCCTGGCGGTGTCGGCCCTGCTGGAAGGGGAGTACGGGGTGTCCGGGCTGTTCATCGGCGTTCCGGCGATCCTCGGCCGGGACGGCGTCGAGAAGGTCCTGGAGATCCCCCTGACCGAGGACGAGCGGCGGGGGCTCGAGGTCTCGATCGAGGCCGTCAGGAAGACCTGCGCCGAGGTCGACGGGATGATCCAGAAGATGTGACCCGGAGGGGGGAGGGCGCACGCCCTCTCCCCCTCGCTGCCCGTCCGAGGAGAGTCGTGCCGATGCGCGGAAAGCGACGCGTCATGACCCTGGTTGCGGCGACGGTGGCCGTCGCCGTCCTGCTGTCCGCGGGCCTGCCCGCCCGTGCCCTCTCGCTCTGGGAAAGCCGGAACGGCGTCTGGGGGAAGGTCCACGACGAGGAGGGCAACCCGGTGCCCGGCGTCAAGGTGTGGCTCAAGCCGGCCACCGGGACCGGCGCGACCCTGACCGCGAAGACGAACCGGAAGGGGATCTTCGTCTTTCCCCGCGTGGAGTTCGTCAAGGACGGGTACCGCATCGGGATCGATTCCGACACCTGGTTCATCCGGGGTTTCCACCTCCGGACGAGGCGGCTGAGCCACGAGATCTGGCAGGACGACAGCTACGAGGGGCTCTATCCCGGCCAGCAGGACCGGATGCCGGTGCTCCAGTACCGCGGGGGAAACGCGACGGTCGAGTTCACCCTGGCCCGCATCGGGGACTACCAGGAAAAGATGGCCCGGATGCAGCAGGCGAAGGAAGCCCGGGCCCGGGCCGAGCAGGCGGAGAAGCGGCGGAAGAAGATGACCCCCGCGGAACTCGGGGACGAGGCGATGGCCCTGGGGAACTTCGCCGAGGCCGCGAAGCAGTACGGGAAGGCGCTCGAGGAGCACCCGGACGACGCCGACCTCCTGTGGAAGCGGGTCCAGGCTCTCGGCCGGGCCGGGGACACCGGGTCGGCCCTGCGGGAGGCGCAGAAGCTGCTCCGGATCGACCCGGAACGTCCGGGAGTCCGCCTGTGGATGGCCCGCTGGTTGCAGGAATCCGGGCAGCTCCAGCTCGCGATTCCCTACCTCGAGAAGGAGCGCGAGCTGTCGCCCGGGGACGCGCGGGTGCACAAGCTGCTGGTCGAGGCGTACCGGGAGGCGGGAAACCAGCAAAAGGTGAAGGAGGCCGTCGAGAAGTGGCTGGCCGCCATCCCGGACGATACCGAGGCGATGCTGGAGATGGCCCAGATCAAGGCGGCCGCGGGGGATGCGGCCGGCGCCGAGGCGCTCTTCAAGGCGGTCGCGGAAAAGGACCCGGAGAACGCCGACAAGCTCTACTACAACGTCGGCGCCACGATCATGAACCGGGAAAACCTGACGAAGGCGGACCGGGAACGGGCCGTGGTCGCCTTCGAGAAGGCCCTCGAGATCAACCCGAAGTACGCCAAGGCCCACCTCCAGCTCGGGTACGCCCTGCTGGGGCTCGGAAAGCTCAAGGAGGCGCGGGTTCATTTCGAAAAGTTCGTCGAGATGGCCCCGGACAGCCCCGAGGCGAAGGACGCCCGGGCCCTGGCGAACGAGCTGCCGAAGTAGCTCGGCCGACAGGCGACGCCGCCCCGGGCCGGTGCGGCGGTGACCGGGACGGAAGGAGCGGACGGCGATGAAGCGGACCTACTCCTGCCCCCAGTGCCGGGCAACCCTGAACCCGAACGTCAAGGTCATCCTGCTGGCGACGAACCGGGGACGAACGGGCCTCGTGCTCCTCGATCCCCGGCCCGGCAACTACGAGGTCCTGAAGGCGCCGGAACTGGAGTTCGAGGAGGGAGACCGGGTGGAATTCCGCTGCCCGGTCTGCCGGGCCGCCCTGCAGGCGGCGGCCAGCGAGAACCTGGCCGAGCTCCTGTTCCGGGACGGGGACGGGAACGAGGGCCGGGTCGACTTCTCCCGGGTCTACGGCGAGCACGCCACGTACCTCGTGACGCGGGAACAGGTGCTGTCGTTCGGGGAGGATGCCGGTCAGTACCGGGGCAACTTCTTCGGCGAATCGGGGCTCGAGGGCTGATCCCCCTGCGCGGCCGGCTGCCGGGGGGCCGCCGCGCCGGCCGGGGGGGAAGGATCTCCGGCGGTGGCCGGTTCCGCGGGGCCCGGAGGGGTGGCGGGGTTCCCGGCGGCGCCGGGTGCCTGCCCCTTCCCGTCCGCCCGCGCGCGTGCCTCGAGGACGGCGAGGAAGTCGGGCCGGTGCCGGCGCACCCAGGCGAGGCCTTCCTCCAGCAGGTCCCGGGGGGTCGTGCCGTCCTCGGTCGTGGCCCGCATGCCCACGTGGTGGACGTAGGCCCGGCTGACGAAGTGGGTGTAGCCGCGGCGGGAAAGGTCGAAGCACATCAGGTCGTCGGAGAACCAGTTGATCGGGGGAAACCCGCCGATCTCCCGCAGGGCCCGGCGCTCGATCCAGGCGGCGATCGGTGAAACGCGCTCGGCCGCGAGGATCGACTGCTCGGTCGTCCAGCGGACCAGGCCGCCCCGGAGCGTGCCCCCGTTCGGGGAGCGGATGTTCTGGGCTCCCGGGGCGAAGTTCGAGCGGCAGGCGACGAAGCCGGGCCGGACCGGCGGCCGGTGGCGCCGCAGGAGCTCCACGTCTTCCAGGAGGACGGGAACCGTGGTCGGCAGGAGAACCGCGTCGTCGTTCAGCAGGATGATCTCCTCTGCCGTCGCCCGCTCCACGGCGAACTGGTACGCCTCCCCGTAGGAACGGGCATCCTCCGGCTGGCGCACCAGGACCAGCCGCGGATTCGGAGGAGGCCCTCCGGGGGGCAGGGGCCCTTCCACGCGACCACCAGCTCGCAGTCCGGGGCGTAGAGGGTGGCCGAGTTGGCCGCCATGATCAGGTCGGCCCAGGTATGAAGTGGCCGGGCGGGGTCTCCCCGGCGGGCACTGGCGATCACGATGGAGACCATCCGTCCTCCCCGGGGCGCACCGGCCCCGCGCCGGGATCGACAGCAGGTTTCGTGCCAGCCCGGACCGGCCGGGTCGGCGCGGAGGCCGACGGAAAGCCGGCGCCCGGGGGAGGGGGGGTGTCGGGATTTCGGCGTCCGCCGGCCCCCTGGCCGGGGTTCCGCCCGGCATGACCCTTGCTTCCGACCACCTTCCGGGAGTTCCCTGCCCGGGGGAAAGGAGAGTCCCGATGATCCTGGTCACCGGTGGCGGCGGCTACGTGGGGAGCGTGCTGGTCCCCGACCTTCTCGCGATGGGATTCGACGTGCGCGTCGTGGACACGTTCTGGTTTCCGAACGCCCTCCCGCGGCATCCGCGGCTGGACCTGGTGGAGGCCGACATCCGCGAGGCGGACGGGGCCTGGCTGGAGGACGTGGACGCGATCGTCCACCTGGCCGGCATGTCCAACGACCCGACGGCGGATTTCGCGCCGCGCCTGAACGCGGAACTGAACGTTCAGGTCACCCGGGAGCTCGGCCGCCTGGCGGTGCGGCGGGCCCGCCGCACCGGCCGCCCGCTGAAGTTCGTCTACGCATCGTCCTGCTCGATCTACTACTCGGACATCCGGGGGGCGTCCCCGGACGTCCAGGTCCTGACCGAGGACGCGCGGGTCGCGCCGACGGCCAACTACTCGAAGACCAAGCGGATGGCGGAACTGAGCCTCCTCGACCTGGCGGCGGAGGAGCCCCTCTTCTGCCCCGTGATGCTGCGCAAGGGAACCCTCTTCGGCCATGCCCCGCGGATGCGGTTCGACCTGGTCGTCAACGTGTTCACGCTCCACGCGTGGCAGCACCGCCGGCTGACCGTGCACTCCAGCGGCGAGGCCTGGCGTCCCCTGCTCCACGTGCGGGATGCCGCCGACGCCTACCTGTACTGCATGATCTCGCCCCCCGACCTGGTCCGCGGAAAGGTGTACAACGTCCTGCGGAAGAACTACCGGGTGCTGGAGATCGCGCACTGGGTGGCGGAGATCCTGGAGGAACACCGGGGGGTCCGGGTCCAGGTTTCCCGCGACCGCGGCATCTCGTACGGCAACCGGAGCTACTACGTCTCGGGCGAGCGGATCGCCCGGGACCTGGGGTTCCGTGCCGAGCGGGGAACCACGAAGGCGGTGCTCGAGATCTGGGACAACCTGGAAAAGGGCCTCTACGGGGAAAACCCGGCCGAGAACCCGGTCTACTTCAACATCCGCTGGTTCGAGCAGCAGGGGATCCGGGACGACAGGGTGAAGCCGATGGAGTCCCTCGCGGGGGTGGGCGCATGAAGGTCGTCGTCATCGGGGCGGCGGGCCAGCTGGGGGGAGACCTCTGCGACGTTCTCGGCGACCGGGCGGTCCCGGTCACCCACGGGGAGGTGGACGTCGCCGACCCCCTCGGGCTGCTCGCGCTGCTGCGGGAGGTGCGGCCCGACTGGGTCGTGAACACGGCGGCCTTCCACCAGGTCGACCAGTGCGAGCTGGACCCGGAGCGGGCCTTCCAGGTCAACGCCGTCGGCGCCCGGAACGTCGCCCGGGCGGCGGCGGAAGCCGGCGCCCGGACCTGCTTCGTTTCCACCGACTACGTGTACGGGGGAAGCGTCCCGCGGCCGGCGCGGCCGTGGACCGAGTCGGACCCGCCCTCGCCGGTGAACGTCTACGGGACCAGCAAGCTGGCCGGGGAGGAGCTGGTGCGGCAGGTCCAGCCCGGGGCCCTCGTCGTCCGCTCCGCGGGCCTCTACGGGGTCCGGGGCAGCGGCAAGGGGTGGACCTTTCCCCGGCTGATGCTCCACCTGGCGGAGACGCGCGGCTCCGTGCGGGTCGTGGACGACCAGGTCCTGAGCCCCACGTACACCGCCGACCTGGCGGAGGCGATCGTCGCCCTGATGGAGGAGGGGGAGGAGGGGCTCTTCCACGTGGTCAACGAGGGGGCCTGCTCCTGGTACGAGTTCGCGCGGGCGACCTTCGAGACCGCGGGGGTGGAGGTGGATCTCTCTCCCCAGTCCACCGCCGAGGCCGGCCGGCGCGCCGCCCGCCCCGCCTGGTCGGCCCTCGCCAGCGAGCGGCTCCCGCGGCGACTCCGCCCGTGGCGGGAGGCCCTCGCCGAGTACCTGGAAAGGATCGGGAAGGTTCCCGCCGGGAGGATCGGATGAGCGCGTTTCCGGAAGCCCGCGTCCATGCCCGCGACATCCACGGGGTATCCCTCGTCGACTACCAGGTCCACGTGGACACCCGTGGCCTGCTGTGGGAGGCGATTCACGAGTCGGATCCCTTCGTCGAGCGCATCCGGCAGGTCTACCTGGTGGTCGATCCCGCGCCGATGACGATTCGCGCGTTCCACGCCCACCGGGAGCTGCACGACTGGTTCCACATCGCCCACGGGTCGGCGCTGTTCTGCCTGGTGGACGGGCGGGAAGACAGCCCGACGTACCGGCGGACGGAAAAGGTGGTCCTCACCGCCCGCAAGCCGCAGCTGCTCGTCGTCCCCCCGGGGATCTACCACGGCTGGATGAGCCTCGAGCCGGACACGATCCTCGTCTCGATGGCTTCCCACGAGTACGACCACCGCCAGCCGGACGAGCACCGCGTCCCGCCGGACCACTTCGACGAGGAGTTCGGCGGGAACCCCTGGCGCATCGAGGCGAAGTAGCGCTCAGCCGCGGAAGAACAGGACGTACTCCGGGGCGGCCTCCCGCACCCGGCGGGCGGTGGCCGCGTCGACCAGCACGAACTCCTCGGCGGCCGCGTCCGGCACCTCGCAGATCGCGATCCGGCCCTGCTCGAGCCCCCGGGCCGTTTCCTCGGAAACCTCGAGGAACGGGACCTTCCGCTCCCGGGTGACGAAGTGGAACCGCCGGCTCCCCCGGACGCCGGACGCGAGGGCATGGTCCCGGACCAGCCGGGCGAGCTGCAGGAGCGCCTGGCGGCGTTCCGCCGCCGCCCGGCGGGCCGCCTCCCGCCGCCGGTCCTCTTCCCGCCGTGCCCGTTCCCGCGCGCGGCGGTCCTCCTCCCGGCGGAGCCGTTCCTCCTCGGCCTCCTTCTTCCCGAGGCGTTTCCGGCGCGCCTTCTCCTCGTGGGAGATCTTGCGGGCCCGGCGGTCGTCGACGAGCCCGGCCTTCCTCAGGGCGTCGCGGAGATCGGACATCGGGTGCCTCCCGGCCGCTGCCACCGGTTCGCTGTATGATCCCGGGGACATGATACCGCCGCCCGACAACCGCGCCTCCCCGGGCCGCCGCGACCCCGACGAGCGCCGGCGGGACCGGGAACTCCTGGCCGCCGTCCGGCGGGGAGACGCGGACGCCTTCGACCGGTTCGTGGAACGGTTCGGCCCGATGATCTTCTCCTTCGGGCTCCGGATGTGCGGCAACCGGGAGGACGCGGAGGACGTCCTCCAGGAGACCCTGATCAAGGTCTTCACCCGTCTCCGCACCCTCCAGGACCCCGAGGCCCTGCGGGCGTGGCTGTGGCGCATCGTGGCCAACGAGTGCCGGATGAGCCGCCGCGGGCCCCGGGACCCGTCGCGCCAGGTGAACATCGAGGAGCTCCTGGCTCCCCGGGAGGAGGGGGGCGCCCCGCTGGAACTGCCGGATCCCGACGCCCCGGACCCGGAAGCCAGCACGATGCGGCTGCAGGACCGGGAACGGCTGGAGGAGGCGATCCGTAACCTTCCGCCCGCCTACCGAATCATTCTGCTGTTGAGGGATTTCGAGGGCCTCACCAGCGAGGAGGTCGCCCGGGCCCTCGGGATCAGCGTTCCGAACGCCAAGGTACGCCTCCACCGGGCGCGGCTCGCCCTCCGCAGGCTGCTGCTCGGCGGAGCGCCGCCCCGGGCGGCGAAGGGGTCCGGGTGATGAACGATCCGCGGCATTCCGGGTGCGACTGCCTCGAGTGGCTGGAGACCCTGTCGGGATACCTGGACGGGGACGTGGACGAGGCCCTCCTGCACCGGATCGACGCGCACCTCGCCGAGTGTCCCCGCTGCGCCTGGGCGGTCGACACCCTCCGGCGCACGATCGAGGCCTGCCAGCGGGCCCCGCGTCCCGCACCGTCGCCCGCGGAGCTGCGGCGGATCGTGGAACGGGCCCGGGAGGAACTGCGCCGCCAGGGGGTCCTCTAGTCCTCCTCCTCCCGGGCGGACTTCCACGCCTCGAACGCCTCCAGGTCGCGGAAGATCTGGTCCATCAGCTCCCGGGCGCTCTCGAAACGCCGTTCCTCCCGGTGCCGGCGCAGGAAGTCGAGCCGGACACGCTCCCCGTAGAGGTCCCCCGCGAAGCCCGGGAGGAACGTCTCCACGGTGATGCGGCGGCCACCGAAGGTCGGCCGCGTGCCCAGGTTCGTCAGCCCGGGAACGTCCCCCCCGCGCCAGCGCAGGCGCGTGAAGTAGACTCCCCGCGCCGGCAGGAACTCGTTCTCGGGGGACAGGTTCGCCGTGGGCACGAGCACCGTCCGCCCCCGGCCCTCCCCGTGGACGATCGTCCCCACGAGCTGGAAGGGCCGCCCCAGGAGGCGGTGGGCCTCCTCGACGCGGCCCCGGGAAAGCTCGCGCCGGATCCGCGAGGCGGAGATCCGTTCCCCTCCGTCCATCACCGGCGGCACGCTTTCCGTGCCGAATCCCCACCGCCGGCCCAGGCGCCGCAGCAGTTCCACGTCCCCCGCACGGTTCCTGCCGAAGCGGAAGTCCTCCCCGACGTGGATCTCGCCCACCCCGACCCGGTCGACCAGGATCTCCCGGGCGAACGCTTCCGCCGGCATGGAGGCGAACTCGAGGTCGAAGGGGATGACGAGCACCGCTTCGACCCCCATCTCCTCGAGCAGGGCGAGCTTCTGGTCCCGGGTGAGCAGCAGGCGGGGAGCCCGGTCGGGAGCGATCACCCGCAGGGGATGAGGGTGAAACGTGATCACGGTGGCCGTCCCCCCCGTCTCGGCCGCACGCCGGGTGATGCGGTTCATGATCTCCCGGTGACCGCGGTGGAGGCCGTCGAAGTTCCCCATGGTGGCGACCACCGGTCCGTCCCCGCCCCCGATCCGCAGGTCGTCGAGCCGTTCCCGCACGATCACCGGCCGAGGGCCTCCCAGGGAACCCAGTGAACCCAGGCCTGCCAGGCCAGCCAGGCGTACAGGCCCGCGACCAGGTCGTCCGCCATGATGCCGATCCCCCCCGGCAGGTCCTCGAGCCGCCGCGCCGGCCACGGTTTCACCACGTCCATCAGCCGGAACAGGAAGAACGACCCGAGCAGCGCGGGCAGGCCGGGAGAGAGCCCGGCGGTGGCGACCAGGTACCCGGCGGTCTCGTCGATCACCACCTGGCCGGGGTCCTTCCGGCCCCACCGCTCCTCGGCGCCGGACGCGGCCCACGTTCCGACCAGGGCGATCCCGGCGGCGGCGGCCAGGTGCAGGGGCAGCGAACCGGCCCACCAGAGCACGAGCACGAGGGGGACCGTCGCCGCCGTGCCGAAGGTTCCCGAGGCCACGGGAGCGTAGCCGGAGCCGAACCAGGTGGCGAGCACGACCTTGAGCGGGGACACGGTGCCTCCCTCCGGCGGATCAGCCTACCACCTCCGCCTCGAGTTCGTGGGGGGAGCGGATCCCGGTGATGCGGGCGCGCACGATCGTCCCGGGACCGGGAACACCGTCCGCGGGGGAGAGCAGGACCCGGCCGTCCACCTCGGGTGCCTGGCCCCGCCACCTTCCCACCGGACGGCCGGGTTCCTCTCCGTCGGACTCCTCGAGCAGGACCTCCAGTTCCCGCCCGATCCGCCCCCGGTTGCGTTCCCAGGCGACCGCTTCCGCCACCTCGGAGAGCAGGGCCGCCCGCTCCCGCTTCAGGCCGGGGGGCACGTCGTCCGGCAGCCGGGCGGCCCGCGTTCCTTCCTCCCGGGAGTACTCGAAGACACCGACCACGTCGAACCATCCCTCCTCGACGAACTCGACCAGGGTGCGGAACTCGTCGTCCGTTTCCCCGGGGAAGCCGACGATGAAGGCGGTCCGGAAGCCGGCATCCGGGAGGGCCTCCCCCAGGGACCGGAGCTGGCGCCGGAAGGACGCGGGCGTCCCGGGCCGACCCATGCGGCGCAGCACGGCGGGGTGGGCGTGCTGGAGCGGCAGGTCGACGTACTCGACGACCCGGTCGGCGGCGGCCAGGGCCTCCAGCAGGCCGGGGGTGATCCGCCCGGGGTACAGGTAGTGCAGCCGGATCCAGGGCGGTGCCGGGTCCGCCGCGGCGATCGCGCGGACCAGGTGGGCCAGGTCGAGTCCCTCCCCGAGGTCGCGTCCCCACCCGGTGGAATCCTGGGCGACCAGGTTCGCCTCCCGGACCCCCTCGCCGGCGAGGCGGGCGAGCTCCGCGAGGATGTCCCCGGCGGGCCGGGACCGCTGGCGGCCGCGGAACGAGGGGATCGAGCAGAAGGCGCAGTCCCGGTCGCATCCCTCCGCGATCTTCACCCAGGCGGTCCAGGGGGGCGTGCGGCGGAGGCGCGGAACGTCGGCCCCGTAGAGCGCCCGGGCCGGGCCCGGCGGAGGGAGCAGGTCCCGCGGGCCGTCCAGCTTGCGGTCCACCGCGAGGAGCTCGTCGAGGCCCACGAAGGCGTCGATCTCGCCGATTTCCCGGGCCAGTTCCTCCGCGTGTGCCTGCACCATGCAGCCCGCGGCAACCAGCCGCCGGCCGGGCCGCGCCTCCTTCCATGCCGCCGCCTCGAGAAGCGCTTCGACCGATTCCCGCCGCGCCGGGTCGATGAAGGTGCAGGTGTTGACCACGAGCAGGTCGGCTTCCTCCGGGTCGTCCACCGGCTCCCACCCCGCCGCCCGGAGGCGGGCGAGCAGGATCTCGCCGTCCACCAGGTTCTTCGGGCAGCCGAGGTTCTGGAGGGCTACCCGGCCGCGGGGACGGGTCACGGGTAGATGCGGTTGATCGTCCGGGGATAGGGGATCGTTTCCCGGATGTGCCGGGTGCCGCAGATCCAGGCGACGACGCGCTCGATGCCCATCCCGAAGCCACCGTGGGGGACGCCGCCGAAACGGCGCACGTCCATGTACCAGCGGAACGCCTCGGCCGGCAGCCCGTGTTCCTCGATCCTCCGCCGGAGGACCTCCGGGTCGTGGATCCGCTCGCTGCCGCCGATGATCTCGCCGTACCCCTCCGGTGCGATCACGTCCACGCAGAGGGCCCGGTCGGGGTTCTCCGGGTCCGGCTCCATGTAGAACGCCTTCACCGCGGCGGGGTAGCGGTGAACCATCAGCGGGCGGTCATGGAGCTCCCCGAGGATCGTCTCGTCCATCGCCCCGAGGTCGTTCCCCGGCTCGAAGGGCGGGGCGCCGGCCTCGCGGGCGCGGGCGACGTTCTCCGGCCGACGGAGGATCTCGGCGGCCTCGTCGTAGGACATGCGCGGGAAGGGAGGCGCCACCGCCTCGAGCCGGGAGACGTCGCGTTCCAGGATCTCCAGCTCCTCCCGCCGCCGCTCGAGGACCCGTTCCACCACGCGGGAGACCAGCCGCTCCGCCAGCTCCATCACCTCGTCCAGCCCGGCCCACGCCATCTCCGGCTCGACCATCCAGAACTCGGTCAGGTGCCGCCGGGTCTTGGACTTCTCCGCCCGGAACGTGGGCCCGAAGCAGTAGACCCGGTCGAACGCCATCGCCGCCGGCTCCAGGTAGAGCTGGCCGGACTGGGAGAGGTAGGCCTTCCCCCCGAAGTAGTCGGTCTCGAACAGGGTGCTCGTTCCCTCGCACGCCGCCGGCGTCAGGATCGGGGAGTCGATCAGCACGAACTCGTTGTCGTAGAAGAAGTCACGGCAGGCCTGGATGATCTCGTGGCGGACCCGGAGGATCGCCCAGGGGCGGCGGTGGCGCAGCCAGAGGTGCCGGTGGTCCAGGAGGAACTCGATCCCGTGTTCCTTCGGGGAGATCGGGTAGTCCTCCGCCGGCCCGACCACCTGGAGCTCGCGCACGAGGACCTCGTAACCGCCGGGAGCGCGCCGGTCCTCCCGGACGGTTCCCCGCACGAGAACGGCGCTCTCCTGGGTCACCCGCTCCATCCGGGCGAAGGTTTCCTCGTCGACGTCCTTCACCGACGCGACGAGCTGGCAGATCCCCGTTCCGTCCCGGACGACGAGGAAGGCGATCTTTCCCTTCGACCGCCGGTGGGTGACCCAGCCGCCCAGGGTGACCTCGCGCCCGGCGTGTTCCGGGAGGTGGGCGATCCTCGTCCGCCCGCCCACGGCTCAGTCCTCGCTCTCGTGGGGTTTCCAGGCGTCCATCAGCTTCTGCTGGATCTCGTGCGGCACCTTCTCGTAGTGGTCCAGCTCCATCGTGTACGAACCGCGGTCCGAGGTGAGGGACTTCAGGGTGGCGGAGTACTCCAGCATCTCCGCCATCGGGACCAGGGCGCGGATCGTCGCCCGTCCCCCCTGGCTGTCCGAGCCCTGCACCTTGCCGCGCCGGCGGTTCAGGTCGCCGAGGATATCGCCCATGCACTCGTCGGGCACCGTGACCACGACCTTCATGATCGGCTCGAGGACGACCGGGCCGGCCTCCATGACGCACTTCTTGAAGACCTCCCGGCCCGCGATCTGGAAGGCGATGTCCTTCGAGTCGACCGGGTGTTCCTTGCCGTCGAAGATCACCGCCTTGACGTCCACCATCGGGTAGCCGGCGATGACGCCCTGCTCCATCACCTGGCGGATTCCCTTCTCGATCGACGGCCAGAAGTTCCGCGAGATCGCGCCGCCGAAGATCTCCGAGTCGTACTGGAACCCCTCGCCCCGGGGGAGCGGCTCGATCCGCAGGTGCACCTCGGCGAACTGCCCCGCGCCGCCGGTCTGCTTCTTGTGCCGGTACATCGACCTGGCCGGCCTGGTGATCGTCTCGAGGTACGGGATCTTCGGCTTCTGGAGGTTTCCCTTGACGTTGAACCGCCGGGCCATCTTGTCCATCACGGTGCGGACGTGGTCGATGCCCAGCCCGGCGAGCATCAGCTCGTGGCTGCGGGGATCGCGCTCGAGGCGGATCGTGGGGTCCTCCTCGGCGAGCCGCTGGAGGGCGGTGGCGATCTTCTCGTCGTCGCCCTTCCCCTCGCCGTGGACCGCGTAGGCGATCACGGGCTGGGGGAAGGGGATCGGCGGCATCTCGAGGGGGTGGGACTTGTCCCCGACCAGGGTGTCCCCCGTGCGGGTGTCCTTGAGCTTGGTGACGAACGCGATGTCACCCGCCCGGACCTCGGGGACCTTGTCCCCGCCCTTGCCCCGCGGCGCCGACAGCCCCGCCATCTTTTCCTGGGTCTCCGAGCGCACGTTCCAGGCCGACTGGTCGGCCTTGAGGGTCCCCGAGACCACGCGGAAGAGCGTGATCCTGCCGGCGAACGGGTCGATGTAGGTCTTGAAGACCTGGAGCACCAGCGGGCCCGCCGGGTCGGCGGGGAGCTGCTGCTCTTCGCCGTCGGGGGTCCGCGCCGTCGCCGGGGGCATGTCGGCCGGAGACGGGGCGTACCCGGCCAGGCCATCGAGGAGGGAGTGGATCCCGACCATCGCGGTGGCCGCGGTGGCGAAGACGGGGAAGATCGAGCGGGAAGCGATCGCGGTGCGCAGCCCCTTTTCGAGCTGCTCCGCGGTGAGCTCCCCCGCCTCCAGGTAGGCCTCCATCAGTTCCTCGTCGGACTCCGCCACCATGTCGACGAGCTGCTCCCGGGCGGAGGCGATCCGGTCCGCCAGGTCGGCGGGGGCGTCGAACTCCTCGGCGTTCCTGCCGTCTCCCCCGGGACGGCGGGCCCGGCCGCCGACCAGGTCCACGACACCGACCAGGCGGCCATCCTCGACGACCGGGAAGCTGATCGGCATCACCTGCCGCCCGAAGCGTTCCTGGAGGAGGGAGACGACCTGGTCGAAGTCGGCCCGGTCCCGGTCGAGCTGGTTGACGGCGAAGAGGACCGGCTTGCCCTGCTTCTCCGAGTCCTCCCACATCTTCTCGGTCTGCACGCCGATCCCGTCCAGCGCGTGGACGACGATCAGCGCGCTGTCCGCCGCCCGGAGGGCGGCGGCCGCCTCCCCGATGAAGTTCGTGTAGCCGGGGGCGTCGACCAGGTTGAGCTTGCTCCCCTTCCAGTCGGCCCAGGCCACGGCGACCGCCATCGAGACCTTGCGCTCGACCTCTTCGGGGTCGAAGTCGGTCGGCGCGGTTCCCTCGGGAACGGAGCCGAGCTTCTCGGTCGCCCCTGCGGCATGGAGCAGGGCGGAAACGAGGGACGTCTTCCCGGAGTCGCCGTGACCGACGAAGGCGACGTTGCGAATGGCTTCCGTGTCGTAGACCTTCATCTTCTGCTCGCTCCTGGCGCCGGCGTACGGGGGAGGGGGCGGCCCGGGGCCCGGTCACACGGAACCCGCCCCCGGGGGCTTCCCGGGGCACCGGCCCGTGCCGTCCTGGACACACGGGAACCGCCGCCCGGATGGGGATCCGGCGACGATTCCGGAACTCTAGGCGCGAACCGCCCCCCTCGTCAACCCGCGCGGGCCGTTCGGCGACGGGATTCCGACCGTGCCGGGGGGCTCCCCGGGCGGGGGTCCCGGTGGCGTGGGCGGGGCGGGCGGAGCCGCCCCGGACGGGCGGCGGCAGGGCTCTCCCCGTTCCCGCCCCGCACCGGGGCTGGCGGCGGCGGCGGGCGGGGACCAGATTGAAACCCGGAGGAACGTTCCGGACCGATGACCACCCTGATCGGTACCCTGCTCGACGGCCTCTCCCGCCGGGCCCCGGCGCAGGAAGACCTGGCCTGCCCGCGCTGCGGGACCCGGGGCTCGCTGGTCCCGGTGGAGGTGGGGCTGCCCGGGGGCCTGCTGGCCTGCCGTTCCTGCGGGCAGGCGACCGACGGGAACGGCGGAAGCCTGGAGCCGTGCCCCCGGTGCGCGTGGCCCGCCCCGCCCGGCGGGAAGGATCGCCATCCCTGCCTCGTGGAGGGCGGGGACCCGCCCGCCTTCGTGGACGGCGAACAGCTCGAGGACCTGCTGCCCGAGGTCACCGGCCGTCCCGTCGAGACGGAGCGGCTGCAGGACTACGTGGCCGGGGTCCTGGAGCGCCTGGCCCCGGGGGAAGAACCGGCCCGGGTCCACCTCCTGGACGGGGGCGAGCCCCTGGCCTGCCTGCTGCCCGGGGGCCGGCGGTTCGTCTGCTCCCTCGGGATGCTCGCGGCGCTCGAGGACGAGGCCCAGCTCGCCTTCGTCCTGGCCCGGGAGGTGTTCTTCGAACGGCGGGGGCTCGTCGCGCGGCGGTTCGCGGGGACGGTGCGCGAGGGGCGGGGCCGCCTCCTGTCCTTCCTCCGCGGGGCGCCCCGGCGGACCGTCCGGGACGCCCTCCTGCTCTCCCTGCTCGTCGGATGGGGCCCGGCGATCGAGCGGGAGGCGGACCTGGCCGCCCTGCGCCTGGTGGCCCGGGCGGGGTGGGACCCGGCGCGGGCCGCGGAGGTGCCCGTGCTCCTGGAACCGGGGACGATCGAGGGAGCGGGCAGCCGTTTCGCCGGTGCCGCCGCCCGGGCCCGGGATCTCCGGGAGGAGGCCGCCCTGCTGATCGCCCGTCCCGCGTCCCGCGTCAACCGGGAGGTGTACCGGCGGGCCGTGGGCGGGTTCGCCGTGTTCGCCGCCCCCTGACCCTCTGCCTGCCGGTCACCGCTTCCGCGGGCGCGATCTGCGCGCCCCGCCCCCGTGCCCGGACCGGGAGCGGGCCGGCGCTCCTCCGCCCCGGGAACGGGAACGGGAGGACGGGGTGACCCGGGGGGTCCGCCGCGGGGTGGGGGTTCGCCGGGGAGCGACCCGCGGGGGGCGGGAACGGGAGGGCGGGGTGACCCGGGGGGTGCGCCGCGGGGCGGCCTGCGGGGGCCGGGAAGGGGAGACCCGCGGGACCCGCGTGGACCTGCGCGCCGGGGGGCGAACCTCCTGGGGGCTCCGCGGTGCCGCGGGACGGACCGGCCGCGCCGGACGCGCGGGCGTGCCCGCCGGGGGACGCCGCCGGGGACCCGGCGGCCGGGTGCCGGCGGCGGCGGTTCCTCCCAGGTTGCCGAGAAAGTGCCGGACTCCCCGCTCCCCCCGGGAAGGGACGCCGGGGCCCGCCGTCCCGCCCTCCCGGCCGGGCACCCGGGGACGGGCCACCGGGGCGGGCCGGACCGGCCGGGAGGAACCACCGGGCCGGACCGGCCGGGGACGGGGTTCCCCGGGCGCGGCCGGGGCGGCGGCCCCCCCCCGGCCATCCCTGCGCCCCGGCTCCCCGTCACGCGGTCCGAGGACCCGGTAGCGGATCACCGGGCGGCTCCCCCTGCCGGGGGAGGGATCCTGTCCCGGGCGCCGCGGGCGCACCGGCCGCCGGGGCGCTCCCGGATCCCGGTCCCGGCGGGGGGAACGGCCGGGTGCGGCACCCCGTCCCGGCCGCCGGACCGGCCCGGTCGCCGCGCCCCGGTTGCCCCGCCGCTCCTCGTCGGGGACGCCGGGCAGGACCCGGCGTCCCTGCCGCCCGGCGGGGGCGGTCCGGCCGGGCCGCCGCCGGTTCCCCGGGGTTCTCTCCGGGTCCCGGAAACCCCGCTTCCGCACCGGGCGGAGCAGGGGCTCCGCGTCGGTCACGGGCCGGGCGATCCCGGGCCGGGTCCGGGCGATCCGCTCGGCGCGGGCGAGGACGGTCCCCGGGTCGAGGCGGAAGCGACCCGGCCCCGGCCGCACCGGGCGCGGATCCCCCGGGTGCCCCGGGCGGGGCCGGGCCCCCGGACGCGGCCGCCGGTGACCGGGCCGCGGCGGGCGGTGCCTGCGGGGCGGAAGGATCGCCCGCCGGGAGATGACGCCGCGGCGGAGGTCGTCGACGATCACGTGGTGCACGTGGACGTGCCAGGCGTCCACGTACCAGAAGTCGTTGTAGCCGACGAAGACCCAGGGATGGTCGTCGAAGGGTCCCCATCCCCAGGTGAACCCGATCGACACGTGCACGGGCGCGTCGTACCAGCCGAGAGGACACCATCCCACCCAGCGGGGGCCGTAGTACCAGGTGACCCACGCCGGGGCGAAGACGCTGCCCGGGATCCAGACCCACCCGGCGGAGGCGACCCACTCCCAGCGGCCGTAGTGGTAGACGGCGAATCCCCAGGGCTCCGCCCCCACCCAGACCGGTCCCCAGGGGCCGGGGACCCAGCTTCCCCGGGTGTAGGGCCGCCAGTCCGGGTCCTCGTCCGGGTGCCAGCACCAGCCCCAGCCGTCGACCCAGATCCACTCGCCGTAGCGGGAGAGCTCGCCGTAGTACGGGCGGACCGGCTCGGGGAGTTCCCGGTACTCGGGCCCCGGTGCCGCCCGCAACCGGTAGACGTCGTCCCGGGCCGCGACCCACGCGTCGAACCCGTCCCGCAGGAGCACGTTGTACGACCAGGGCCGCCGGGGAGAGTGTCCGGCCGTGACCCGGGTGCGCATGCCCCCGACCAGGACCACGCTCCCGTGTTCCCCCGCCACCTCCGCCCGTCCCCGCTCGACGGAGACCCGCACCCGGTCCCCCGGCTGCACGTCGACGCGGAAGGAGGTCGGCTCCAGGGGGTAGACGGAGGCGGCCGGCGTGTCCACCCGGAATCCCTGCCCGTTCCGGGGATCCGGCACGTCCACCTGGATGCTCCCCCGGACGAGGCCCAGGAGGGAAAGCCCCGGGTCGTCCGGCCGGGACGGGTCGGCGAAGCCATAGAACTCGACGACGGTGTTCCGGTCCACCCGGACCAGGGTGCCGTCGGGAAGCTGGACTTCGACACGCTGCCGGGCCCGGGTCTCGAGCCGGTCACCGGGGTAGAGGGGCGCGTTGAAGGAGAGGTCTTCCTCGTACCCCTCGTGGCGGACGACGTGCACGCCCTCCTCCTCGAAGCGGATCCGGGCGAACGCCGGACTCGTTTCCGGGGCGACCCCCGCTTCCGTCCCGGGAGCCGTGGTCCCGGGAGCCGTGGCCGACCCGCCCAGGGTCAGGGTGGCGTCCCGGCCCACCTCGGCGGGTGCGGGCGCCGTGCCCGCCAGGAGGGCCAGGAGGGCGAGGCCGGCGAGGAAGGCGGAGCGTTCCGGGTGTCGTGGCTGGCGGTCGTTGGTCATGGGCGGCCTCCGGGACCCCGGCCGGGTCCACCTCTCCCTGATGCAACCGCCGTGCCAGTCTTCCGGGAGGCTCCCGGCGGCGGCCAACCCCCCGGGGTGCTCCGGGATACGGGCATCGACCGACGGGCGCGCCCGGGGGGAACCGTCTTCCGCCGAGGACGACCGCCCCCCCGGGGGGACGCCCCGCCGCGGCGGCTTTGACCGGTCCCGGGCCGGGTGGTAGCGTCCCGGCGTGGCCGGAACCAGGCGCCGCAGCGAGAGGTGGCAGCGATGGCCGTGCGACCCGTCGTCCTCTATCCCGACCCGGTTCTCCTCGAACCGACCCGCGAGGTCACCGAGGTGGACGAGGACCTGCGCGCCCTCGTGGCGGACATGATCGAGACGATGCACGCCGAGCCGGGGGTCGGCCTGGCGGCGAACCAGGTGGCCGACCGCCGGCGGGTGATGGTGATCGACCTGACGGCCGGGGAGGAACCGGGGCAGGCGAGGGTCTTCCTGAACCCGCGCATCCTGGAGGAGGAAGGCACCCAGGTGGGGGAGGAAGGCTGCCTCAGCTTCCCCGGGATCTTCGAGGTCATCAGCCGCCCGCAGCGGGTCCGCTTCGCCGCCCTGGACCTCGACCTGAACCCCGTCGAGGAGGTGGCGGAAGGGTTCTACGCCCGGGCGGTCTGTCACGAGATCGACCACCTGGACGGGATCGTGTTCCTGGAGCGGATGAGTCCCCTCAAGCGCCGCCTGGCCCTGCGGAAGATCGAGAAGCTCCGTCGCCGCGGGGAGTGGACCCCCTGAACCGGCCGGAGGCTCCCGTGAGGGACGGGCTCAGGGTCGTCTTCTTCGGGACCCCCCAGTGGGCCGTCCCGGCCCTCGCGGCCCTGGCCGGGTCCCGGCACCGGGTCGCCGGCGTGGTGACCGCCCCGGACCGGCCCCGCGGCCGTTCCCGCCGTCCCCGGCCGTCCCCGGTCAAGGCCCTGGCCCTGGAGCGGGGCCTCGGGCCCGTTCTCCAGCCCGAGACCCTCCGCGGGCGTTCCCCGCGGGAAGCGATCCTGGACCTCTCGCCCGGCGTGCTCGTCGTGGTCGCCTACGGGAAGATCCTGCCCGGCAGGCTGCTCGATGCCCCGCCCCTGGGAGCGGTCAACGTCCACTTCTCCCTGCTCCCGCGGCACCGGGGCGCCAGCCCCGTCCAGCACGCGATCCTCGCCGGGGACCGGGAGACCGGGGTGACCACGATGCGGATGGACCGGGGGCTCGACACGGGGCCCGTTCTCCTGGCGGAGCGCGTGTCGATCGGGCCCCGGGAGAACGCGGAGCAGCTCGGCGGTCGGCTGGCCGAACTCGGCGCGGAACTGCTGCTCCGGACGCTGGACGGCCTCGAGGCCGGGACCCTCGTTCCCCGGCCCCAGCCCGGGGAAGGGGTGACCTGGGCCCCGCCCCTGGCCCGGGAGATGGGGATTGTTCGCTGGGCCGAGCCCGCGGAGAATATCGACCGGAAGGTCCGGGCCTTCACCCCCTGGCCCCCGGTCGTCGCCGGGGGGCCGCGGGGTCCGGTGCGGCTCGTCGAGGCCGAGCCCCTTGCCGGCGAGAGAACCGGTGCGGAACCGGGGACCATCCTGCGGCGGGCGGGGGAGTCGATCGACGTGGCCGCGGGCGACGGGACGATCCTGCGGGTGCACCGGCTCCAGCCGGCCGGTTCCCGGGTGATGCCGGCCGCGGCGGCGGTCGCCGGGCGCTACCTGGAGGTCGGGGGGCGCCTCGAGGACGGAGGAGAGCGATGAGCGACGAGGCGCGGCATTCCGGGGAACAGCGGCACGAGGGGGACGCCGCCGGGTCCCCCGCGCCGGCGGAGGGGGCGGCGGGATCCCCCGCGGCCGGCGGGGCCCCCACGCCCCCGCGGAAGCCGGACCCCGGGGTCCGGGCGGAAGCGATCAGGATCCTCGCGGAGGTCGAGCGGGGCGCCTGGTCGGACCGCCTGCTCCAGGCCCGTTCCCCCCGCTTCGAGGACCCGCGGGAACGCCGGTTTCTCAACGTGCTCGTCCTGTCCACCCTGAGGTGGCAGGGCGCGCTGGACCGGATCCTCGCGCCGTTCGTGCACGGGGGACTGGCCCGGCTGCGGCCCGAGGTCCGGGCGGCCCTCCGGCTGGGCGTGGCCCAGGCCACCGTGCTCGGGAAGCAGCCCGCGATCGCCGGTGACACGACGGTCTCCGCGATGCGGGCGGTCGGCGGACCCCGGCCCGCGGGCCTCGTCAACGCGGTTCTCCGGCAGGTGTTCGCCGGGGAGATCCCGGAGCCGGACCCCGCCGCGACGGTCCCGGCCTGGCTGCACCGCCGGTGGGTGCTGCGTTACGGCCGGGAGCGCACCGATCGCCTGGTCCGGGCGGCCCTGCGCCCCGCCCGGCCGTTCCTGGTCGCGCGGCCGGACCGGGGGGGACGGGAGGCGGTGGCGGAAGCCCTGGCCCGGGAGGGTGTCGAGACCCGTCCCGCGCGGCGCCACCCCTGGGGCCTGGTCGTCCAGAAGGGGGCCCCGCAGCTCACCGCGTCGTTCGACCGGGGAGACTTTCTCCTGGTGGACGAGGGGGCCGCCCTCGTGGCGTCCCTGGCCCTGCCGGCGGACGGGAAGGCGGTGGCGGACCTGGCGGCGGCCCCGGGCGGCAAGGCGGCGATCCTGGCCCAGGGGAAGACGGCGGGAATCGTCGCCCTCGAGATCTTTCCCCGGCGGGCCCGCCACCTCGCCGGGCTGCTCGCCACGCGGGCGCCGTCGGGCCGGGCGGCGGCGGTGGTGGCCGACGCCACCCGGCCGCCGCTTCCCCGGGAGCGGTTCGGAACGGTCCTCCTCGATGCCCCCTGCTCGGGCACCGGCACGTTCCGCCGGCGTCCCGAGAAACGCCACCGGGTCCGGCCGGATGACATTCCCGACTGCGCGGCGCGCCAGGCACGGATGCTCGCCGCCGCCGCGCCCCTGGTCGCCCCGGGGGGAGCCCTGGTCTACGCGGTCTGCTCCCTCGAGGAGGAGGAGGGGATCGGCCAGGTCCGGTCGTTCCTCGCTTCCCACCCGGAGTTCACCCCCGTGGACCCGGCCGAGGTGCTCGGCGCCGCGGCGGAGGGTCTCGTCGCCACGGAGGACGGCATTCCCTTCCTCGCGACCCGCCCCGAGGAGGAGGAAACGGACGGTTTCTTCGCGGCGCGGCTGCGGAGGCGCGGGGGGTGAGCGGGGAACTCCGGCAGGGGCTGCGGGGGGGGCGGAGGTTCGCGGCCCTGCTGGGACGGGTCTTCCTGCTCCTGGCGACGACGGGACTCGTCTTCGCCCTGGCCTTCTGGGGGACCCTGCGGGTCACCGTCCGGAGCCCGGACGTCAGGGTCCCGGCCGTGGTCGACCTGGACGATCAGGTGGCGGAGGCCCGGTTGCGCG
>CAZOTT010000023.1:0-32371 GCA_964582785.1 uncultured Acidobacteriota bacterium | reverse complement strand
GGCTCACGGAGGATGGTCGCATCTTCCGCGAGGTGGATTACGAGCGGATGGCCGGGCAGAAGGCGGGAGAGGACATCGTCGCGCCGGACGGCACGGAGTACTGGGGAAACGGCTGGCAGGCGCGAAACCACGACCCGGCGATGGTGGAGTACACGGCCCCCGGAACCCGCCCCGACCCGGACGTGGACACGATCGAGATGGTCCGGCTTCCCGCCTGGGGCGCCCCGGCCGGCCTGTGGAAGATCGAGGTGGTCGGGGAGTCCGTCCCCGGCAGTCCCTGGGTCGATCCCGCGGTGCGCCAGGGTTTCGCGGTCGTCGTCGCCGGGCCGGTGGACGCGGGCGGGGGAACGGTCCGCTTCGAGCGCAACCGGTACGGTTGCGCCGGGGAGATCGGGGTCGAGGTGCTGGACACGAACGCGACGGGCCCCCTCGCGGTCACCGTGACGACCGGCTCGGGGGACTCCGAGACCGTCACCCTCGCGGATGGGGGCGGAGGGAAGTTCCAGGGGACGCTCTCCCTCGCGGGCGACACGCCGATCGCGCCCGGTGACGGCACGCTCCAGGTGACGGACGGCGACGTGCTGACCGCCACCTACCACGACGACGATCCGGCGATCGTTTCCCGCGACCGGGCGGTGGTCGACTGCCAGCCGCCCCTCCGGGTCGGGACACCCGACGTCTCCGGCGGCTGCGACGGGGACGGGTTCCTCGACGGGGGGGAGCAGGTGGACCTGGTCATCCCCCTGGTCAACCCCGGGCCGACCGACCTGCACGGCGTCCACGGCCGGCTCGTCTCCCGCCGGGGCGACATCTACGTCTCCGACGACGAGGGGGAATGGGGCCTCGTGCTGGCCGGTTCCGCCACGCCGACGGCGGAACCCTTCCGGGTCTCCCTCCGGGACGGGATTCCGCCCCGCTCCACCGTGGAGCTGACCCTGCTCCTCGAGGCGGACGAGTGGACCGCCCCCCGGGAGTTCCCGGTGCGCCTGCTGGTGGAAGCGGACGAGGTGCACGAGAACGGAACCTGGACGGAGGACTTCTCCGCGGCGTCCCTCGCCTGCCACGACGGCAGCGAGGACGCCCCGGAGGATCGCTGGTACTACATGGACCCGGACCAGGACTGCGACACCACCGAGGACACCTGGGACATCGGGTACTGCCACGGGAACCGGGAGGCGATGCTCCCCTCCTGCCTCGGCCAGCTCCTCAGCCCGGCGGGCAAGCAGCACCACCGCCTGGTCAGCCCGAAGATCGTCACGGGCGACCCGGGCACGACCACCCTGCTCCGGCGGATCCGCTTCCTCGAGACCTACCACTTCGCGATCAACGAGGACGGCAAGGACTGCGACCACGCGGAGGTCCAGGTCTACACGAACCCGGACGGGCGCCTCCTGCCGACCGGCTACTGGCGCGACCGCAGCGCCGACGGCAGCGCCCTGACCGCCGACCTCGACCCGACGAAGGTTTCCGAGTGGGTCGTCGACCCGCTGCCGGATGCCACCCAGTTCCAGCTGATCTTCCACGTGGCCTTCGGGGACCCGTGGAAGGACGGGGTGGGTTGCTACGGCAGCGCCAACGACGAGGTCCGCTGGCTGGTGGACGACGTGGAGGTGGACTACGAGAACATCTCCCTCGTGGACGACCGGACGGCGGCCTGCGACCCCGGGTGCTCCCCGCCCCCGGTTCCCGGGGGGGTCACCGTCCGGGACCTGGGGGACGGGCGGGTGCTCGTCGGCTGGGACCCGGTGGACGGGGCGGACCACTACGACGTCTCCCGCGACGGCACCTTCGCCGGCAGGGTCCGGGCACCGGACACGGCGTTCACCGACACCCCCCCGGGTGGGGGACCCTGGAGCTGGACCGTCCGGGCGGTCGACGCCAGCGGGCTGTGTCCCTCGGAGCCGTCCCCGGCGGCCGGCCTGGAAGGCGGCCTGCCGTGCGGCGAGGCGCCCCCCGCCCCGACCGGGCTCTCGGCCGCGGACGCCGCTGCCTCGACCTGCGAGGTGGACCTGTCCTGGGACCCGGTGGACCCGCCCTGCGGCGGCCCGGTCCGCTACCGGGTGTACCGCTCCGCCAACCCCGATTTCGTGCCCGGACCGGAGACCCTCCTCGCCGAGGTCGAGGGAACCTCCCTTGCCGACACCTCGGTGACGAGCGGTTTCGACGACGGGGGGGAACCGGTCGGGACCGCCTACACGTGGGAGATCCGCGCGGTGGACGGGGCGACCGGCCTCGAGGGACCCGGGGCCCGGGTCACGGCCCGGGCCGGCGGCCCCCGCCAGGTGGGGACCTGGGTCGACGACGGCGGGGACGAGCACGTGGTGAAGATGACGGCGGAGACCCTCGTCGACGAGCGGAACACCGGCGCCCGGTGGTCCCGCAGCCCGATCGCCCTGCACCACGGTGGCCGCTGGTCCTGGTGGCCCGACGCCGACCCGATGGGGGACGGCCGCTACGTGCCCCTCGCGTGCCTTTCCCTGGCGAGCCCCACCATCGAGCTGGACGGAGGGTCGAGCCCCGAGCTCCACGTCTGGGCCGATTACGAGATCGAGTGGCAGTGGGACGGGCTGGTCGTCGAGCTCGCGGTGGACGGGGGCGAGTTCGCCCCGATCGACCCGGTCGGCGGGTATCCCGGGACGTTCGCCAACACCCAGCCGCCCCCCTGCCAGGGAGCGGGCGGGGGAACGGGCGACTGGGTCAACGGGTGCGACTACCCGCCGGAGCAGGGCGCGATCACCGGGCCCGAGGCCGGGGGACTTTCGGGCTGGGAGGAGTTCGTCTTCGACCTCTCCCCGTGGGCCGGGCACGCGGTGCGGTTCCGCCTGAACCTCTCCACCGACTGCGGCACGGACGGCGGCGCCGTCGTCGACGACCTCTCGGTGACCGGCGCCCTCCTGCCCACCTCCTGCAGCGCCGGGGGCTGCCTCCCGGCGCCGGAATTCGCCGGGCTGGTCTCGGTCCGGGACCCGGACCCCGATGCCCTTTCCGGGGTCGAGCTGACCTGGGGGGACGTCACCGACTGGGGGGGCGGCGGAGCCGGCACGTTCGAGGTCTACCGGGACGGGGAGCGGATCGCGACCCTTGACGGCGCGGCCCGGTCCTACACGGACACCGGGGCGGCGGACAACCGGGAACACACCTGGCAGGTGATCGCCCGTTCCGGCGGCGGGTGCGGCCTGCCGTCGCCCAGCCGCGCCCGGGTGCGGGGGCGGGACTGCGGGTCTCCCGGGCCCGCCGCCGAGGAGGCGGCCCGGCTCGCGGTCAGCCTCGCTCCCGGCCGGGCGACGGTCGTCCTGGACGCGGACGGGCCGGAGGGCGCGGCGCGGTGGCGCTTTCCCTGGTCCCACGACCCCTCCGGCGTGGCGGGGTCCCCGGACGCCCTCGTCACCGGCGTTCCCGAGGCCCGCCACCCGGTGGCCGGGGACGGGCTGCACTACTTCTACCTGGTGACGGCGGAACCACCGGCGGACTGCCCCTGAGCGGGGCTGGCGGGAGCGCGGGGCCCGTGTCACCTTCGGGCTCCCCGCCGCATCCAGTGTCGGGCGAAGCGACCGGGCACGGGGCCCGGCGGAAAACGAGAGGACCCGAGATGACCCAGCCCCACGACGGCAGCGCGGACGCGAAGGACGTGATCCTCCACGCCACCGACGACTCCTTCCAGGAGGTCGTCCTGAAGTCGGACCTCCCGGTGGTGGTGGATTTCTGGGCGCCCTGGTGCGCTCCCTGCGTCTTCCTCGGCCAGAACCTGGAGCAGGTCGCTCCGCGCTACGCGGGCAGGCTCCGGGTGGTCAAGATCAACGTGGACGAGAATCCCCGCATCGCGGGCATGTTCGGCATCCGGTCGATCCCGACCATGGTGTTCTTCCGGGACGGCCAGCCGATCGGCGGCATCACCGGCGCCCTCCCCCCGGAGGCCCTGGAGGAGCTGTTCACCCGCCACGTGGAAAACCGCCTGGAGGCCGCGGAGGACTGACGATGGCCGGCAGGTCCCGCCCCGACTGGCTTACCCCCGCGATCACGATCGAGGAGCTGCTCGAGCGGGTCCCCGCCGCCGCGCGGGTCCTTTCCCGGTTCCGGATCGTCTGCCTCGCCTGCGGCGAACCGGTCTGGGGCACCCTCGAGGAAAACGCCCGGCAGGCCGGCGTGAGCGACCTGGAACCGGTCCTCGACGCCCTGGCCGCGGCCCTGGACGGAGACTCCTGAGCCGGGCGCAAGTTTCCCCGTTTCCGGCCGATACGTCTTCCGCGGGACCCGTCCGTTCGCGGGCGGAACCCCCCGCGCCCGCGGGAGGGATCGGTGCACGACCTGGTGCTCCTCGGCCTCGAGGCGACCCTCGGCGTCACGCTCGTGATCCTCGGGGGACTCGCGTCGCTGCGCATGCTCCGGGCCCTGCGGGGCCGGAGCAGCCTGCCCCGGTGGGGGCTCGGCGGGCTGGCGGTCGGACTCCTGGTCACCCTCACCTTCACCGTCGTCGCCCACCGGTACCTGGCGTTCCAGGTGCGGAGCGCGTTCGAGCGGGAAGTCCAGGACGTGCTCGCGGGCCTCCGCGTCTACCTGGACCGGCCGCGACTCGCGGCCCGGTTCGCGGCGCGCTTCGTGGAGACGCGCCCCGACCTGCGGGAGGAGGAATTCCGGCGCTTCGCGGCGGGCGCCCTCGCGGACGATCCGGAGATTTCCCTCGTGGCATGGGTCCCCCGGGTTCCCGGGGAGCAGCGCCGCGCGTGGGAAGCCGCCCGGGGACTGCACCTGTGGTGCCCCCGGGACGGGAAGCGCGCTCCCGCGCCCACCGCGGCCTTCCACGCGCCGCTCCTCTGGGTGGTGCCGGACCGGGTCGCGTTTCTCCGCGGGTACGACCAGGCGGCGGCGGGGCGCGCCTCCTCGTGGCTGGAAAAGGCGGCGCGGGAGGGGCGGGCCGTGCTTTCCCCGGTCTTCCCTCCCGGACACGGCGCCGACTGGCAGGTCTGGATCGCCAGCCCGGTCTACGACCGGGCTGCCCCGGCAGCGACACCCCGGGAACGGCTCGCCGCCACCCGCGGCTGGTGCCTCGTCTACGCCCGCGTCCGCACGATGGTGGACCGGGCTCTCGCCGGGCGCCGGCAGAGGATCGGCCTCGAGATCGCGTCCCGGGACCGTGCCGGCCGCCTGCGGCGCATCTACACCACCTCGCCGCGGGAGGGCGGGCGGGTCTCGCGCGGGTCGGGAGGGGCACCCCTGCTCGTGGTCCGGCGGTCCCTCCCCCTGGGGAACAGGACCTGGCAGGTCACGGCGTGGCGGGTGGGGCCGCTCGTCGGCGGGGTCCTCGGGCAGCTCCCCCTCCTCGTGTTCGCCGCGGGCCTGCTGCTGTCGCTCCTGGCCGGGTGGCTGCTGGACGACGCCGAGCGCCGGCACCTCCACCTCCACGAACTGGCCGAGGACCGGGGACGCCGCCTGCGGGACACGGAGCAGAGCTTCGAGTCGATCCTCGAGGCGGCTCCCGAGGCGATTCTCCTGGTTTCCCCCGGGGACCTGCAGATCCAGCGGGTCAACGCGTTCGCGGCCCGCTGGCTGGGCCGCCCCCGCGACCGCCTCGAGGGGCACCCGCTCGAGGAGATCCTGGTCCTGCCCGAGGGAGTGGAGGCGGAAGAGCTGGTCCAGCGCGTGATCTCTCCCCGTGCCGAGGCCGACCGCTACGTGCGGGTGGCCCTGGCCGGCGGGCGGGAGGCGGAAGCGGAGGTGGCGGGCGCCCACGCGACCTTCGGCGGCCGGCCGACGGTCGTCCTGATGCTCCGGGACGTCTCGCTGCTGGAGCAGGCCCGCCGGTCGGCGGAGGCCGCCAGCGAGGCGAAGAACCAGTTCCTGGCCAACGTCAGCCACGAGATCCGAACCCCGCTGAACGGCATCCTCGGCATGACCGAGCTGGCCCTCGACGGGGACCTGGACCCGGACCTGCGCGAGCACCTCGAGACGGTCCACCGCTGCGCGGGGGACCTGATGGTGATCATCGAGGACGTGCTCGACTTCTCCCGCCTCGAGGCGGGCGAACTGGAGCTGGCGAAACGGCCGTTCTCTCCCCGGGAACTGGCCGAGAAGGTGCTGGAGCAGCTCGCCCCGCGGGCCCGGGCGAAGGGCCTGCTGCTGGCGGGAATCCTGCGCCGCGATCTTCCCGCCCGGGTCCTCGGCGATCCCGGCCGCATCGAGAAGGTCCTGCAGAACCTCGTCGGCAACGCGATCAAGTTCACCGACCGGGGCAGCGTCGTGGTCCGCCTCTTCCCCGCGGGGCCCCCGGACGGTTCCCGGGTGACCCTGCGCTGCGAGGTCAGCGACACCGGGCGGGGAATCGACCCGGCGCACCGGGACCAGATCTTCGAGCCGTTCCGGCAGGAGGACGGCTCGCGTTCCCGCACGCGGGGAGGATTCGGCCTGGGGCTGGCCCTCACCCGCCACGTGGTCCGGGCGATGGGCGGCGTGCTGGATTTCGAGTCGGCGCCCGGCAGGGGAAGCCGCTTCTGGGTCGAACTTCCCCTCGAGGCCCCCGGGGATGGCCGCCCACCGGCCCCCGACGAGGGCCTGCTCGGCATCCCGGCCGTCGTGGTCCATCCCCACGAGGCCGCGCGGGAGGCCCTGCAGGAAGCGCTCCTGGAGTTCGGCCTGCGCAGCACCGGTTTCGGTGACGTCGTCGCCGCCATCCCCGAGGCGGAGCAGCGGCGCGGCGAGGGCGCGCCCTTCCGGCTGGCGCTCCTCGCCCGGGAAATCGTCGAGGGCGGGGACGCCGAGCGCCTCCTGTCCCTCCTCGCCCCGGAGGCGGTGGTCCTGGCGATCTCCCCTTCCCCGCTCCCCGAGCCTCCTCCTCCCGCGGCGGCGGTCGTCGAACTCCCGGTGCTGCGGCCGCGGCTCCACGGGCAGCTGCGGGCCGTCCTGGGACAGGGCGGGACGGCGCCCTTCCCGGCGGAGGAAGGGAAGCGTCCTCCCCGGGTGCTCGTGGTGGACGACAACCCGGTGAACCGGCGGCTCGCCCGGGGCCTGCTCGAGCGGGGCGGGTACCGGGTCGTCGAGGCGGCCAACGGCGAGGAGGCGATCGCGCTGCTGGGCCGGGGGGACGCCGGGGTGGACGTCGTCCTGATGGACGTGCAGATGCCGGTCCTGGACGGGCTCGAGGCGACCCGCCGCATCCGGCGGCTGCCCGGCGCGGCCTCGCTCCCGGTGGTCGCCCTGACGGCCCACGCCCTGGCCGGGGACCGGGAAGAGTGCCTCGCCGCGGGGATGGACGACTACCTGAGCAAGCCCCTCAACCGGGAAGAGCTCCTCGCCACCGTGGCGCGCTGGGTGCGCCGGGCCCGGGGAGAGAGGCGAGCCGTGCAGGACTCGAACCTGCGACCCGCGGATTAAAAGTCCGCTGCTCTACCAGCTGAGCTAACGGCCCGGGCCATGATAGCGCGGCTCAGCCGGCGAGCCAGTCCGCGAGCAGGGTCCCGGGGACGAGGATCTCGCTGCCCCGGCCGGGTCCCGTCCCGACGAGGGTGACCGGACAGCCGGCCAGTTCCTGGACCCGGTCCAGGTAGTGCCGCGCGGCCCCCGGCAGGTCCTCGAGCCGGCGCATCCCCGCGAGGTCCTCCGTCCAGCCGGGCAGGTCCTCGTAGACGGGCACCGCCCGGGCCAGGTCCGCCGCCGCCGGGGGAAACCGGTCGGTCCGCTCCCCGTCGATCTCGTAGGCCACGGCGATCCGCAGGGGATCCATCCCCCCCAGCACGTCGAGCTTGGTCAGCGCCAGGGCGTCGATGCCGCCCACCCGGACCGCGTGGGCGGCCGCCACCGCGTCGAACCACCCGCACCGCCGGGGCCGGCCGGTGGTCGTGCCGTACTCTCCGCCGGCGTCCCGGAGCCGCTTTCCCAGGGGACCGCGTTCCTCGGTGGGGAAGGGCCCGCCCCCCACGCGGGTCGCGTAGGCCTTGGCGATCCCCACCACCCGGTCGACGGCCCGGGGGGGAATCCCCAGGCTCGCCGGAATGCCGCCGGCGGTCGTGTTGGACGAGGTGACGAACGGGTAGGTGCCGAAGTCCACGTCGAGCAGCACCCCCTGGGCTCCCTCGAAAAGGACGGGACGCCCCGCCCGCAGGTCCTCGTGGAGGAGCCCGCTCACGTCCCCCACGTGGTCCCCCAGGGCCTCCCACCACCGGCTCGCCATCGCCTCGATGTCCCCGGGGGAGGGCGCCTCGACCCCCAGTTCCCACAGCCAGGCCCCGAGGCCGGCGTCGAGCATGCGCCCGACGTGGGCCGCCACCTCGGACGGACGGGCCAGGTCCCCGAGACGGACGCCCCACCGCTCCACCTTGGCGCCGTAGGCGGGCCCCATCCCCCGCCGCGTGGTCCCGATCCCCCCCTTGCCCAGCCGCGCCTCGAGGGCGGCGTCCAGGGCACGGTGGAAGGGAAGGATCAGGTGGGCCCTGCGGGACAGAACGAGACGCCCCGCGGGCTCGATCCCGGCGGACCGCAGGGTGTCGAGTTCTTCGACCAGCCGGTCCGGGTCCACCAGGGTGCCGGCGCCGACGAGACACCGGACGCCGGGATGCAGGATCCCGGACGGGACCTGGTGCAGGGCGTGGCTCACGCCGTCGGCCACGACCGTGTGGCCCGCGTTCGGACCGCCCTGGAAACGGACGACGGTGGCGAACCGGGGAGCCAGGAGATCGACGACCTTCCCCTTTCCCTCGTCGCCCCACTGGGCGCCGACCACGGCGAGATTCGGCATCCGGAGCTTCCTCCCGGGCCCGGCCGGGCCCCGGCGCGAGGGCCGCGAGGGCGCAGTATAGCCCATTCCCCGGCGGCCTTTCCCGGGACTTACAGGCCCGGCAACGGCGGCTTGACGGGGCTGGCGAGGATGAGCTAACTTGTTTGTCGCTAAGCCTCGATTAGCCCGGGCCCCACCCCCCGGGCGGGAGGGCGGGACCGACCATGACGTTTGCCGAGATCATCCGGTTCCACCGGGAGCGCCTGGGCCTGAACAAGAAGCAGCTTGCCGAGAAGGTCGGCGTGACCCAGCCGTACATCGTCCAGATCGAGAACGACGGCAAGATTCCCGGGGACGGGGTCGTCCTGCGGCTCGCCGACGCCCTGGGCCTCGACCGCCGGGAGCTGCTCTTCGCCGCCTACCGGGCCCGGGCCTCGGACGACACCCGGCACTATTTTCACTCGATTTTCGACGACCTGACCCCGACCGAGAACTTCAACCAGCCGTTCATCGAGACCCGGAAGGACCACTTCGAGTCGCCGGACTTCAGCCTTCACCACCTGAGCACCGCCCCGGACGGGATCTACCAGGTGGCCCTCCTGACCGCCAAGAGCGAGGGCGCCCGCTTTTCGCCCCACGCCCACCGGATCCCCCAGGTCTTCGTCGCGGTGGAGGGGGAGTTCGAGGTGCTGATCGACGGCAAGCGGCGATCGATCGCGGCCGGCGGGCCCCTCTCCCTGGAAATCCCGGCGAATACCGCCCACGAGATCGTGGCGAAGACGCCGGGACGGCTCCTGACGATCAGCCTCGGCCAGGTGCTCCGGGCCGGCGGGGGGCACCGGAAGTAGACCCCGGCTCGAGGACGCGGACAGGGGGCTGTCCTGGAGGCGGCGGGGACCCGTTGCCGGAAGCAGCCCCGGAAAAGGGCGCGGACGGGAGAGCCCGACCCGCGGCCCCGGGCCCATCCCGGCCGGCCGCGGTCTCCCGTCCGCCTCGTCCCCCCCCGAGGCAAGATCCGGGCCATCCGTTCCGGATCGGGGAACCCGTTCTTCCCGAAGGAGATCCGCCTCCCTCCCCTTCCCTCGTCCGGCCAAGGGCGAACGAATCCGGAAACCGGGCTTACGAAACCGAAAGGGGGAGCGCCGGCGGGCGCTCCCCCCGGGACACCGGGCGGCCGGCCTCAGGAACAGCCCGAGGTGGCGCCGCAGTTCGGGCAGGCGTAGCACGCCCCGTTGCGCACCATGATCGTGCCGCACTCCGGGCAGGGGGGGGCATCGGACTGGGTCTCGGCCACTTCCCGTTCCCGGCGGGTGACCACGTCACCGTTCCCGTTCTCACCCTCCGGCACGATCCCGGGACGCTCCGGCGGCACCTCCGCGTCGATCACGTCCTCCCGGTCCTCGAGGAACCGCCGGCCGAGCCAGCGGAAGATGTAGTCGACGATCGACTTCGCCATCGGGATCTCCGGGTTGTTCGTGTACCCGGAGGGCTCGAACCGGACGTGACTGAACTTCCGCACCAGGACGTCGAGGGGCACCCCGTACTGGAGGGCGAGGGAGATCGCCGTGGCGAACGCGTCCATCAGTCCCGACACGACCGACCCCTGCTTCGCCATCACGACGAAGATCTCGCCGGGCTGCCCCGTGTCCGGGTAGAGGCCGACGGTCAGGTACCCCTCGTGGCCCCCCACCGAGAACTTGTGGGTGATCGCCTCGCGGACGTCCGGCAGCCGCCGGCGCATCGGCCGCCAGGTTTCCTTCTTCTCGTCCCGGCCGGTGGACAGGGGCTGGGCGCTCTTGCACCCGTCCCGGTAGATCGCGATCGCCTTGAGCCCGAGCCGCCATCCCTCGAGGTAGGCGTTCTCCACGTCCTCGACGGTGGTGTCGGCCGGCATGTTCACCGTCTTGCTGATCGCCCCCGAGATGAACGGCTGGACCGCGGCCATCATCCTGATGTGACCCATCCAGTGGATCGTCCTGCTGCTGCCGGAAGCGGCCAGGGCGCAGTCGAACACCGGCAGGTGCTCTTCCTTCAGGTGGGGCGCCCCTTCCAGGTGCCCCTTCTCGTCGAGCCAGTCGACGATCTCCTGGACCTGGTCCCGGGAGTAGCCGAGCCGGGCCAGGGCGACCGGCACCGTGCGGTTGACGATCCGGATCGTTCCCCCGCCGACCAGCTTCTTGTACTTGACCAGGGCGAGGTCCGGCTCGATGCCGGTGGTATCGCAGTCCATCATGAACGCGATCGTCCCCGTCGGCGCGAGGACGGTCACCTGGGCGTTGCGGAAACCGTGTTCGCTGCCCAGCCGCTCCGCTTCCGCCCAGGCCCGCCGCGCGGCGTCCAGCAGGTTCCGCGGAACCAGGTCGCCGGGCAGCGCCTCGGCGTGGCGCCGGTGCCGGGCGATCACGTCGAGCATCGACTCGCGGTTCTCCGGGAACGCCGCGAACGGGCCACCGTGTTCCCCCGCGATCCGGGCCGAGGTCTCGTAGGCGCTCCCCGTCATCAGGGCCGTCACCGCGCCGGCGTAGGCCCGGCCCGCCTCGGAATCGTACGGCAGGCCGAGGGACATCAGGAGCGCGCCCAGGTTCGCATAGCCCAGCCCGAGGGGCCGGAACCGGTAGGAGTTCTCGGCGATCCGGGAGGTCGGATAGGACGCGTTGTCGACCAGGATCTCCTGGGCGAGCAGGGTGATCGACACGGCATGCCGGAACTTCTCGACGTCGAACGACCCCTCCTCGTCGAGGAACCGCAGCAGGTTGAGCGAGGCGAGGTTGCAGGCGCTGTTGTCCAGGAACATGTACTCCGAGCACGGGTTCGAGGCCCGGATGCGGCCGGAGGCCTTGCAGGTATGCCACGTGTTGATCGTCGTGTCGTACTGGAGCCCCGGGTCCCCGCATTCCCAGGCCGCCTCGGCGATCTTCCGCCACAGGTCCCGGGCCCGGAACGTCTCCATCGGCTCGCCGGTCGTCACGGCCCGGGTTCGCCACTCCCCGTCCTCGACCACCGCCCGCATGAAATCGTCGGTGACCCGCACCGAGTTGTTCGCGTTCTGGAAGAAGACCGACTCGTAGGCCCCGTCCGGGGCGCCGAGGCGGGGATCGTACCCGGCCTCGATGAGCACCCGCGCCTTGCGCTCCTCCCGGACCTTGCTCTCGATGAACTCCACCACGTCCGGGTGGTCGATGTCCAGGATGACCATCTTGGCCGCCCGGCGGGTCTTCCCCCCGGACTTGATCACGCCGGCGAAGGCATCGTAGCCGCGCATGAACGAGACCGGGCCCGAGGCGGTGCCGCCCCCGGACAGGGGTTCCTTCGAGGAGCGCAGGGACGACAGGTTGACCCCGGCCCCGGAACCGTACTTGAAGATCAGGCCCTCGGTCTTGGCGAGTTCCAGGATCGAGGCCATCGAGTCCTCGACGCTGTTGATGAAGCAGGCGGAGACCTGGGGCTGCTCGTCGATGCCGCAGTTGAACCACACCGGCGAGTTGAACGCGACGTGCTGGTGGAGAAGCAGCCACGTCAGCTCGTCGCGGAAGGCGTCCCGGTCGATCCCGGTGCGGAAGTAACCGCCTTCCCAGCCCCACCGGGTGATCGTCTCGACGACCCGCCCGACCAGCTGCCGGACGGAACGCTCCCGTTCCGGGGTCCCCGGGGCGCCCCGGAAGTACTTCTGGGCGACGATGTTGGTCGCCGTCTGGCTCCAGGACGACGGAACCTCCACGTCGTCCTGGCGGAAGATTTCCTCGCCGCTCTCGCTGGTGATCACCGCGGTCCGCAGCTCCCATTCCACGGACTCGAACGGGTCTTCTCCCTCGCGGGTGTGCCGGCGCCGGATGACCAGCCCCGGCCCGGCGCCGAAACCTCCCCGGCCGCGACGGGGCCCTGCCCCGGCCCCCGGCTCCCGCGGGACGTCCCCCCGCGGCGCCCCGGACTGGCGGTTCTCCCCGGCCCCCCTCGGCTCGCGCATCGTCATCGCAGCATCCTCCCTGTCGGGCCGGGAACCCGGCCCCGAACCCGTTCCCTCTTCCCCGCTTCCTTCTCGCTCGACGGCGGTCGGAACCGATGCTCCGCGAACGCCGGCGGCACGTCCCGGGGCGATCGGCGCGAGCCAAGGTAGCGGGGCCGGGGCCCGCTGTCAACACAAGATTTTGTGCCTCTCGCTCTCACGTACCCAATATATGGCGCATCAAGGACTTGCGCGAGGGAAACGGCGGGCCGCGCCGGGGACGGTCGAGGGGCCGGGCCGGGGCCCCGCCGCTGCCGGAAACGGGCGGGCCCGGGCCGGGCCGCCGACGGTTGCCCCGCCCCCTCCGCCGGGGGCGGCCGCAACCCCCTCCGGAAAAGGTGCCCCGTGACCGGAGGAGCACGACCGGGCGCAGCCCCGCCCGGGGCGCACGGAGGGAAAACGGCTTCCGTGGATCTGGACAGGTCCGGGGGGCGCGTGTATTCTCCTCCGCCGACCGGCAACGGTCCCCCGTGGGGCGTTAACTCAGTGGTAGAGTGCCATCTTCACACGGTGGAAGTCGCAGGTTCGAATCCTGCACGCCCCACCAGGTCGCTCGTGGGCCGCTAGCTCAGCTGGGAGAGCGCCGCGTTCGCAACGCGGAGGTCGTGGGTTCGAATCCCATGCGGTCCACCATCGCCGCCCCGGCCCGGGGTTCGGGGGTCCTCCCCGGCCCCGGGGTGCGCAGCGGAAGTCATCGTGACCTCATCCGCGGAGACGATCCGGTCCCCGGCGCGGGGGGAGGGGGTCCGCCGGGGGGCTCCCCCCGGCTCGTGACGCCAGGACCTCCCGCGCGCGCCGGGTGGTGATTTTTTGTCGGTCCGGTGACGGGCAGTGTCAGGGGAAGGACTGCCAGTTTGGCGCCCTCATGTCACCTTGGCCGGACATCCCGGTGGAAAATCGCCGGGATCCCGCCGGAAACCCCCGTCCGACCGTCTCCCCGCCCCCGGCCCATGGTGGCACGGGACTTGCTTATACGTCGGAGTGAATGGCTCCTTTTCCTCTACCAGCTCGGCCCTCTCGCGGGGGCCCTTTTTTTGCGGTCCGCCTTCCATTCCAGCGTTTCCACGGAGCGCCCGGGGGCCCCGCGCACCTCCCCGCGCCCGGCCCCGGGCACGAAAACTGTTGCACCCTGCAACGGAGGGGTGCATAAGGGCACCGTGGACACGGGCCAGGTCATCGCGGGGCGGTACGAGATCCTCGGAGAACTCGGGGCCGGTTCGGCCGCCGTGGTGTACCGGGCGGTGGACCGGGAACGGCGGGACGAGGTCGCCCTCAAGCTGCTGCGGCCCCGGGGCCTGGGCGATCCCGAGTCCTTCCTGGCCGCCTTCCACCACGAGTTCCGGCTGCTGACCCGCCTGTCCCACCCGCACCTCGTGCGGGTCCACGACTTCGGCCTCACCCGGCTCCCGGACGGGTCGGGGGAAGCGCCCTGGTACACGATGGACCTGGTCCGGGGTCTCCCGGCGGACGAGGCCCTGGGGCCGGCCCCGGACTGGCGGCGGCTCGCCCGGGTCGCGGATGCCGTCGCCGACGCCCTCGGCATGCTCCACGCCCGGGGCCTGGTCCACCGGGACGTCACCTGCGGGAACATCCTGGTCGGGGAGGACCCGGGTTCCGACCCGCCCCCGGTCTGGCTGATGGACCTGGGGCTGGCGAGCCGCGTCCGGGAGGAAACCGGGGAAACCCTGCGCGGCACCCCGGCGACCGTCGCCCCGGAAACCCTGCGGGCGGGGACGGTGGACGGGCGGGCCGACCTCTACTCCCTCGGCTGCGTCCTGTACCGGCTGGCGACCGGACAGGACCCGTTCGTCGGGCGCGACCCGTGGGAAATCCTCCGGGGACACGTGGCCACTCCCCCGGTCCCCCCCCGGGAACTGAACCCCGACGTCCCGCCCAGCCTGGAGGAGCTGATTCTCTCCCTGCTCGAGAAGGACCCGGCCCGCCGTCCGCCGACCGCGGAGGCGGTCCGGGAACGTCTCGCCGACCTCGCCGGCAGGACGCCCGGCCGGGGCGCTCCCCTTTCCCGGGCCCTCGCCCCCTCGTTCGCGGGGCGGGAGCGGGAGATGGACGTGTTCGCCCAGGCCCTGGGAGAACTGGACCGGGGACGGGGCGAGGTTCTCCTGCTGGCGGGGGTCCCGGGCAGCGGGCGGAGCCGGCTCCTGGCCGAGATGCGTCTCGCCGCCCGGCTGGAGGGCCGTCCCGCCACCCGGGTGGGAACCCTGGACGTGCCCCCGCGGCCGTTCGGCGCCGTGGACGACCTCGTCGCTCGCCTTTCCCGGGAACGGGACCCGTCCGGCGGCGCGGGGGGCGCCGGGAACGGGATCCAGCGGCGGATCGATTCCCTCGCGGGACTCCTGGCGGGAGGACCCTCCGCCGTCCTCGTGGACGATGCCGACCGGCTGGACGGGCCGTCCAGGGAGGTCCTTGCCGGCCTTGCGGCCCGGGCCCGGGAGGGACTGGTGCCCCTGCTGCTGGTCCTGGCGTTCCGCACCGCTCCCGGCGAGGAGGATCCCCTCGCGGAGCGTCTCCTGGCCGGCGGGCCCGCCCGGCGCGTCGAACTGCGTCCCCTGGAGCCGGCGGCCGTCGGCCGGGTGGCGGCCTCGATGCTCGGGCGGCCGGACCTCCCGCCGGCCTGGGCGAACGCCCTCGCCGAGGCCAGCGGAGGGCTCCCCGGCCGGCTGGTGGAGATCGTCCGGGCCCTGGTCCGGGCGGGACGCGTGGGCCCGGGAGCCCCCCTGCCCGGCGACCCCCGGGAAGCCCTCGCGGGGCTCGGGGAGACCGCGGCTTCCCGTGCCGCCCGGCTCGCGGCGGAATGGGACCGCCTCGGCCCGGCGGCGCGGGCGGTGCTCGCCGCCCTGGGGGTGGCCGGCGGAGAACCCGTCCCGGTGGCGGACGTGGGACGGCTGGAGCCGCGGGCCGGGACCAGCCCGGAAGCGGTCGGCGAGCTCGTGGAAGCGGGCCTGGCCCGGCGGATCGTCGAACCCGGCCGGCCGGTCCGCCTCTCGCTGGCGGTTCCGTCCCTCGCCCCGGCGATCCTCGAGCGGGTTCCGGCCGCGGAACGGAGGGCCCTCCACCGGCGGATGGCCGACCTCCTCGCGGGCGACCCGGAGGCCGCGGAAACCAGGGCCTTCCACCTGGAAGCGGCCGGGGAGCGGGAACGGGCCCTGGATCTCCGGATCGAGGCCGCGGACCGGGCCCTCGCCCAGGGCATCCCGCGGGAAGCGGCGCGAATCGCCGACGACGCCCTGGCGGCCCTTCCGGGGGAGGGTTCCGCCCACCGGGAGGCGGCCCTGCGCCGGATCCGGGCCCAGGCCCTGGCCGACGCGGCAGCCCACGGCGAGGCGGAAGCGGAATTCCGGCGGGCTCTCGCCGCGGCGGAAGCGGCGGGGGACAGCCTGGACCGGGCGTCCTGCCTGGGCGCGCTCGGAGCGTTTCTCGGTTCCCGCGGCCGGGCCGGGGAGGCCCTCTGGTCCCTCGAGGAGGCCCTGGCCCTGCTGGACGAGATCGGGGACACCGCCGGGGGCGGGAGGGTCCTCCTCGAGATGGGCCGGATCCTGGCCGCCGCCGGGCGCCCCGGCGAGGCGGAACAGCGGCTCGCGGCCGCCCTGCGCCAGGCGCGGCGCGCCGACCGTCCGGAACTCGAGGCGGAGATCCTCCTCGCGCTGGGGGAGCTGGCCGCCCGGGCGGGCCGCGGTGACGAGGCCGGCGAGCACTACCGGTCCGCGGAGACCGCGGCCCGCCGGGCCGGTGTTCCGGCCACCCGCTCCGCGGCCCGGCGGGGCAAGATCCTCGCGCTGATGGCCGCCGGGCGGATCCCCGAGGCGATGGTCGAGGCGGAACGGTGGCTCGAGCAGGCCCGCCAGGCCGGCAGCCTGGCCGCGGAAGCCGAGGCCCTTTCCCTGGCCGGCCGGCTCGCGGCCCGCGGGGGCCGGAGGGGGGAGGCGCTGGCCCAGCTGGACCGGGCGATCGAGCTCCGGCGCCGGCTCGGCCAGGCGGCGGAGGCGGCCGTGCTGATGGCGGAAGCGGCGGGCCTCCTGCTGGAGCGGGGCCAGCCCCGGGCGGCACGGGTCCGGGCGGAGGAAGCCCTCTCCCTCGCGCGCCGGGCCGGGAGCGATCCCGCCCGGAGGGAGGCATCCCGGGTGCTCGGCCGGGTGGCCGCCTTCCTGGGGGCTCCCGAGGCGGCATCCCGCCACCTGGAGGAGGCGGCCCCGGACCCGGCGGAACGTTCCCTCCTGCTGGGTCTCGCCTGCCTCGGGGCCGGCCAGGCGGACCGCGCCCGCCAGGCCCTCCAGGAGGCCTGCTTCCTCGCGCGCCGCAGGCACCTGCCGGGGATCGAGGAGGAGGGGCTGGCCCTCCTCGCCGAGGCCTACCTGGTCCTCCGGGAAGACGAGCGGGCGCGGCTCGCCCTCCGCAAGCTCCGGGCCGCGGCCCGGGAACCGGGTCCCGAGGCGGCGGCCCTCGGCCGGCTGGTCGCGGCGGAACGGGAACTGGCCCTGCCGGACGGGGACATGGCGCTGGCCCGGGACGAGGCGGAGCGGGCCGCCGAGATCCTCGTGGAACGGGAGCGGGGGGACCTGGCCTGGCGCGCGTTCGCCGCCCTCGCCGCGGCGGCCCGGCGGCTCGGGGACGTGGACCTGGCCCGCCGGGCGGGGGCCGAGGCGTTCCGCCGCCTCGACGCCCTCCTCGTCGCCCTCCCCGAGGGGGAGCGGGCCCGCTGGGAACGGCGCCCCCGGGTACGGGCGGTCCTCGAGGCGAGGGAACGGGATGTCCCGGCCCCCGCGGCGGCGGCGGACTCGCCGGCGACGTCGGCGGGAGACCTGCCGCGCCGCGTGCGGGTCCTGGAACGGCTGCTCGAGATCAACCGGGTCCTCAACTCCACCCTGGAGCTGGGCCCGCTCCTGCGCAGCCTGCTGGACACGGCGATCGAGCTGACCGGCGCGGAGCGGGGCTTCCTCCTCCTCGACGAGGGAGGCAGCGCCTCGATGGAGGTCGCCCGGGGCGAGGGCGGCGCCGACCTTTCCGGTGCCGACCGGGAAATGAGCCGTTCCGTCGCCCGCCAGGTGATGCGGGAGGAACGGCCGCTCCTCGCCCACGACGCCCGGTCGGACCCGCGTCTCGCGGCTTCCCGCTCGGTCCATGCCCTCCGGATCCGCTCGATCCTGGCGACGCCCCTCCGGGTCCGCGGGCGCATCGCGGGGGCGCTGGTCCTCGATTCCCGGTCGGTGGCGGGGATGTTCGGGCCGGAGGACCAGGAAATCCTGGTGCGCCTCGCCGACCAGGCCGGGATCGCCCTCGCCAACGCGCGCCTGGTGGAGGAACTCCGGCGCCAGGCGGCGGAAATCCGCCGCCTGAACGAGCGGCTCCGGGAGACGATCGAGGAGCAGAAGGTCGAGATCCTCGAGAAGCAGTCGAACCTGGAGGTGCGGTTCCGCTTCGACTGCATGATCGGCGCCTCGCCCGCGATGCAGCGGGTGTACCGCAGCCTCGAGAAGATCCTGGAGACCGAGATCCCGGTGCTGGTCACCGGGGAGTCCGGAACGGGGAAGGACCTGGTCGCCCGGGTCCTCCACTACAACGGGCCCCGCCGGGAAAAGCGTTTCGTGACGGTCAACTGCGCCGCCCTGACGGACACCCTTCTCGAGTCCGAGCTCTTCGGGCACCGCCGCGGGGCGTTCACCGGGGCGGACCGGGACCGGAAGGGCCTGTTCGAGCAGGCGGACGGTGGCACCCTCTTCCTCGACGAGATCGGCGAGATGCCCCTCCACCTCCAGCCGAAGCTCCTCCGGGCGATCCAGTTCGGCGAGATCCGCCGGGTCGGCGAGGATACCCCCCGCCACGTGGACGTGCGGATCGTCGCGGCGACGAACCGGGACCTGGCCCGCGCGGTGGAAGAGGGCGGCTTCCGGGAGGATCTCTTCTACCGGCTCGACGTGGCGCGGATCCACCTGCCCGCCCTGCGGGAACGGATGGAGGACATCGGCCTGCTGGTGGAACACTTCCTCGAGCAGGCGGCCCGCCAGGCCGGTGCACCCGCCAAGCGGATCGAGCCGGCGGCCCTGCGGCTCTTCCTCCGGCACGACTGGCCGGGCAACGTGCGGGAGCTGGAGAACGAGGTCCTGAAGCTCGCCACCTTCACCGAGGGGGAGGTGATCACCGAGGTGGACGTGCTGGAGAACGCGACCTTCCTCGAGAAGCGGGCGCGGCGCCGGCCGCCCGGCGCGGGGGACGCCGGGCAGGCGGCGGTCCCGACCCTCGAGCAGGCCGAGATCGAGCAGATCCGCCAGGCCCTCCGGGCGGCGAAGGGGAACCGGACCCGGGCCGCGCGGATGCTGGGGATCGACCGCTCCACCCTCTACCGGAAGCTCAGGCGCCTCCGGGACCAGCTCGGCGAGGACCTCTGACTCCGGCCACGCGGTACACCGTCCACCACGTCACCTCCGGACCCGACACGAACATCCCCCGGAAGGGAAACCGGTCGATCTCCCGCAGCAGGAGGGGAAACGAGGGGTCGGAACCCCAGGCAGCCGCCGTCGGCCCGATTTCCACCAGGAGATCCGGGGGGTGGGCCGCGAGGTAGTCCGCGACGCGTCCGGCCCGGCGAAACGGGACGACCTCCGGGGTCGCGAGCCCGTTCAGGTCGAGGATGCGGCGCCGGCCGGCCCACCCCAGCAGGCCGATGTTGGGCGCCGCCACGACCGCGTCCGGCGGAAGATCCCGGTCGATCCTCTCCGCCAGCGGGCGCACGAAGCGCGCCATCGAGCGGGCGTAGGCCCGGGTGCGGGGCATCACCCGCCCGGCCGCGAGCAGGGCGTTGCCGGCAAGGGTCGCCGCCAGGGCGACACCAAGGAGCATCCTCCCGCGCCGGCCGGCATCCCGCAGCCGGGTGGTGAGGCCGGCGAATCCGAGGGCGACGAGGGGAGCGGCCAGGGGAAGGACGTACCTGGTGTAGGCCCGGACGTGGCGGGCCCCGTAGGCGAGCAGCAGCAACCCGAGGGCCAGGGCGAACCACCGGGCCGCGTCCCGCCGCGGGCCCCGCTCCACCCTTCCCCAGGTCACCGCCGTGCCCGCGGCCAGCAGGAAGGCGACCGCCTGGGTGGAACCGATGACGAGCAGCACCCGTCCCACCGCCGCCCAGGACCCGATGTTCCGCGGCCCCAGGGAGCCCTTGGCGATCATGGTCTGGGGCAGCACGCTCCCCCAGGTCGCGAGGGAAAAGGCGCTCCAGGCCAGGCCGGCGATCCCGAGCAGGAGCCCGTCCCGCACCGCCCGCCGGGAACGCCCGCCGAGGAGGTCGACGACGAGGGCACCGGCGGAAACCACGAGCAGCTCCGGTCGCACCAGGGGCGCCACGGCGAGCAGCAGGCCGGAAGCCCGGTCGGCGCGGCTTCCCGGGGAGGACCCGAGCCGGAGCGCCGCCGCCCAGGCGACCACGGCGACGGCGAGCCCGGTTTCCATCCCGGAGAAGAACCAGCGGGAGGTCCACGCATCCGCCGCCAGGGCCAGGCCGGCCGCCAGGCCGGCCCACTCGTCCCCCGCCAGCACGGAAGCCAGCCGGTCCACCGCCCGGATTCCCAGCGCCCAGGAGAACGCGCCCAGGACCTGGGCGGCGATCGCTCCCCCGGCGCCCACGGCCCCGAGGCCGAGGAGAACGAAGAACCAGGCCGGCGACGAGGCCACGTTCACGGCCTCTCCCGGGTTGAACCCCCAGCCCCGGCCGGACAGGACGTTGTCCACCATCCTGAGGTAGATGTAGAGGTCGTCGGGCCGGAACGATACCGCCGGCAGCGCCGCCACCAGCGCGGCGGCCGGGGGAAGCAGTCGGCGGGGAAGGCCGGGGGTGGTGACGGGAGGATTCATCGGAGATCCAACGTTAGCGCCCGGCTCCCCCCGCCACCAGCGGGGCCGACCTGTCGCAGCCTGCAACGGTGCGACCCGATGCAACAGTTTCTCCCGCCCCGTCGGGCCCCGCGGCCACCCCGATCCCGCCCGGAATCGTTCGGAAACGGCCGTTTCCGGGCCCCTGCCCGGCGGACCGCGTGTTGGCACGCCGGTTGCTCTACGAAAGGGCGCGAAGGCGGAAAGGCCCGACGAGGGGCTCCGGAGGCAAGGAGAAACCCCGTTGCAAGCCCAGAAGGAAAGCAGCGCCCAGCCCGATGCCAAGGGCCGAACGGTTCGGCCCGACCTTTCCTCCGGGCCCCCCGTCGGGGAACACCCTTCGCCGGACAGGTAGACGAAAGACTCCTTTTCCCGATACGGCCAGGCACGCCGACCCCTCGCAAGGGCCCGCCCGACGCGGCGGGCCTTTCGCGTCCGGTATCATCCCGGCGATGAGCGGCGAACCGGCGAACACGCTGCCGCCGCCGGCCGTTCCCCGGGACGCCCGGCGCCGGGTCCGGGCGCTCGCGATGCTCGGGGCCATCCTCGCCCTCCTGGCCGGGCTGGTTCCCGGGCGCGCCGGCGCCCTGGGCATCCTGTGGTGCGGGGGACTGTCGGTCTTCGGTTCGGCCCTCCTGGCCGCCCGGAAACGGGCCCTGGCGGCCCTGCTCCCCGCCCTCCTCCTCCTGGTTCCGGCCGCCTGGCTGGCCCTGCGCGATCTCGTTCCCGCCCGTCCTCCCGAGGACATCCTGGCGGACGGCACGGCCCGGCTGGAGTCGAACTGGGACCGGCTCCGGGACCGCCTTCTTTCCGCCCTCGCCGAGCCCCCGCCCGCGGGGGGTGACTGGAGCTGGCTGCGGGAGCGGGCCCGGACACTCGGGGAGGGGGCGGGACTCGCGGCGATCGAGCCCGCCACCGGCAGGGCGGTCGCCTGGAGCGGGTGGAGCACCCCCCTCCGGGCCGGGGAACGGGAGGCGCTCCTCCCCCGGGACGGCCCGGTGCCGACGGTGCTCCCCCTGCGCCGCGGCCTGTCTCTCAGGCTCCTGGCCGCCCGGCCCCTGGGGCCGAGGGACGGGCCCTGGCTGGTCGCCGAGGTCCCGCTCCCACCGGAACCCGAGCCCGGACCGCTGGCCCGGGACCTCCCCCGGGAACTGGCGGTCCAGGTCCGCTGGGAAGCCCTCGGCGAGGGCCTCCGGGCCCCGTTCGAGGGGGCGGCGGCCCGGCCCGGGAACGGGTTCTGGGCCCTGGTGCCCCTGATGGCGGGCCCGGCCCACCGCCCGGTGGCCCGGGTCAGCCTGGGGCTGCAGCCGGTTCCCCCGGGGGGGCGGGCGCGGCTGCTGCCCGTGCTGGTCCTGGCCGGGCTTCTCCTGCTCCCGTGGCCGCCCCCCGGCCGCCCCTGGCGCCCCCGGGACCGCCTCCTGGCCGCGCTCGCGGTGGTGGCCGGCCGGTCCCTCCTGGCCGCCGCCCCCCCGTGGGATCCCTCCGGCCCGGCCGGCATTCCCCTTTCCCTGGGGGCGACCGGCGCGGCGGTCTTTCTCCTGGCCCTGCTGTTCCTGCCCGCCCGACCGCTCCTGCGGCTCCCCGCGGGGCTGATCCTGGCCGCCGGGGGGCTCGCCCGGGTGGCCCGGTGGACGGTGCAGACCGGCCGCTCCCCGGGGGAGGGACTCCTGCCAGGCCCGGGACTCCCCGGCCTGCTGGCGATCGCCGGGCTGGCCGGGCCCGTCGCCGCCGGGGCCCTTCTCCTCCTCGCCGGCGGCAGGCGCGGGCGGGGCCTGCTGGTTCTCGCCGTCGCCACGGTCGTCGGGGGAGGGACTGCCGCCCCCGTCCACCTGCACGCCCTGGTCCGGGCGGCGCGGGACCGGGCGGAGCGGGAACTCGCCCGGGAGGTGGAAGGCCGGACCGCGACCTGGGAGAAGGACCTCGCGGAGACCCTCCGTCTCGCGGTCGGTACGGGAGCCGGGGACGGGGCCTCGTCCCTCGTCCCGGAACGGGACGCGATCGACCTGTGGTGGCGTTCTCCCCTCGGGCGCCACGGCCTTGCCTCCGGGGTCTTCCGGTACGACGCGGAGGGGAACCTGGAGGACGCCTTCGCCAGCGGGCTGCCCCCGGTGGTGCCGGCCCCCCCGGGGGAGGACGCCCCGGCCGACGGCCGGCCCCGGCGGGAGGTCCTGCGATTCGTCGGCGGGGAGGTGCCCGTCCGGGTGGCGCGGGTCTCCCGTCCGGGCGGGGGAGCCTGGGCGGCCGCCGTGCTGGAAAGCCCGTCCAACCTGCCGGGGCTGGCCCGGGACGATCCCCTCCGCGGCGCGCGGGTTCCCGGGGCCCGAAGCCCCTTTCCGCCCGCCGAGGAGACGGTTCCCCACCTGGCCTGGTTCGACGGCGACGGCCGCCTCCTGGGGGCGGACCCCGGGATCCTTCCGCCGGCACCGCTGGCCCCCCCGTCGCGGCCCCGCTGGAGAACCGCCCGGGTCTCCGGGCGGCCGGCCCGGGTCCTCGAGCTCCCGGAACCCCCGGGCACGGTGTCGATCGTCCTGTTCCGGCCGGGTCCGCTCCGGGGTGCGGCCCTGGCCGCCGGGTGGGCCGGAACGCTGTTCCTCCTGCTCCTGGCCGGCGCGATCCTCGGCCGCCTCGTCCTGGCCCCCGGGGCCACGGTGCGGGCCGCGGGGAAGGGCCTCCGGGCCCTGCTCACCCGGGTCCGGTGGGCGGTCCCGGCGACGCTCCTGGCGGCCGGGCTCCTGCCCCTCCTGGTCCTCGGCCTGACGGTCCGGGCGGCCGCCCACCGCCAGGCGGCGGACGAGCTGGTGGCCCAGGGAGCCCGGACCGCCCGGTTCGCCCGCCGCTTCGTGGAGGACTACCTGGCCGTCCAGGGCGAGCAGGCGGGCGTGCTCGACGACGCGGTGGCCGCCTGGCTGGCCCGCACCATGGGAGAGGATCTCTTCGCCTGGGAGGACGGCGAGCTGCGGGCCACCTCCCGGCCGGACCTGGTCCGGGCCGGCCTGTGGCCGGAACGCCTGCCCGGGGAAACCTGGCACGCGCTCGCCGTGGCCCGCCGGCCCCTGCTGGTCGAACCGGTCCACCTGGCGGCGGGCCCCCGGGTCTTCGACCTCGTCGTCGTGCATGGACCCTGGCGGGCCCCGGGTGACCGGACGGGGGTGGTCAGCCTGCCCCTCGCCTGGGCCGGCCGCCGGATGGCCGCGGCGCTCGTGGAGATCGACCGGGCGCTCCTCGTCGCCTCCTTCCTGCTCCTTGCCCTCGGGATGGCCCTCTTCGTCCCCCTGGCCCGGCGGCTGGTCCGGCCCCTGGGGCAGCTCCAGGCGGCGGCGGAGCGGATCGGCGCGGGGGACCTGCGGACGGAGATCCCGGCGACCGGCTGGGAGGAAACCCGGGCCCTCGGCCGGGCGCTCCGCGAGATGGTGCGCCGGCTGGCCACCCACGAGCGGGCCGAGGGGCGCCGGCGGGCCTTCGCCCAGATGGCGCGCCGGGTCGCCCACGAGGTGAAGAACCCGTTGACGCCGATCGGCCTGGTGGTCGACCACCTGGAACGGATGGCCGAGCGGGAGGACCCCGACCTGCCCCGTGCCCTGGCCCGGGGCCTGCGCACGATCCGCGACCAGGTCCGCGTGTTGCGGGAGACCGTGGAGGAGTTCTCCGACTGGGCCCGGCTGCCCGCGGCCCGCCCGGAACCCCTCGACCTGGGCGCCTCCCTCCGCCGGTGGCTGGAGCCGTACCGCCTCGGGGCGCCCGAGGGGGTGAGACTGGTCCTCGCGGGTCCCTCCGCGGGCCCGGAGGTCCGGGCGGATCCCCGGCTCCTGCGGCGGGCGGTGGTCAACCTCGTGGAGAACGCCCTCGCCGCCGTCATCGAGGGAAGCGGGTCCCGGGTGGAGATCCGGTGGGGCGAAAGGGACGGCGGGGGGGCCTTCCTCGAGGTCCTGGACGACGGTCCCGGGGTCCCCCCGGAACGCCGGGAAGCGATCTTCGAGCCGGACGAGACCACCCGGGAAACCGGGACCGGGCTCGGGCTGCCGATCGCCCGGGACGCCGTCGAGGCCCACGGCGGCACCCTCGCGGTGGGGGACGCTCCGGGCGGCGGAGCGCGCTTCACCATCGAGCTTCCGCCGCCGCCCGCCTGAGCCCCGGGACCCGGACGGGCCCGCCGGCCCGGCAGGGACTACCCTTTCCCGGGGGTGCGAAAGGAGCCGGGCATGGACGACCGGGGAAGGATCGGCGCGAACCTTCCGGGAACGCTCTTCCTCCTGCTGGGGGTCCTTCTCGCGGCCCTGCCGATGCCGGGTTGCGGGGGCGCCGGGAAGGAGGGCCCCGGCGACCGCCCTGCCGGCGGCGAGCTCCGGGTCGGTCTCGCGGCGGAGCCGGATTCCCTGAACCCCTACCTGGCCCGCACCCAGGAATCCTTCCTGGTCGCCAACCGGGTTCTCCCCTCCCTGGTCGACGAGATCCTGCCGGACGACATCCACCGGGCCGGGTACGAGCCGGCGCTCGCCCGTTCCTGGGAGTTCTCGCCGGACGGCCGGTCCCTGGTGTTCCACCTCCGGGAGGGCCGGTGGTCCGACGGGACGCCGGTCACCTGCGCGGACCTGGCCTTCACCCTCGAGGCCCGGAAGTCCCCGGACGTGGCCTGGCGGGGAGCCCCCTTCACCCGCCACATCCTGTCGGTCGACTGCCCCGGCGACCACGCGGCCGTCTTCCGCTTCGACGCCGTCTACCCGGACCGGTTCCAGGACGCCATCACCGGCCACGTGCTCCCCGCCTCCCTTTCCCGGGTTCCCTTCTCCTCCTGGCGGGGGACCGACTGGGCGAAGGAACTGCCGGCCGGGGGTCCCTTCCGGGTCGCCGTAGTCCGGCCGGGACAGGAGATCGTCCTGGCGCGCAACCCCGGCTGGTACGGGGACCCCGCCCAGCCCCTCGTCGAGCGGCTGGTTCTCGAGATCGTGCCGGACCGGGTGACCCGCATGACCCGGCTGCTCGCCGGCGACCTGGACGTGGCCCTCGACCTCGCACCGACCGACGCGGCCCGCCTGGACCGGGAACCCGGGGTCTCCGCCCTCCGGCGGCCCGGGTGGGGATACACCTACGTGGGCTGGAACACCCTCGACCCCGCGGCCTGGAAGGACTGGTGGAAGCGCCGGGGGTCCCCGTGCGCGGAGGACCCGGGCCGGAAGGACTGTTCCGACCTGTGGCGGGAGGTCGTGGCGCTCCAGCAGGCGCACCCCCATCCCCTGTTCGGCGATCCCCGGGTTCGCCGCGCGATGACCCTGGCGATCGACCGGGACGCCCTGGTGGACACCCTCCTCGCGGGAGAAGGCGAGGTGCCCGCAACCCCGATCCTGGCCCCGTTGCCGGAACACGACCCCTCGATCCGGCCCCTTCCCCACGACCCGGAGGCGGCCCGTCGCCTCCTGCGGGAAGCCGGGTTCCGGGACGCCGACGGCGACGGCGTCCTGGAGCGGGACGGCCGGCCCCTGGCGTTCCGCCTGCTGGTCCAGGCGGGGAACTCCCTGCGGCGGGACGCCGCGGTGATGATCGAGCGCGATCTCCACCGGGTCGGCGCCCGGGTGGAAATCGTCCCGGTGGAGAACTCGTCCTTCTACGCCACCCTGGCCCGGCGGGAAACGGACGCCTGGATCGCGGGCTGGCGGACGAGCCTGCGGGTGGACATGACGGAGATGCTTCACGCCCGCGCCTGCGGGCCGGAGGGAGCGGACTTCGGCTCCTGGTCCCGGCCGGAGGCGGACCGGCTGGCGGTGGAGGCCCGGGAGTCGGTCGACCCGGACGCCCGGGCCCGCGCCTTCCGGGCCTGGGAACGGATCTTCCAGCGGGAGCAGCCGTACACGATCCTCTACCGGCGGACGATCGTCACCGGGGTCCGGGACCGGGTCCGGGGCACCGAGTCCGCCCTTTCCGGGGACCCCCTCCACGGCGTGGAGCGCTGGTCCCTCGCGGAGTGAAGCCGGGCGATGCTCCGGGGCATCGGCCTGCGGCTCGCGGCGGGGAGCGTCACGCTCCTGCTGCTGCTCGTCCTCGTGTTCGTCCTCCTGGAGTCGATGCCGGGGGGACCCGGATCGGTCACGGAAGATCCCCGGCTGACCCCCGCGGCCCGCGCGGCGCTGGTGCGGGCCTGGGGACTCGATCGCCCCCCCGCCGAGCGGCTGGCGCGCTTCCTGGGGAACGCGGTGCGCGGAGACCTGGGAGTCTCCATCCGCTTCCAGCGGCCGGTCCGGGAGGTCCTCGCGGACGCCCTGGGACCGACGGCTCTCCTCGCCGGCACCGCCCTGGTGGTCGCCTTCGGGCTCGGGCTCCTGCTGGGATCCCGCGCCGCCGCCCGGCCCGGGGGCCCGGTGGACCTCCTGGTCCGGCGCGGGCTGCCCCTCCTCGACGCGGTTCCCCCGTTCTGGCTCGGCCTCCTCGGGATCCTCCTGTTCTCCTGGAAACTCGGCTGGCTCCCGGCCGGGGGGGCGGGTCGGATCGGGCGGGAAGGGCCGGGCGGGGTCCTCGCCCACCTGGTCCTCCCGGTCCTGGTCCTCGCCCTGCCCGGGGCCGCGGTGGTCGCCCGTCACCACCGGGCCGCCCTGGCCCGGGAGCTCCGGGCGCGCCACAGCGCCTTTTCCCGGGCCCTCGGCCTCTCCCCCGCCCGGGTCCACCTCCGCGCCCAGCGCGCGGCGCTGCACCCGGCGATCACCCTGCTCGGCCTCGCCCTGCCCGCCCTGGCGGGAGGCGCGGTGGTCGTCGAGGTGGTCTTCTCCTGGCCCGGTCTCGGCCGGGTCCAGCAGGAGGCGATCCTGGCCCGGGACGTGCCCCTGGCCCTCGGGAGCCTGCTCCTGCTCGGCGCCCTGGTGATCGCCGGGGGCATCCTGGCCGACCTGCTGTCCACCCTGGTGGATCCCCGCTGGCGCCGGCCGGGGAGGCGGCGGTGACGCGACGGGCGCGGGCGGCCCTGCTGGCGGGGACGGTGATCGCGCTGCTCGCCCTCGCGGGACCCGCCGCCGCCCCGATGGACCCCCTCTCCTCGGCCGACCCGGTCGTCCTCCGCCTCCTGCCCCCCGGGTCGGGGCGGGCGGCCCTCGTCACGACGGACGGCAGGCTGCTGCCGGTCTCGCCCGGCCCGGGAGGCCGGCCCGGGTACCGGGTCGCCGGGGACCGGGTCGTCTACCGGCGGGGAACCCGGGAACGGGAGGTCCCCCTGGCCCGGCTGCGCCGCGGTCCGGACGGGGCGCCGGCGGTGCGTCACCTCGTCTTCCCGCTCGGCACCGACCGCCTCGGCCGGGACCTCCTGTCCCGCCTGCTCGCCGGGGCCCGGGTCTCCCTCGGGATCGGCCTCGGCGGCGTCCTCGGGGCCCTCCTGGCGGGCGCCCTTCTCGGGGCGGCGGCGGCCCGGGGGGGCGGCCTGCTCGACGGGGCGGTCGGCCGCGTGGGGGACCTGCTCCTTTCCCTCCCCTTCGTGGTGGTGGGCATGGTGATCGCCGCCCTCTGGAAACCGGGGCCCGCGGGGATCGCCCTGCTGCTCGCCCTCTGCGGGTGGCCCCCCTTCGCCCGGCTGGCCCGGGCCGAACTCCGTGCCCTGGCGGCATCGGACGCGGTGCTCGCCGCCCGGGCCGCGGGGGCGGGGCCGGGGCGCCTGCTCCTCGTCCACCTCCTGCCCCGCGCGGCCCTCGCCCTGGGGATCGCCGCCGCCCTCCGGGTCGGTCCCTTCGTCCTCCTCGAGGCGGCCCTCTCCTTCCTGGGAGTGGGGGTCGCCCCGCCGACCCCGAGCTGGGGTAACATCCTCGCGGACGGCCGCGAGGTCCTGGCGGACGCCTGGTGGGTGACCGTCTTCCCGGGTCTCCTGCTGGTCCTCGTGGTCTTCGCCGCGAACGTCGCCGCCGACGCCCTCGAGAAGGGGGAAGGGACCGCCTGACCGTGCTCGACGCCTACGTCGACGCCAACAAGCGCTACCGGATCCTCAACGAGCTGGGGACCGGCGGCTTCGCGCGCGTGCTTCTCTGCCGCGACCGGCTCACCCGGGAACTCCGCGCCGTGAAGGTGGCCAACCGGATGGGCGACGAGTCCCTGCTGCGGGAAGCCCGGGGCCTGCGCTACCTGAGCCACCCCGGGGTCGTCCGGGTCCACGACGTGGGAGAGGACGAGCGGGGACGCCTCTTCCTCGTGATGGACTACCTCGAGGGGCCGACCCTGCGCGACTTCCTCGAGTTTCACCGGAAGCTGCCGGTGGCCGTGGCCGCCGACCTGGCCGTGGAGATCGCCGACGCCCTCGGGGCGATCCACGCCGAGGGGTTCGTCCACCGGGACCTGACCCCGAACAACGTGATCCTCGAGCGCCGCACCCGGCGGCCGGTCGTCTGCGACTTCGGCATCGCCCGGGACCTGGGGCTGACGACCCAGACCGGATCGGCGGCCGGTACCCTCGCCTACATGCCCCCGGAACAGATGCGGGGCCGGGCGACTCCCCGCTCGGACATCTTCGCCCTCGGGGTCCTCCTCCACGAGATGATCACCGGCAAGATCCCCTGGGGCGAGGCGAAGACGGCGATCATCGCCTACCGGATCCTCCGCCTCGACCGGCGGCGGCTCGCGCGACAGCTCGCCCTGCTCCCGGAGGCGCTCCGCCCGATCCTGCTCCGCGCCCTCGCCCGGGATCCCCGGGCCCGCTTCGCCTCGGTGGGCGCCTTCAAGCGCGCCCTCCTCGAGGCGGGGATCCGGCGGCGGGGCCGCTCCCTCGACCAGCTGCTGGACGCCTACTACGACATCCGGCGGGTCTGCTCCACCTGCGGCGCCGACCTGATCACCCACATGCGCTTCTGCCCGGAGTGCGCCGACCGGAAGCGCCTCGTGTGGGTCGACCATCTCCCCGGCCGCTGCCCCCGGTGCGGCTGGGAACGGAGCTCCACCTGGCAGTACTGCGCCTGGTGCGGCACCCGCTTCCAGCGCCACCGCCCGGGGCGGGAACCGGCGCTCTCCCGCGGCCGCTGTCCCTCCTGCCGGAAGGCGGTCCCCCTCTACGCCCGCTTCTGTCCCCACTGCCGGGAACGGCTCTCCTGGGACGTGGAGTTCAAGGTTCCGTGCCCGTCCTGCGGCTGGGGAGTGTCCGTGCGCTGGCGGGCCTGCCCGTGGTGCGGCCGCAAGCTGAGGCGCCGGCGGCCGGCCCGGCGAGCCCCCGGGCGGGAGGATCTCAGCCCCGGGGCGAGCCCCGCCTGAGGGGGTCGCTCCCCCGCCGTCCCCCGGACCGCCACCCCCGCCTGGCCCCCCGGGAGCCGCTCCCCGTCAAGGGGTGGCCGCCGATTCGTGCTGCGGATTCCCCGCGGAGAGGGAGCTCCCCGGGGACCGGGGCCCCCGGTCCCGTCGTATCTTGACTCCCGGCGTCCCGCCCGGGGGAAAGCGCGGGCGCCCCCGGGAGGTCGTTCGCCATGGTCCGCGCCGCTCGCCTGCTGTTCGTCCTGCTCCTGCTCGGCCTGGCCGGCACCGCGGTGGCGGGAACGCCCCCCGTGAAGAAGACCTGGATCGAGGTGGAGAACCCCTCGCCCGACCGGGTCGAGTGGATCCTCGACCACCACCTGGACGTCGCCGGGGTGAACTCCCGGACCGGGGCGATCGGGCTGATCGTCACCGACGAAGAGCTCGCGCAGCTCGCGGCAGCGGGGTTCACCTGGACGGTCCGGGGCACGAACACGGAGAGGTCCCGGGAGGCGAGCCGCTCCCTCGACCAGTACACGGACCCGGTCGAGATGGAGGCCCTGGTCGACCAGCTCGTCGCGGAGCACCCCGACATCGCCCGGAAGATCACGCTGAAGGAACCCGCCGAGATGTGGGAGGGGCACCGGCAGTACCTGGTCAAGATCACGAAGGACGTGGACCAGCCGAACGACCGCCCGACGTTCATCTTCGATGCCCAGCACCACGCCCGGGAGGTGATGACCCCCGAGATCGCGCGGGACATGCTCGAGTACCTGCTGACCCGGTACGGAACGGACCCGCAGGTCACCGAGTGGGTGGACAACATCAACATCTACCTCGTTCCGATCGAGAACCCGGACGGGGCGATGTACGTCTTCACGACGGACTCGTGGTGGCGGCGCAACCGCCGCCCGAACTGCGCCGTCGACCCGAACCGGAACTACCCGTTCATCTGGAACGCCTGCAACGGGTCGTCCGGCAGCTGCTCGTCCGACACGAACCGCGGCCCGTCGCCCGCGTCCGAGCCGGAAACGCAGGGAATGCTCGCCGCCAACGACATGGCCCGGGCCCTCTTCGCCCTGAGCTACCACACCTACGGGGAGTACATCATGTACTCCTACGGCTGCTTCGATCCGGACGAGATGGGCGCGATGGACGCGATCGCCCGGGAGCTCAACTCGATGCTGGAGAACGACCAGGGACAGACCGGGCAGTACCGGGTGGGACCGGTCTGGTCGACGATCTACGAGGCCGACGGCGGCAGCCTCGACACCCAGTACGGGAGGTACGGCACCTACGCCTACGTGATCGAGGCCAACTCGAGCAGCTTCCAGCCGGACTACGACACCTGGCGCGACATCACGGTGGAACGCCAGCGGGTCGCCTGGCAGTTCTTCCTCGACAAGACACTGCACGGCCCCCAGGTCCGCGGCAAGGTGACCGACGCCTACACCGGCGAACCACTCCCGGCCGAGGTCTCCGTCGCGGAGGTCTCGTTCACCCACGGCGAGGAACCCCGCCGGGCGGATGACCGGGGGAGCTACCACTGGCTGGTCCAGCCGGGACAGACCTACCACTTCACCTGGTCGATGCCCGGGTACTGCAGCGAGACCCGGGAAGTGACCGCCACGGACGGACCGGTCGAGCTGGACATCGAGCTGTCGTATCCCCTGTCGCCGGACGACCTCGCCGCCGACCCGGCCGGGGACAACGCGATCCGGCTGACCTGGAGCCCGCCCGCCGCCGACATCACCGAGTACCGGGTGTACCGCTCCCTGCACCAGGGGGGACCGTACACCCGCATCGGGACCGCCCCGGGAGACGCAACCACCTACCTGGACGACACGGTCTCCGGGGGGGTCACCTACTGGTACGTCGTGCGGTCCTTCCGGGACTGCGAGGGGCACGATTCCAACGAGGCCAGCGCGGAGACCACCGGCGCCTGCCGGGAGGCGCCCGAGTTCGACGGCGTGACCGCCGTGGAGAACCCCGGGGACGAGACCTGTACCCTGGAGATCCGCTGGGACGAGGCCCATGCCTGGTGCGGCGGGCGGCTGACCTACCGCGTCTGGCGCAGCACGTCCCTGCCCGTGGAGCCGACGGAAACCAACCTCGTCGCCGCCGGCGTCACCGGCACGAGCTGGCGCGATCACGACGCCCTGGCGAGCGGCACCCGCTACCACTACCTGGTCCGGGCGACCGACTCGGTCAGCGGCGCCGAGGACGGCAACGAGGTCTACGCCTCCTCGGTTCCCACCGGTCCGGACGAGCTCGGCACCTGGGCGGACGACGCCGGCGACACCGGGGAGGCGAAGCTGGAACCGGAGGCGCCGTGGAAGGTCGATCCCACCGGCGGCCACGCGGGCCCCGCCGTCTACGCCACCGGGGACTACGGCGACGACACCTGCGCCTCGCTGACGACTCCCCCGATCCGGCTGGACGCGAACTCCGTCCTGGGCTTCCATTCCCGGTACGACATCGAGACGAACTACGACGCGGGCCGCGTCGAGATCGCCGAGGGACCCTCCTTCGATGACTGGCAGTACCTGGACACGGTCAACTACCCGGACGACCTCGCCTATTCCGGCAACGAGTGCGGTTTCCCCACC
>CAZOTT010000022.1:0-32530 GCA_964582785.1 uncultured Acidobacteriota bacterium | reverse complement strand
AAGACATCCCACCAACCTCCCTCCCGCTCCCGGGAAAAACCCCGAACCTCCACCCACCAACCACCAACAGCCACCCACCCCCTTTCCCGGCGCACCTCCGGAGCTTTGCGCGCGGCCGGGGCCGGGCGCATAATGCGCCCGTCGATTCGCCCGGCAGGCAAGTCATCGCTTCCTTCCCCTGGGCCGGGCGACGGGGGAAGCCGCATGATCGAAGTCAGGAACCTGTCGAAGAGCTTCGGTGACCTCCGCGCCGTGGACGGTGTTTCCTTCGCGGCGCGGTCCGGGGAGATCCTGGGCGTTCTCGGGCCGAACGGGGCCGGCAAGACGACCACCCTGCGCATGGTCTGCGGGTACCTCCCCCCGGACGACGGGACGGCGATCGTCGCCGGGCACGACGTCCGGGAGGAGTCCCTCGCCGCGCGACGCTCCCTCGGGTACCTCCCGGAGAACGTTCCCCTCTACCCGGAGATGCGGGTGGAGGAGTACCTCTCCTTCCGGGCCGGTCTCAAGGGGATCCCGCCGCGGCGCCGGCGGGACGCCGTCGCCCGCTCCGCCGAGATGACCGGGATCGGGCACGTCCTCGGCCGGCCGATCGGCCAGCTCTCCCGGGGTTACCGGCAGCGGGTCGGCCTGGCCGACGCGCTGGTGGCCGATCCCCCGGTGCTGGTCCTCGACGAACCGACGGTCGGGCTGGACCCGAACCAGGTGATCGAGGTCCGGGAACTGATCCGGTCCCTCCGGGGAGATCGCACCCTCCTGCTGAGTTCCCACATCCTTCCCGAGGTGGAGCAGGTCTGCGACCGGGTGGTGATCTTCCGCGGGGGCAGGATCGTCGCCCAGGGCACGACGGCGGAACTGGCCGAGCGGATCGCCGGCGCCCGGACCGTCACCCTGGAGCTGGCCCGGCGGGACCGGGACCGGCTCCCGTCGGTGGTCGGGGACCTCGGCACCGTCGCCGCGGAGGAAGAGCTGCCCGACGGGTGGGTACGGGTCACCCTCGAGGCCCCGGCCGACGTCCGCGAAGAGCTGTTCCGGCGCGCGGGCGCCGCGGGGGTGGTCCTGCGGGAACTCACCCGGCGCGCTCTCACCCTCGAGGAGGTCTTCCACCAGCTGACGGTCGCGGAAGAGACGCCCCCCGGCGGGCACGGGGAGGACGGGGCATGAACGGACTGCGCGCGATCGGCCTCATCGCCCGGAGGGAACTGCAGTCCTACTTCCTGCAGCCCCTCGCCTGGGTGATCCTGACGGCCCTGCTGCTGCTCAACGGCCTGAACTTCTGGGCGGTGATCTGGAACTTCAACGCCTACGGCGCGTCTTCCACGGAACTCCTCCGCTTCTTCTTCGGGGGAATCCTCTTCTGGCTCCCGCTGCTCGTCAGCCTGCCGGTGATCGCGATGCGCCTGGTGGCGGAGGAACGGCAGTCCGGAACGCTGGAGACGCTGCTCACCGCCCCGGTGACGGAGGGACAGGTCGCCATCGGCAAGTACCTGGCCGCCCTCGTCTTCTTCTTCGTCCTCTGGAGCCCCTACGTGGTGTACGTGGTCCTGGTCGATCGCCTGGGGGACATCGACTGGCGGGCGGCGGCCTGCGGGTTTCTCGGCCTGGTGCTCGTCGGCGGGTACCTGCTGTCGGCGGCGGTCGCCGCCTCGGCCCTGACGCGCAACCAGATCGTGGCCGCGATCCTCGGGTTCGTGGCGGTGATGGCCCTGTTCCTGGCGCCGTTCCTGCTCTCGTTCATGGCCCACGACGAGACGTGGAAGAAGGCCTGGGAGTACCTGGACCTGCTGCGCACGATGGACGAGATGCCGCGGGGGATCGTCGACACGAGACGCCTCGTCTATCCCCTGACCGGAATCGTCTTCTTCGTGTTCCTCACCGCGCGGCTGATCGAGGCCGCCAAGGGGAAGTGAAATGGCCCGGGACCGGTGGACGAGGGGCTCCTCCGTCGCGGTGGCGATCATCGCCGGCGTGCTGCTGTTCGCCCTCGTGAACTACTTCGGTGCGAAGTACTGGACGCGGTGGGACTGGACCACCGGCGGGCTGTACACCCTCTCCGGCCAGACCCGCCACGTCCTGGAGTCCCTCCAGCGGGACGTGCGGATCGTCTCCTTCCTCACCGAGGGAAACCGCGTCAGCCCCGACGTGGTCGAGGAAATCCGGACCCTCCTGACCGCCTACCAGGGGGTCAACCCGGCCCGGATCGACATCGAGTGGGTGGACTGGCAGCGGGACCCGCTCCGGGCCCAGAAGCTTCTCTCGGAACTGGGGATCGACCCGCTGCACGACTCCCTGGACGTGATCGTCGTCGAGTCCGGCGAACGCCGGCGGCAGGTCCGGCTCGACGAGATGGTCGAGTTCGATCCGTCGGCCGGGATGGGAGGTCCGCCCCCGGTCCGGGCGATCACCGCCGAGGGAGCCCTGACCGCCGCCATCCTCGCCGTGACGCGGCAGGAGAAACCCCGCGTCCTGTTCGCGACGGGCCACGGGGAGCTGCCCCTCCGGGACGTCCGTGGCGGCGGGCTGTCGCGGCTCGCGGACGCCCTGGAGAAGACGGACGTCCAGGTGGAGGAGTGGAAGGCCCTCGGGGCGGAGAAGGTTCCCGACGGGACGGACCTCGTGGTCGTGGCGGGCCCCCGGTCGCCCTGGCTCGCGGCGGAAAGGAAGGCCCTCGTCGACTTCCTCGCGCACGGGGGCCGGGTCCTCCTCCTGCTCGACCCGGTCTTCGAGCGGGCCGGGGGTGGCCGCTTCGTCTCGACCGGCCTCGAGGAACTGCTCACGGGCTGGGGCCTCGAGGCCCACGACGACGTCGTGATCGACCCCGACCACGGGCTGCCCTTCTTCGGCCCGGAAACCTTCTGGGAGGAACCGATCCCGCTTCACCCCGTCACCTCGGCGCTGTCCGGCCGGCCCGTGCTCTTCCTCCTCTGCCGTTCCCTCGGGAAGCGGGACGACCTGCCGGCGGGGGTCGTCCTCCACGACCTGGTCGAGACCTCGGCGAACGCCTGGGGCGAGACCGACCCGTTCTCCGCCGGCGGGGCCCGCCGGGACGACCGGGACCGGTCCGGCCCCCTGCTCCTTGCCGTCGCGGGCGAACGGCGCCCCGTCGAGACCCCGGAACGGGCGGCGGGAGCCGCGGGAGACGAAGACAACGGGGGACAGGGCGGCAAGAAGGAAGGTGACCCCGGGGCTTCCCCCGGTGGCGACCCGAAGCCGGCGGGCGGCGAGAAGGGCGGGCCGTCCGTCCCGGGAGCCCGCCTCATCGTGGTGGGGGACGCCGACATGTTCTCCAATGCCGGTATCGACCAGGCCTCGAACCGGGCCTTCGCCCTGAACGCGATCGACTGGCTCCTCGCGGAGAACCGCCAGCTCGGGATCCCGCCGAAGGAGCGGACCCTGGCCCGCCTGTTCCTGACGGAGGAGCAGCTCTGGACCCTGTTCGCCATCGTGGTGATCGGCCTGCCCGGTCTCGGGATCGGCGCGGGCCTGCTCACGTGGTGGCTCCGGAGGCGCTGAACCGATGCGGCCCCGCACCGCGCTCGTGCTGCTGGTCGTCGCCCTCCTCGGCTGGGCGGTCGTGCTGCTGTGGGAGAAGGACGTGCCGGGCACGGAGGAACGGCTCGCCCGGGCCGGCCTGCTCCTGCCGGACGTGGAGCGCGACGCCGTCCGCCGGGTGGAGATCCGGCGTCCCGGCGGCACGATCGTCCTCGCCAGGACCGACACGAAGAAGGACACCCACCCCCGCTGGAAGCTGGAGAAACCGATCGCGGACAGGGCGGACCCGTGGGCGGTGGACTCCCTGCTCGCCGACCTGCTCGAGACGAAGGCGCGGGCCTCCGTGGCACCCGGTGAACTCCGGGTCGACCCGGAAAAGGCGGGCCTCGGCCGGGAAGCGATCCACGTGATCCTCTCCGGCAGCGGCTTTCACCACGAGCTGCTGGTCTCGGGGAAGCCCGTCCCGGGGAACCTGCGGTACGTGCGGGTGGACGGCGAGGGGCCCTGGCACCTCGTCGGCGGGGGCTTTCCCCGGGCCGTGGAGCAGAACGCCGACGACCTGCGGGACCGGCAGCTCCTCGGGGACATCTCCGCGGTCGACGTCGCTTCCCTCGACGTCCTCGCGGAGGGGAAGAAGGTGCTCTCCTTCTCCCGGCGGGAGGGGGACGACTGGTGGATCACGGCGCCGATCGAGGACGACGCGGACAACACTCTCGTCGGTGACCTGGTCGGCCGCCTGGCCGGGACGCGGGCCGAGGAGTTCGTCGACGACCCGCCGGGGCCCGACGCGGACCTCGGCCTCGACCCCCCGCGACACGCCTTCCGGCTCTCGCTGCGGGAACCGCGGGAAGGGACCGTCGAACTCGACCTGGGCGAGGAGACTCCCGCCGGCGCGGGCCGCCGCTGGGCCCTCGTTCCCGGGCGCCCGGGGCGTTTCGAGGTGTCCGCCGGCCCCCTGCTGCGCCTGCTCGCGAAGTCCCCGGACGACTGGCGCTCCCGGCTCGCTCTCGACTACTCGGCCTGGGACGTCGAGGAGTTCGACGTGGAGCGGGACGGGACGAAGCTCACGGTCAGCCGCGTGGAGGACGGCAGCGCGCCGGAACGGTGGATCCCCCTTCACCCGGACGACTTTCCCCTCGACCCGGAAGCGGCCGACCGGCTCGTCCAGGACCTCGCCCGCACCGAGGTGGTCCGCCTCGCTCCGGGAACCGACCCGGCCGCCTGCGGGCTCGACCATCCCGTGGCCCGGCTGGCCCTGCGGCGGCGGGACCCGGAGCGGTTCCCGGAGCTGGTCCTCGAGATCGGGAAACCGGCGGGAAAGGGAGAACGCTGGGCCCGGCGGGTGGGGCGGCCGGTGGTCTTCGTGATCCGCGAGGAAACGGCCTCCCGGATCGACCCCGCGGCCCTCCGGAAGAAGGCCGGCGGCGGCGGGAAGAAACCCGCTACCGCCCCCCCGAAGCAGGAGGGAGCTTCCGGTCCGGGGCAGAACCGGTAACCCCCTTCTGCCCGGCGGCGGCCGTCCCCGCGCCTTCCGCGGCGCCCGCGTGCTTCTTCGGGGCCTCCTTCGGCGGGGGACCCAGGATCGGTTCGAGGTCCAGGTACCGGACGTCCGCCTGCTGGCGGAGGGCGGCGATCGTGTTCTGCATCTCGATCTTCATCAGCTGCTGGTAGAGCTGCTTCTCGATGTCGTCCTTCACCTTCGCGAACGGCAGGACTCCCGCCGGCTTTTCCTCCACCAGCCGCACCAGGTAGAACCCGACCGGCCCCTCGACCACCGGGGAAACCTGGCCGGGTTTCAGCCTGCCGATCGCCTCCCGCAGCGCCGCGTTCCAGCGCTCGTCGATGGGCAGCCAGCCGTAGTCGCCGCCCTCGATCGCCTTGGCGTCCGTGGAGAGTTCCCGGGCCAGGTCGGCGAACTTTTCTCCCGCGAGGATCCGCCTGCGGGCCTCCTCGAGCTTCTTCCGCTCCTTCTCCTTCATCTCCTCGGGGGCGTCCCCGGCGACCGCCCGCGTGATCACCTGCAGGTGAACGAGGCGGGGCCGGCGGAACCGCTGGTCCCTGTACTTCTCGTAGAAGTGCCGGGCCAGGTGTTCCTTCTCGATCCGCTCACGGACCTTCGGAGCGAGGACTTCCTGCTCGTACTTCTTGAACAGCAGCTCCCGCCGGATCTGTTCCTTCCGCTGGTCCACCGTCAGCCCCGACTTCTCCAGCCGCTGCCGCCACTGGTCGGTGGACTCGAAGCGCGACATTTCCTGGGCCAGCCGGTCCTGGACCTCCTGGTCGCTGACCCGGAGGCCCATCCGCTCGGCCTCCTTCGCCACCAGGTTCATCTTGGTGAGGAACCTCCGTCCCTCGAGGATGAGGGAGTACTCGTCCACCTGCAGGGGGAGGCCCTGGCGCAGGAGGAGGAGCTCCTGGGTGGCGCACCAGTTCTTCAGCCAGGCGCCGGAAATGTCCCAGTCGTCGATCTTCACCACCGCCACCTCGGGGGGCAGCTTCTCCCAGAGGGGGGGAGGCGGTTCCTTGCTGTTCCGGGAGCATCCGGCCGCGGCGAGGGCCAGGACGAGCAGGAACGGGAGAGCGGGAAGCCTGGCGCGCATCGGGTCCTCCTCGGGCGCGCCACGGGCGCGCCGGCCCGGGAGCCGGGCAGGCGGGCCCCGGGCATCCGGGGCGGATTGTACCCGCCGCGGACACCGGGTGCCCGGTCCGTGCCCCCGGCCCCGCCCCGGACGTATTCTTCTCCCGTGCCGTTCCGCGTCCCGGGCCTCGCCGCGCTGCTCGACCGGAGCCCCCTCCGGGCCCCCGGGGCGGGCCTCCTCGTCGCCGGCGCGGCCGCCCTGGCCACGGGGCGGGCCCGGGCCGACCTGGTGCTGACCCTCGCCGGCAGCGTGTTCCTGGCGAGCCTGGCCCTCCTCGGCGGGGCTTCCCTGCTCGCCGCGCTTCTCCTCCGCCGGCGCTTCCGCGCCGCCCTCCGCCATTCGCCCGGGGAGATCCGGGGAGAGGCGGGGCGGGCGCTCCCGACCGGCCTGCGGGTCCGGTGCCCCGCGGTCCCCCTGGTGCGGTCCGCGGCCGTGGCGTGGAACCGGCCGCCCGGGCGATCCCGCTTCGAGGAAGGACGCCCGGCCGCCGAGGTGCTGCTTCCCGGGGACCGGGCCCTTTCCGACGGCCAGCGGGGGCGGCTGGAGGTGGCGGACCTGTTCGGGGCGGTCCGCTGGTGCCTGCCCGTGGCGACCGATCGCCGGGTCCACGTGCTCCCCCCGCGGGCACCGGTCGCCGTGGAAACCCTCCTGCGCGCCCTCGCCAGCGGGCAGGCCCTCCCCCACCCGGCGGGGCCCCGGGAAGGGGACCGGGTGGATTCCCGCCCGTATGCCCCCGGCGATCCCGCGCGGCTGGTGCTCTGGAAGGCCTGGGCCCGGCGGCGGGAACTGCTCGTGCGGGCGCCGGAAACGGCCCTCGATCCCCGGGACCGGTCCCTCCTGGTCTGCCTGGTCGCGGGACCGGGCGACGGCGACGCCGCCACCGTGGCCCGGCTCCTCGCCGAGGAACTGCTGCCGGCGGGCAGGGCCCGGTTGGCCGCCGACGGCTCCCCCGAACCCGTGGAGGAGCTGCCGGCCGCCCTGCTGGCGATTTCCCGTTCCGCCGACGCCCGGGACCGTGCCGGGGAGGTCCTCGGCCTGGCGGCCCGCGCGCTCGGCAGGGGGGAGGCGGTGCTGGTGGTCTGCCCCGCGTTCCCTCCTCCTCCCGCGGGACCGCTCCACGGGGCCGCCGCCACGGGGGACCTGGCGGTCCTCGCCGTCGGCCGCTCCCACCCGCCCCCGCCGCGGGGCCCGGTCCGCTGGCTCCTGCGGGCGCCCGGTTCCGGCCCGACGCGGCGGGAGATCCTCCGGGGACTCGCCGCCCTCCCGGGCGGGTCGGTCCGCGTGGCCTTCGTGGACCTGGCGACCGGCGAGGTCGATCCCCTCCGGGGCGGGCCGGGGGGCCTGCCGTGAGCGGAAACTCGCCGCGGGACGCCCTCCCGGCGGGGCTGGTCCTCGCCGGGGCAGCCGTCGCCTGGTGGGCCGGTCACGCCACGGGAACGGCCGTCGTGGCGGCGACGGCGGCCGCCCTCGCCGGCGCGATCCTGGGGGAGGTCCTCGCCGGGAGCCGCCTCCGGCTGGTCCCCGCCCTCCTCGCGGCCCTCGCCCCCGGGCCCGCCGGCCTGCTCCTCGCGCGGATCCTGGGGCTCCTGTTCGTCCTGGCGCCGCCTCCCGGGCCGGAGACCTCCCTGGCCATCCTGGACGTGCCGGGAACCGCCGGACCGACGATGGCGGTGGCCGCCGCGGTGGTGCTGCTGTCCCGGCGCCTGCCCCTGCTCGCGCCCCTGCCGGCGGCCCTGGTCGTGTTCCTCGCCACCCTGCCCCTGCTGCCCCACCGGGGAGGAATGATCCACCGGCCCCGGGTCGTCGCGGAGCTGGCATGGAGCCGCGGACTGCACCCGGTCCTCGTCCTGGCCGCCCTGGGGGCGGCGGCAGGGATCCTCGGGCTGCTCGCCCTCGTCCGGACCGGGCACGTCCGCCGGAGGGCCGGGGACCTCCTGCTCCTGGCCCTCCTGGCCGGGCTGCTGGCGTTCCTCCTTCCCTCTGCCGGCCTGCTGCGGGTGCCGCCGGCGGACCCCCTGCGGCTCGCCGCGGGGGGGAAGGGAGGCGGGCACGGCCGGAACGGCCCCGCCCGGCAGCGGGAGCCGCTCCCCTTCCGGGACTCGGTGGACACGGCCCGGGCGAACGTGCCGGCGGCGGTGGTGCTGTTCCACGACGACGTGACCCCCTTCGACGGGATCTACCGCTTCCGCCAGGTCGCCTTCTCGTCCTGGAATGGCCGCCGCCTGGTCCGGGGACGGCTGCCGGGTCTCGACAGGGACCTCTTTTCCCGCTTTCCCGGGATCGGAACGGTATTCCATCCTCCGCCCCCGGGAGGACATCTCCGGGAACGGCTCGCCACCACCGTCGCGCTCCTGGCCGACCACCCGTTCCCGCCGGTCCTGGCGGACGGGATCGAACTGGCGCCGGCGGAGAACCCGGATCCTTCCCTGTTCCGGGGAGCCTTCCACGCGGTCTCGTCCGTCCTCGTCCGCCTCGATCCTTCCCTGGTCCGGGCCGCGGCCGGGGACCCCCGCTGGCCGGCGGACGTGCGGGCGGCCTACCTGCAGGTCCCGGGCGATCCGCGGTACCGCCGGCTCGCCGCCCAGATCCTGGAGGAGATGCCGGAGGAAGCGCGCGGTTCCCCCCTGCTCCGGGCGGTGGCGGTGGAAACCTGGCTCGAGCGAAACACCCGCTACTCGGTCCACACCCGGCACGCCGCCGCCCCGGATCCGACGGCCTCGTTCCTCTTCGGCGACCGGGTCGGGTACTGCGTTCACCTGGCCCACGCGGCGGCGATCCTCTGCCGCGCGCTGGGGGTCCCGGCCCGGGTCGCCGCCGGCTACGCCAGCCCCGCCGCGAACCGGGGCGGCGGCTCGGCCCTCCTCCTGCTCGCCGGGGACGCCCACGCCTGGTGCGAGGTGCGCCTCGACGGGGTGGGCTGGGTCCCGATCGACCCGTCTCCCCCCTCGCTGGATCCCGGTCCGCCCCCGCCCGACCCGGACCTCCAGCGCCTCCTGGGGGAACTCGCCCGGTCCCGGGACCAGCGCCTGGTCCGGGAGGTTCCGGCCCCCCTCCGGCTGCCTTCCACCCGGCAGGTCGCCCGCTGGCTGGGCGGCCTCCTCCTGGCCTGGTTCCTCGCCGGCCTCGCGGTGAAGGGGTGGCGGAGGGTGGCGCCCCTGCTGTTCCCGGCGGACCCGGCCGGCCGGCTCGTCTACCGGGCGACCCTGGACCGGCTGGGGGAGGTCGGCCTCGGGAGGCGGCCCGGGGAGACCCGGGAAGCCCACGCCGCCCGCCTCGCCGACCGGGTCCCCTCCTTCGCGGCGCTGACCCGGCTCCACCTGGCCGCCGTCTTCGGGACGCACCCCGCGGACCGGCCGGAAGCACACCGCCTGGCGCGGCGCGTCCGCCGCGAGCTGGCCCGGACCGTCTCCCCCTGGAAGCGTGTCGCGGGTCTTCTCGCCCCCTGGTCCTGGCGGCGGACCCGCTGAGCGGACCCTATAGTCTCCGCGAAGGGAGAGAACGACGTTGACGGAACGCGAAACGGACGAACGCCCGGGAAGCGACCGGGGGCTGGCCGACGCCCGGGAGACGGCGGACCGGGTCCGGTCCGGGCTCCGGAGGGCGATCCTCGGCCGGGACGACGTGGTCGACCTGGTCGTCGTGGCGCTCCTCGCGGGAGGCCACGTGCTGCTCGAGGACTACCCGGGCTCCGGCAAGACGATGCTGGCCCGGGCGCTCGGGGCAGCCCTGGAGCCGGCGGACGGGACCGCGGCGGCCGCTCCCTTCCGGCGCATCCAGTTCACCCCCGACCTGCTTCCCTCGGACATCACGGGGGTCACGGTCTTCGAGCCGGACAGCGGGACCTTCCGCTTCCAGCCGGGCCCGGTGTTCGCCCACGTGGTGCTCGCGGACGAGATCAACCGGACCTCTCCCAAGGTGCAGGCCGCCCTCCTCGAGGCGATGGCGGAGCGCCAGGTGACCGTCGACAACGTCACCCACCCCCTTCCGGAACCGTTCCTCGTCATCGCCACCCAGAACCCCCTCGGGCTCGCCGGCACGTTTCCCCTGCCGGCCCCCCAGCTGGACCGGTTCCTGTTCAAGGTCCGGATGGAACACGTCGACCGGGACGCCGAGCTGGCCGTGCTGGCGGGCTGGAGGGAACGGCTCCACCCCTCCTTCGAGGAGGGGCCACGGGTCTCCCCGGCCGCCATCCTCCGCGCGCGGACCGCCCTCGAGGAGGGAATCCACGTGGCCCCGGCGATCAGGGAGGCGCTGGTGGACATCGCCCGGGCGGTCCGGGCCGACCGGCGGGTCGGCCAGGGACTGTCCACCCGGGCCATCCTCCAGGCCATTCCCGCCCTCGCGGCCCGGGCGCTCCTCGCCGGACGGGACTGGGTGGGCACGGAAGACCTCTCCGCCCTCCTCGTGCCCCTGTTCGCCCACCGGCTCGCCCTGGCGCCGGGGGTGAAGGACCCGGTTCCGGTCCTGGAAGACGCGGCCCGGCAGGTCCTCGACCGGGTGAGCGCGGCCACCCTCCGGCCCTGACCGGGCGACCGGCGGCCGGACATCCTGTCCGGTGGACCGCCGGAAAGCGGACGACCGGTCACGGAACCCGCCGGGCCTCTCCCCGCCGTTCCGTTCGTCCCGGTCGCGCGCGGTTCGTTCCGTCCCGCGATGTTCGCTGGCACCTCCCTTGCTCTTCCCGGGCGGCGAGGAGGTGAGAAGACATGACCAGGAACCTGAAGATCGCCGCGTTCGCCCTTGCCTGCGCCGCCACCCTCGCCCTCGCCATGCCGACCGCCCTCGCCGAGTCGTACTCGGCCCACGTGGAGGGGCCGGTCGTCATCGACGGTCAGGTCTTCTCGGGGGGCCACCTCGAGCTGCGCACCGTCGGCCGGGGGAACCAGCTCTGGGCCCTGCTGCTCGACGGTGAGCAGGTGGCGCTCCTGTTCCGCGGCACCGACGGCTGGAAGCCCGCCGGCACCCGTGCCGCCCTGGTGTTCCAGGTCGACCGCCGGGGCCTCGCGCATCTCGCCGGAATCGAGTACCGGGGCGCCGGCGGGGCGGAGCCGCTCTACCGGCCCCTGCGGGTCGCCGCGGTCTCCCCCGGGATTGCCCGGGTCCCGGCCGCGAGCCCGGCTGCGGAAGGAGTCGCCACCGCGCGACGCTGAGCCCCCTCCCCGCCACGGGGACCTCCCCTCTCCTCTCGCGACCACCACGCCGACGCCCCCCGGACCGGGGGGCGTTTTCCCGTGCCGCCCGCGGCGACCTCCCCGGCCGGCGATGGGATATCCTCGAGGTTCCCATGGAACCGATCCCGCCCCCCCGCGCGCCCTCCCGGTGCCGGTTTTCCGTGCTCGTCCTGCTGCTGTGCCTCGCGTCGCCGGCGGTGGCGGCGCAGGGACCGCCGGAACCCGGTCCCCCCGGGGCCCTGGAGCGGCAGGCCCTGGCCGCGGTCGAGCGGGGGCGGTGGATCCGGGCCCGGGAGCTGGCCACGCGGATCCTGCGCCGGGACCCGGAATCTCCCGTCGGGGAATACGTCCTGGCGGTCGCCCTCCACGAGGGCGAGGGGAACGTCGCCCTCGCGCTCCACCACTACCGCCGGGCCCGCCGCCTGGTCGAAGACCCGGACGGCGATCCGCGCCCGGGGTGGGGCGAATTCCACCACCAGCTGCTCCGGGACCTGTCCCGGTGCCTGGGCGCCCTCGGGCGGTACGGAGAACAGCTGGCGGTCACCCGGGAACTGCGCCGGCGCTACGAGCCGGACACCTGGTACCGGGACGTCTGGCCGCTGATGAAGCTGGGCCGCCTCGACGAGGCCCGGGCGGCCGCGGCCCGGGCGATCGCCACGGGGAGGGTCGTGGACGAGCTGATCGCCCGGAACGGCCTGTGCGCCATCGACGGCTGGCCGGCCTGCCGGGAACTCCTCGCGCGGACCCGGGAACTCGGCCTGCCCCTCGACCTGCCCCTGCGGAACGCGGCCGCGGCGGCGGTCGAGGTGGGGCGCTACGACGAGGCGGAGCGCCTGTTCCTCGAGGCGGCCGGGATGGAGGGCGCCGAGACCGACCCCTGGGAGGACCTGGTCGAGCTCTACACCCTGGAGGGCCGGCTGCCCGAGGCCCTGGACGCGGCCCGCCGGATGCTGCGCCGGGTCCGCGCCATGCCCCCGCTGCTTCGCCAGGCCCACCGTTCCGCCGCCCTCGCCGCCGCCGCCGGCCTGTTCCTGGCGGGAGGGGACGCGGACCGGGCGATCGAGGCGGTGGAGCGCGCCCTGGCCGAGCCCGACCGCACCTCCCACTGGTCCGGCGACGAGGGCTCCGTGAACTCCGCCCTGTACCTGCTCGGGGCGGCCGCGCACCGCGCCCGGGCGGCCCGCTGCGCGGAGATCCGGGCCGTGTCCGGCTGGCGGCAGGCCCCCGGCCTCCTGCTCGCGGAGGCCCGGGACCGGTGGCGCGGCTGGTGGTTGTCCCGGCGGATCGTGCCGCTTGTCGCCCGCGGGGGTCTGCGGCCCCAGCGGAACGCCCGGGAGCGGCTCCGCCCGTTCCTCGCCGGGCCGTCCTGGCTGGTTCCGGACGCGGTCGCGTCCCTGGGCCCCGGTCCCGCCCTCTCCCTCGTCCGGGAGCTGCGCGCCGCGCCCCCCGAACCCCGGGACCCGGTCCCCGCCCCGCTGCGCCGGGCCTGGCTCGCCACCCTGGAGACCGACGCCCGGGCCCTCGCGGGAGACTGGGCGGCCTGCCGGGAGGCCGCCCGCGCCGCCCTGGCGGACCTGCCCCCCGCCCAGCGCCTCCTGCGGGCCCGGGTCCACCTGCGCGCGGGGGAGGCGGCCCTCGCCCTCGGCAACGCCGGGGAAGCGGCGGCGGAGCTGGAAGCGGTCCTGGCGGGGGACCCCTCCCTTTTTCGCCGCCTGGACGTGGCGCTCCCGGTGGCCCCGCCCGGTCCCGGGGCGACGGGTCCGGCCGCGGCCGCCATCGCCCGGGCGCTCGCCTCCCCCCGCCTCGCGGTGAACCCGGCCGGTCCCTTCCGGCTCGCGGTGGCCGGGGGCCGCCCCTGCCTGCTCGGGCCCGGTGGCACGGTGCTCGCGTGCGGGACGATCGCCCGGGGCGCCTCCCCGGCAGCCGCCGGCCGGACACCGGTTCCCCGGCCCCGGGAACGCCCCGCCCCCTGCCTCCCTTCACCGGACGACCCGGTGGCCCGGCTGGCCACCTCCCTGCTCGACGCGATCTTCACGCCCCGGGCCGGCGCCCTCCAGGCGGGCCTCGACACCCTGGACGGTTCGACGGTCAGCGACCGTTCGATCGGGACGGCGTTCGGCGAGCTGGACCTCGACCTTCCGGGGGCGATGGTTCCCCCGGCGCCCGGTCAGCCGCGGCAACGGCCAGGGAAACGAACCCCGCCTCCCGGAGGATCTTCGCCGGGTCCGGACCCTCCCGCCGGCCGTGTTCCCGGTTCCAGCGGGCCCCGAGGGAGCGGCGCGCGGCCCACAGGGCCTCGGTGAGGGCCCTGCCGCTCACCCCGGCCCGGACCCAGCCCGGCACGACGACCGCGTACCGCCACCCGGTCATCGGCAGGACCCGGATCGCCGGCTCCCCCCGGCGCAGCAGCCACCGGACCTCCGCCAGGCCCCCCTCCTTCCAGAGCCCGCGGCCGGCACGCCGGGCCTCGTCCTCGAGGGCCAGGTAACGTTCCTTCCGCGAAACCCGGAATTTCCGGTACACCCGGGCCAGGCCCTCCCGGACCAGGACGGCCCCCGCGTCCCGGCCGTCCGGCGTTTCCACGTAGGCCAGCAGGCGGCCGTACCGGTCGTGCCGGTCCCGACCACCATCCGGCACGAGGCGCACCGGGCCGTTGCCGAGCAGGGCGGCCAGCCGTTGCCGCGCCTCCCGGGCCAGGTACTGGGGCCGGCTGGCCGGGTGATGGAGCTCGGGAGTGTCGATCCCGGCGATCCGCACGGTGGCGTCCCGCCCGCCGTCCCGCACGACGACGGTATCGCCGTCGATGACCCGGACCAGGGGAACCCGGCGTTCTCCCCCCGGCTCCGCGGGCAGGCAGGCGGCGAGGAGGAACGCCGCCAGGACGGGGATGACCCGCGACCGGGCCGTCACTCGTCCTCGTCCAGCTCGTTCAGCCACTGCCGCCAGTTCCCCCCGGGCAGATCGTCTTCCTCGTCCCGCCAGCGGGGGCGTGGCGCCCGGTCCTTCGGCGGACCCTGCCTGCGGCGCGGGCGGCGGCGCTCCTCGTGGGCGGGGGGAACCTCGACCGGGGGGGCGGGGCCGGGGCGGAACCCGGCGGGCCGGGAGCCCGGCGGACGGCCGCCACCGCCCGGGCGGGGGCGCCCCCCGGGGCGCGGTCCTCCCGGGGCGGGCCCGCTGCCGCGCTCCCGCGCCTCGTTGACGACGAGCTTCCGCCCCCCGAAATCCGCGCCGTCCAGGGCGGCGACGGCCGCCGCCGCCTCCTCGTCCGTCGCGTAGGAAACGAAGGCGAAGCCCCGCGGACGACCGGTTTCCCGGTCGGTCACCAGGTGCACGTCGGTCACCCGGCCGTGCCGGCCGAAGACCTCACGGAGCTGGTCGCCTGTGGCCTCGTAGGGAAGGTTGCCGACGAAAAGACGCTTGCCCATCAGGGAGGGACTCTCTCGCGGGGCGCCCGGCGCCCCCGGCGGTTGCTGGTTCGCGCGGGCCACGGGCCCGCCGGAATGGGGAGGGGGAGTGTATCGCCCCCGGGCCGCGGGGTAAAGTCCCCCGGCAACCCCTCCCCGGGTATACTCTTTCCCGCCCCGGGCTGCCGGGGGTCACGGACGGAAGCGAACGGGGCCTGGTGGCCCTCCCGGTCTTCAAAACCGGTCGCCCCGCCGGTCGAGCCGGCGGGGGGTGGGTTCGATTCCCACGCGCTTCCGCCACCCTTCCTTGCACCGGTCCCCGCGCGGGCCGACATTCGTCCCGTGAGCACTCCTTCCCCCGCTCGTCCGGGCCCTTCCCTCCCCTCGTGGTTCCTTGCCGGGGTCGTCGTCCTGGCGCTCTTCACCTCGGGACTGATCCGCTCGTTCCACGAGTCGACGCCCCGGCTGCCCGGGTTCCCCCCTCCCTTCGACAGCCTTCTCTTTGCGGGCGCCGCGCTCGCCGGCCTGGCGCTCCTCTGGGCCCGGAGGGACGGGCGCGACCTGTTCACCCGGCTCCGCGAGCCCCACCGGCTGACCCTGCCCCAGGCCCTCCCCCTCGTGTTCGTCCTGCTCCTCGAGAAGTGGACCACGGGTCCCCTGCTGGAACCGATCGTCGAGCGGCTGGTGGACGGTCTTCCCGATCCCCGCCTCGCGGACGCGGCCTTCCGGGGCCTGACGGCCCTGGGGCTCCTCGCCGCCGGGATGCTCGGGGCGGCGATCCTGCGCCAGTCCCGGGGGCGGATCGGCGCGGTGATGCGGCCGGGCCGGCTGCCGGCAGCCCTGCTGCTCCTCGTCGTCTCGTCGGTGGGAACCGGCCTCGTCGCCTGGGGAGCGGGGCTTTTCGCCCGGGCCCCGTGGGGATGGCTCCCCCGCCCCCCCGGGGTCCTGGCGGCGGTCACGGCCGCCCAGGTGGTGCGGGCCTTCGCCGAGGAAACCTGGTACCGGGGAGTGGTGCAGGTGACGCTGGTCCGCCTCCTCCTCCAGGCGGGGATCCCGGAGGGACGGATCGCCCGGGTCCTCGGCATCCTTCTCGTCGCCCTCGCCTTCACCCTGGAGCACCTGGACCCGGGCGCCGCCCTCGCCGTCCAGCAGGGAACGCTGCTCTGGGTCCTGGCCATGGGCACCCTGCTGGGCACCCTGCTCGAGGTCTCCCGGAACCTCTGGCTGGTCGCCGGGGTCCACGCCCTCGTCAACCTGCTGGTCGCCCTCGTCCTTCCCCTGCCGATCACCCCGGACGGCGTCCCGGTGCTGCCCGCCGGCGTTCTCGCGACGATCCTCGTCTTCCTGGTGTTCGCCGGGGTCGTCGCCCACCACCGCCGGCGCGGCTTCGCCTGACCCGGGATCGGCCCCGGGGGGCGCCGGGTCAGGCCCGCAGCTCGACGCTGCCGTCGCCGGGGAACAGCCCGGCGCCGAGGGCGCGACAGGTCTCGACGATCGCCTCCCACCCCCCGGGAGACTCGCCCTCACCCCTCGTGGCGGCCGCCGCCGCGGCGAGACCCGGGAGGACGGCGGGGGTGCCGGGATGGCGCAGGGCGATCGTGCAGCCGGCAGCGGGGTCGGCGGTCGCCTCGATCTTCCAGGACCGCTCCCCCTCCTCCCGGGGCTCGGCGGCCTCGATCGCGCGCTCGACCAGCTGCCAGGCGAGGAGGGCCAGGCGGGCGGCCCGGCGGGAGTCGCCGAGGAACCCGCTCCCGGCCATCTCGAGAACGATCCCCGCCCGGCGGGCGCGCCGCCGGGCGAGGCGGACGACGAGACCGAGGAGGTCGGGGGACGGGACGCCACCGTCCGTCCCGAGCTGCCAGCGGGCGAGGCGCTGGAGGTCCGCGACCAGGGAACGCGCCTGCTGTCCCGCCTCCAGCACCTCCTCGAGGCCCCGCTGCCAGCGGGCGGGGTCGGGGGACATCAGGGCGATCTCCGCCTTCCCGAGAACCGACGTCAGGTGGTTGTTCAGGTCGTGGGAAACGCGGGCCGCCAGGTCCGCCCAGAGGGCTTCCCCGCCCCGCCGCGCGACCGCTCGTTCCAGCGTTGCCTCGGGCACCTGACCCTCCCGGCCCCCGGGATTCTCAGTTCATGGAAAGGTAGGGGGCCATGGCGGCGATGAAGCGCCGCGTGTCGATCGGGCGGGCGAGAATCACCCGTCCCCGGAAACGGAGCGCCACCGGGCGCGCCTCCTCGTCCACGGATACGTGGAGCACCCGCGCCCGCACCCGTTCCTCCAGCCGGTCCAGCTCCTCGCGGATCTCCGCGCCGAGGCCGGTCCGGCCCCCGGTCGCTTCGTGGACGTCCATGGTGACCGTCGAAAGCTCGCTCATGTTCCCCTCGCTCGTCGGGCGCTTCGTCATCGCCGCTTCACGGCCGCCTTCCGTCCATTTCCTGCTCGTCGAGCAGCTCGGACAGGAAGCGGTCCATTTCCCAGTCCACCTCCCCGACCAGGACGGTGCCGTCGGGCAGGACGCCGGCACAGGCACAGGGCACCGGGTCCGGGGAACCGGCCGGGTCCTCGTCCTCGAGGAAGAAGTCGATCAGCCGCTCCCCGGGTCGCGACAACAGGAGCCAGAGGTTCTGGCCGGACTCCCAGGCCGCGTCGCCGCCGACCACGAACCCGTCGACGGGGCGCAGGCGCCGGACGGTGTCGTCCTGCCGGGTCAGGGTCCTTCTCTCGCCGCTCGTCCGTTCCTTCATCGCGTCTCCCTGGTCCGCCGGTTCCGCTTCGCCGGCAGGAAAAGCAACGCGCGTGCCACGACGGGGCAGTTCCGCGTCCGTCCCTCTTATCGGCAGGAAAGCCGGGAGCTTTCGGGCGGGAAGCCGGCGCGGCGGTTTCCCCGGGGAACCGGGAGCCGGACCGGGGTGTCCGCGGGGGGACACCCCGCTGCCGGAGGGTTCCGATTCTTGACACTTCACCCGCTGCCGGCCGGCAGGCCGGACCCGGACGGGGAGCCCGGGGCGATGACGGGGCGATCACATCCGGGCGAGAGTGTCCGGATCCGGACAGTCCGCCGGGTGCGGCACCCGGGACAGGCGGCCCGGGGCCGCGCAGCGGGGGCGGCCGGTCCGGGCCCCCGGGGGAACCGGGAAGGGGGTCAGGGAGGGCTCGAGCGCGGCGACGGGGGGCGCTTTTCCCGGGCGGCTTCCGGGGCCGGTTTCCCCTCGCCGGCCGTCCCGGGTTCCCCCTCCTCGAGCCCGTACCGCCGGATCTTCCGGTAGAGGGTGCCCCGGGGAATGCCGAGAAGCCGGGCGGCCCGGAGCTTGTTCCCGCCCGCCAGGTGGAGCACCCGCCGGACGTGGTCCCGCTCCACCTCTTCCAGGGTGGGAACCCGCTCCTCCACGTCCCCCGGCAGGGGCAGGTCACCCGGCCGCAGGACGGGTTCGGGAGCGAGCAGCACGGCCTGCTCGAGGACGTGGGCCAGTTCCCGGACGTTGCCCGGCCAGTCCCAGGCGGCGAGGCGCTCCAGCACGCCGGGGCCGGGACGCACCTCCCGGCCGGTCCGGGCCGCGAGGCGCGCCAGCAGGGTCTCCACGAGGAGCGGCAGGTCCTCCTTGCGCTCGCGCAGGGGCGGGAGGGTGACGACCACGGTCGCCAGGCGCCAGTAGAGGTCGTTCCGGAAGCGGCCCGCCTCCATCTCCCGGGCCAGGTCGGCATTCGTCGCGGCGATGACCCGGACATCCACCGGTAGCCCCCGCTCGCCGCCCACGGGCCGGACGACCCGTTCCTCGAGGACGCGGAGGAGACTCACCTGGACCGGAAGCGGGGCGGTCCCGATCTCGTCGAGGAAGATGGTTCCCCCGTCGGCCGCCGCGAAGAGCCCCCGCCGGGCGCGGTCCGCCCCGGTGAACGCGCCCCTGACGTGACCGAACAGCTCGGACGCCAGGAGGTCCCCGGGGATCGCCCCGCAGTGCACCGGGACGAACGGCCCGTCCCGCCGCGGAGACCGCTCGTGAATCGCCCGCGCGGCCACGTCCTTGCCCGTCCCGGACTCGCCGAGGAGGAGAACGTTGCAGTCGGTGGCCGCCGCCCGGTCCAGCAGGGCGAACACGCCGCGCATCGCGGGGCTGGTTCCGACGAGTTCTCCGAAGCCGCGGGGGGCGCCTTCCCGCAGGCGGCGGACGTCATCCTCGAGGAACTTCTTCTCGAGGGCCCGGGCCACGTCGATGGCGAGGCGGGTCAGGTCGAGGGGCTTGGTGATGAAGTCGTACGCCCCGTCCCGGATCGCGGCCACGGCGGCGTCCACGCCCCCCTGCCCGGTCATGATGATCACCTCGCAGGGCAGCCCGGCGGCGCGTACCTCCCGGAGCAGGTCCAGGCCGCTCCCGTGGCCCAGCACCAGGTCGGAAAGCACCAGGTCGAAGCGCCGCGCCCGGAGCAGCGCCCGGGCCCGGTCGAGGTCCGCCACCCCCTCGACCTCGTGGCCCTGGGAGCGGAGGAACTCGAGCACCATCCGGCGCAGGGCGTGGTCGTCCTCGAGGACGAGGATCCTGCCGGTTCGATCGAGGGAAGGAGTCATCCACCCTCCCGGGAAGCGCTCCCGCCCCGGGAAGCCGCGAGGATCTCGGTGATCCGCCCGCAGTCCTCGATGATCCGCCCGAGCGCCTCCCGCATCTCCCGCGGCAGTTCGTGCCCCCGGCCCAGCAGGAGCTCGGCAGTCCCGACGATCGAGGTCAGCGGACCGGCCAGGTCGTGGCGCAGGCTCCCGGCCTCGTCCGCGCGTCCCCCCGCCACCGGGGACTCCAGGACGGCCACCAGGACACCCCCGTCCGCGGTCGCCATCCGCTGGACCCGCAGCCGGCCGGGGGAACCGTCGGCGAGCAGGACCCCCACGCGGCTCCGGGGAACCTCCCCGGCCTGCCGGGCCAGGGTCACCAGGAGGCCCGCGTCGTCCGGGGCCAGGAGGTCCCCCACCCCGGCGAAATCCCGGCCGAGGCGGTCCCGGCAGAACCGCGCCAGGGAGGCGTTCAGGGCCAGCAGCCGCCCGTCCGCCCCGAGGGCGAGGGCCGGCCGGTCGAGGAGATCCAGGATCCCCACGACACCGGGGCCACCGTCGTTCCGCGTGTCGTTTCCGGACGCCGCCATGACCGCCACCCCCTCCTGCCCCCGGGGGTTCGCTTCCCCGTCCCCGCGTCTTGAACGGTTCGCATTCTAGGGGAATGCCCCGCGAACGGTCAATCGTCTCCGGCCAGCGCCAGGGGAGGACCCCGGCGACCTCCGAGGCGGGCCCGGGGCAGCTCGTGCAGCCGGGCGGCGATCTCGTCGGCATACCGGTCCCGGTCGATCCGGCGCAGCAGCCCCTCGAGGACCCACAGCAGCGTCCCCCGGGCATCCCCCTCCGGGTCTTCCGCCGCGTCGACCGTCACCCGGTCGAGAACACGGGCCGCCTCCAGGTCCGCACCGGTGGCGGCGAGCAGGAGACCCTCCGCCACCGCCGCCGGGATCCTCTCGTCGGGCGCGCCGGCGACCCGCAGGACGCCGGCGGAGGCGAGGGCGGGGAGCAGGAGCCGTCCGGAGAGGCGGGCAGGGGGATCGACGTGGACCACCGGGAGCGGGACCACCTTCACCTCCCGGGCCTCCTCTCCGAGCAGGCGCAACCCGGCTTCCCGTCCCGGGGGCAACCGGGCCAGCAGCCGCTCCGCCTCCGCCATCCCGTGAACGTCCCGGCCCGCGACGGCCAGGAGCAGTTCCCCCGGGCGGATGCCCGCCGCCTCGGCGGGGGACCCGGGCGTCACCTGCGCCACGACCGGGGCGCCCGTCACCCGCTCGGCCAGGTCGAGCCCGGTCCAGGAATCCCGGGCGGGCGGCCGCCAGGCGAGAGCGCGATCGATCCCGGCGGCCGCCTCGCGGTCGTCTTCCGGCCAGGCGACCGCCTCGACGATTCCCCGCCGCAGGTCCACCAGGACGAGACGGACGAGGCGCCGCACGGGGTCGTTCACCGGCAGGGACAGGGCGGCCAGGTCCGCCTCGGGAGCCGCCGCGAGCAGCGGGGCGGCGGCCTCCGGTGCGTGGAGGCGCAGGACCGCGGGCCAGGTCGGGACCCCGCCGCCGTCCCCGTCGAGGCGGCCGGACAGCACCCGGGCGGCTTCCTCCGCGGCGGGCCCGGGGAGCGGGACATGGTTCCACTCCTCGCCTGCCAGCGAGGGGAACGACCCGCCCGGCTCCTCCGCGAGGGCCAGGGTGGGACGGGGCCGGGGACGCACGGTCACGGTCTCCCCGTCCCGGACCGCCACGGTGGCGACGAACACGCGCCGCCCGGCGACGGCGAGGGAAACCTCGTGGTTCCCCGGGCACGCCGGGATCTCGCCGGGGCGGACCGGGGATCCGTCGAGGGTCAGCAGCCCCTCCCGGCCGTCCCACGGGATCCGGATCGTGCCCCGTGCCTCCACCATCTCGATGGGGGGCAGCCGGACGGGCCCGGGGTCCTGCTCGTCGAGGACCACCTCGAGGGCCTGCTCCACCCGGCGCCGGCAGGGGGCCGTGGCGACCAGCACGTGGTTTCCGGGCGGAACGTTCCGGAGCACGAGGGGCGCCGAGGCTTCCCCGCCGTTCCCGGACGGCGCCGTCGTTCCCGCCGGGGTCCCGTCCAGGGAGATGTCCGCTCCCGGGGGGTCCGTCACCACGATCACGTCCCGCGCCACCTGGCGCAGCGTGGCCTCGACCCTCGTCTCCTTCCCCGCCGGGACCTCGAGCTCGCCCAGGTCCGCCGGTTCGAACCCGTGCCGGGAAACCACCACCCGGTGGCGGCCCGCCACCAGGGCGACCCGGCCCTGTTCTCCCGGGGAGCGACCCCGCCCGTCGACGGTCACCGTCTCGCAGGACAGGGGGCGGCACTTCACGGCGAGGAACCCGACCAGCGCCGTCCGTTTCCCCTCGAAGAGCTTGACGTACTTGGGGCCGGCGATCTCCACGTCCACCCGGTAACCCGGGTCCACCGCCAGCAGGCGGCGGATCGCCTCGTTCATGCCCCCCTCGTCACCGAGGTTGAACCGCGACTGGGCCAGGAGGTCGAGGGCGGTGGCCAGCAGGCCCCGGCGGTCCGGGGGCGGGATCTCCTTTCCGGCCGGACCCTCGAGAAGGGAGATCGCCTCCCCCGCGGCCGCGGCGGCCTGCTCGAACTCGGCGTCGAGAAAGGAGGAACGGGCCTTCTCGACGAGACCGCGGGCCCGGGCGGAGGGATCCTCTCCCCGGCCGGCCGGGGCATCCGCGGGAGCCGGGGCCGGAGCGGGTTGGGGGCCCGGGCTTCCCGGGAAGGCCGGCGGCGGCACGAGGAAGACGGACAGCAGGAGCCCGGTCACCGCGATCGGTCGAACCACGCGCTCCCGGGCGCGGCCGACTGCACCACCGGGGACCCGGCGCAGGAACCCGGTTACCGGGATCAGTCGAACCATGCGACTCCCCTCCTCCGGGCGTCGTGCACCACCAGCCGGCCGGCACCGTCGAGCGCCAGCAGGTCCGGGCGGGGGAGCGCGCCGGGACCTTCCCGCGGCAGCCTGAAGGTGACCAGCGGCCGCCCGTTCCGCTCGAGGACGGTGACCACGCCCTCCTTCCCGTCGAGGACCACGGGGCGCCCCCAGGCGTCCACCACCAGGTCGGCCGCGCCCGGGGCGACCCCCTTGACGACGATCTCCTCCTGCACCGTGCCGCCGGGCCCGACCAGCCAGAGTCGGCCGGCCTTCCGGTCCAGGATCGCGGCGCCCCCGGTGAGCGGGTCGGGGGCGAGTCGCGCCGGGAAGGAGCGGGAGCCGAGACCGGTCACCGTCTGCGGGGGGCGGCCGGGGCCGAGAAGGAGCACGCGCCGGTTCCGGCCATCCAGCACGAAAACGGACCGCCCGTCCCCCGCCGGGGCCAGGTCCGCGACCGTTCCCCGGTCCGGCAGGGCCAGGGGATCGCCCCCGGGAGGACGGACCCCGTCGTCCCCGCCCGTCCAGGCCCGGCCCCACCGGTCGAAGGCGATCGCCCGGGCCCCGGGGATCCGCAGCGGGTCGGCCCCGCCGCCCAGCGGGCGGATCTCCCCCGCCCGGGACAGGGCGACCCAGGGGACCCCGGCCCCGTCGAACGCGAGCGCCGCCGCCCGCTCCGGCAGGGCCACGAAGCCTCCCTCCGGCCGCGGACGCCACGGGCGATCCCCTTCCCGGTGGGGAGCAAACCCGAACCGGTCGAGGAGCATGGCCAGCCCCCTGGCCCGACGCGCGGTCGCCGGGTCACCGGCGGACGCGGCCACCGCCGCCCGTCCGAGGCGCCGCAGGCAGGGGCCCGGCCGCCCGGCCCCGGCGGCGCGGGCCAGGACCAGCCACGCCCGGCCCGCGCGGGGGTGGTCCGGCCAGCGGGCGAGGAACCGGAACGCCGTCCGCGCCGCCCGGTCGGGGTGTCCCGCCCGGAGGCGCAGGCGGGCGAGGAGGAGCAGTACCTCGGGCAGCCGCGGGGAGTCCGGGTAGAGCACCGGCCAGGTGGTGAGGATCGCCTCGGCGCGGGAAGGATCCCGGGACGGGCTGGCGGGGTCCAGGCAGGCGAGGGCCAGGCGCCAGGCGGCCTCCGGGGCGCTGTCCGACCCCGGCATCTCCCGGACGATCCGCTCGAGACGCGGGATGGCCGCCGCGATCGCCGGTCCGGCACCCGGGTCGCTGCCGAGCCGATCCTCGTCGTCCACCGGCCAGTCGAGGCGGGCCAGGGCCAGCAGGGCGTCGTCGGTCCGGTCGCCCACCGGCCGCTCCGCGGCCAGGGCGGCCCACATCTCCCGGGCCTCGGCTGTCTTCCCTTCCTTCTCGAGGGCCCGCGCGGCCCGGACCCGGCGCTCGACCAGGTCGTCCCCCGCCCGGGCCCGAGGGACGGCCCCGAGAAGGGCGAGCAGGACGATCAGCGCCACCGGCCGCTTCACGGCCAGTCCTCCCTGCCGACGCGCACCACCGTCGTGGCGCCCCCCCGCACCGCGGCCTCGCGGACCACCTGGACGTTCCGCAGGGGGTGGTGGACCCGGACCTCCAGGGGACCGGCCGCCAGGGCCACCCCGTTGACCGGGGTGGTGCCGAGATCCTTCCAGGAACCGGCGCCGGGGCGCCGGACCTCCACCGCCCCCCCGGGGGGCACGGCCCGGACGGAGATCTTCCCGAGGGGCGGCCAGGAGACGTCCACCCTCCGGGTGGCGCCCGGAGCGATGCGCACGGTCACCTCCCGCCGGACCAGGACGTCCGGGGCGACGAGCAGGAGCCGGTAGCGGCCCGGGGCGAGGGGGATCGACCGGCCCGCCCGCCCGAGCCGCCGGCCGTTTCCGGCGGACCGGACCTCGGCGCGGTAGCCCGGCGGGGCCGCCACCAGCAGGCGGCCGCGGGGGGGCGGAGAGAGGGACACCCGCGCGAGGGCCTGCCGCCACGGACCCGGCTCGCGCGCCGCCGGCAGGACGATGTCCCGGGGCTGGCGCCCGCGCCGGGCGAGGCGCAGGGAGTGCTCCCGGCAGAGCTCGAGGGACAGTTCGAGGGGGGTGCGGCCCTTCACCGGGGCGCCGTCGAGCACCACCTCGGCGCCGGGGGGATCCGTGGCCAGCGGAACGGCGACCCGCCGGGGCGCGGTCGCGATCCGCACTTCCGGCGGAACCTTCCCGGGTTCCAGGACGGCGCTTCCCTCCCGGCAGGGGTCCGCCACGCGGATCCTCACCGGCGCCGACAGGTCCCCGGGCACCCGGACCCGCCCGTCCGCCTCGAGACGGGCGGGCGGATCGACGGCGACCGCCAGTCCCGGCGGGTCGGTGACCACCGGGACCAGCCGGTCCGGGGGGGTGACCCGGATCGCCCGCCCCACCGGCCCGAGCCAGGCCTCGAGCCGGTCCTCGACGGCCCGGCGACGGCCGTCCAGGGGGTCGAGACCGATCCAGCGAGGGGCGGTCCAGAGGGCCGCAAGGATGGCCGCCACCACGAGCAGGAGCCCCACGACCCGCGGCCCCGACCACCCCCGGGCAGTTTCCCGCGGGGCCCTCCCCCGCCGGCCGGTCTCCCGGCGGCCGCCCGTTCCCGTCCCCCGTTCCCCGGCGGGGGGAGCGGGCGGCGGCAGGACCAGGTTCCCGGGAACCCCTCCCATTTCCTCGAGGATGCCGTGCAGCTCCCGCGCCACCTCGGCCCCCGAGGAGGGCCGTTCCTCCGGGTCCTTGGCCAGCAGGCGGTCGAGGAGGGCGTACAGCCGCTCCGGCAGGCCCGGCCGGATCTCGCGGAGGGGCCGCGGGGGCTCGTTGACCACCCGGTACAGGACCGACGAGACCGTGTCTCCCGCGAAGGGAAGCTCGCCCGCCAGCAGTTCCCAGAGGCTGACGCCGAGGGAAAACAGGTCGGAGCGGCCATCGAGGGGACGGCCCGCGACCTGCTCGGGAGACATGTAGTTCGGTGTTCCGACGAGGCTGTCCGTCGCGGTGAGGGCCGTGCCCGGATCCTTCGCCAGGCCGAAGTCCGCGACCTTGAGCTTGCCGTCCCCGGTCAGCACCATGTTCGCCGGTTTCACGTCCCGGTGGACGATTCCCGCCCGGTGGGCCTCGTCGAGGGCGAGGGCCGCCTGGATTCCCAGCTCGACGACCTTCTCCGGGGGCAGCAGGTGTCCCGGCCGGGTGTGGCGGTCCAGGGTGACCCCCCGCAGCAGTTCCATCGCGATGTAGGGAACGCCCGCCTCCTCCCCCACGTCGTGGATCGTGACGATGTGGGGATGGGCGAGGGCGGCCGCGGCCCGCGCCTCCCGCAGGAACCGTTCCCGGGCCTCCGCCCGCTCCTCCGGAGGAAGCGCCCCGAGGCCGCCCAGCGTCTTGATCGCCACGTCCCGCGCCAGGACCGGGTCCCGGGCGAGCCAGACCTCGCCCACGGCGCCGCGCCCGAGCAGGCGCAGGACCTCGTAGCGGCCGAACTTCCTGGGCGGCTGGGAGGAGGGCATCGGCTCCGTCGCCCCGCGGTGCGGGACCGGTTGGAACGTCCGCCCGGATTATTCATGATGCGGGGAGCCGCGGCAATCGCCGCGCGGAGGAACGACGATGACCTGGATCGAGCACGTCCGGCGGGAGGAGACCGTCCGGGACCTGGTTTCCCTCGCCCTCGTGGAAGTCCGGGGGATCGCCCCGGGAGACAGCGCTCCCCTCGACCTGGAGATCCGGCGGGCGGTGGAGGACCTCCGGGCCCGGTACGGCGGCAGGACCGCCGGCGAGATCCCCCACCTGCGGCCGGCCCGGCTCCTCTACCGGGCGCTGGGCATCGACCCGACCCGGAGGCGCCCCAGCCCCGAGGCCCTGCTCCGCCGTCTCCTCCGGGGTGACCCCTTCCCCCGGGTGCACCCCGCCGTCGACCTCGGCAACCTCTGGGCGATCCTGTCGGGGCTGCCGGTCGGCCTCTACGACACCGCCCGGATCGCGGGAGAGGAGATCGTGGTCCGGGTGGGCCGGGAGGGGGAAGCCTACCCCGGGATCCGCCGGCCGGAGATCCACCTCGCGGGCCGCCTCGTCCTCGCCGACCGGGAGGGACCCTTCGGCAACCCCTCCGCGGACTCGGCGCGGACCGCGGTCGGTGAAGCCAGCCGCGACCTGCTCTACGTGATGTTCGCTCCCACCGACACGGACGTGGCCCTTCTCGACCGCTGGGCCGGCTGGCTCCGGGAGCGGGTGGAAGCCCACCTCGCGGGTCGCGCCCTCGCCGCCGTGCTTCCCTGACCCGAACACGGCGCGGCCCGCCCGCGGCCGGCCGCGGGCGGGCCCCCCGGTCCCCTCCCCGGTCAGGCCCGGGGCAGGTCGTCGCCCCGGAAACCCTCGATCTCGCCGATGAATTCCTCGGCGAGGCGGCGGTGCTCCGCGTCGTCCAGGGTCCGCCGGAGCAGCCGGGATGCGGCGAGCAGGACGAGGTCGGCCACCTCGCGCCGGATCTCGGCCCGGGCGCGGGCCGCTTCCTGGGCGACCTGCTCCCGGCCCCGGGCGAGGATCTTCTCGTACTCCGCCCGGGCCTCCTCGACGATCCGCTGGCGTTCCCTGGCCGCCTCCTGCTGGGCGGTCGCCAGCATCTCGGCGGTCTCCCGGCGGGTCTTCTCGAGGAGGGACCGCTGCTCGGCGAGCAGCCGCTCCGCCTCTTCCCGCTCCCGGCGGGCGTCCTCGATCGCCCCGCGGATGGAACGGTCCCGGCGGTCCAGGGCATCCAGCATCATGCCCCAGCCCCACTTCCAGAGGATCGCCAGCAGCCCGAGGAAGACGACCAGCGTCCAGATCCAGAGCCCGGGGTCGGGCCGCAGGAGGAGGTCCGTGGCGGTATGCTCCGCCTCGTCGACCGCGAGCAGAGCGAGCGGCAGGGGAGTCATCGATCGTCCTCCGTGCCCGCCGCTACTTCACCAGGATGGCGAGGATGCACACGATGAGTCCGATGATCGCCACTCCTTCGAGCAGGAAGAGGGGGAGGTTGACCGCACCGGTGATGTCCTTGGCCGCCGAGGGCTGCCGGGCGATCGCTCCCGCCGCCGCCGCCGCCAGCCAGCCGATCCCCAGGCCGGCGCCGATCACGACGAACCCCGCGCCGAAACCGGCGCCGATCTTGGCGATGTTGAGCCCCCCACCGGCGGCCGGCGCCCCCTCGGCGGCGAAGGCGAGACCGCTCGGGGCGAGGAACAGGAACAGAACCAGCAGCAGACCGGTGACGTTGACGAACTTCCGCATCTTGTCTCGTCCCTCCCGCCGGCAGCACCGGGCTCCGGCGTCCTGGTGGACCCGCGCGACCCGTGGTCAGTGGTGCGGGTGCAGGGCCATTCCGATGAAGACTCCCGAAAGCAGTGCGAACACGTACGCCTGCACGAAGCAGACGATGATCTCCAGCAGCGAGATGCCGGTCGCGAGGACGACCGAGGGAACCCCGACGGCCACTTGGTGAATGATCATCGGCATCATCAGCAGGGCGAGCAGGCCCATGTGGCCGGCCGACATGTTGGCCGCGAGTCGCATCGTCAGGGCGAACGGCTTGACGAGCATCGAGAGGATCTCGATCGGGACCAGCATCCCGAAACGGATCGGCCACGGGATCCCCGGGGGCGCCAGGTGCGAGAAGTGCTTCAGCACCCCGAACTTCAGCGAGCCGTAGAGAATGATGGAGAAGAACGTGATCGTCGCCAGGGTCGCCGTCACGTTGTAGTTGCCGGTGGCGGTCGTCCCCCCGTGCACCACGGTGAAGACGACCGGCGCCTCGATCCCGAGCAGCCGGCAGGCCGCGGCGATCGTCTCGAAGAACGGGACCAGGCCGAGCAGGTTGCAGGCGAGGATGAAGAAGAAGAAGTTGAGCAGCAGCGGCGTCACCTTCCGCGCGTACTCCTCCCCGACGTGGGTCAGGGCGACGTCCCGGTAGAAGTGCTCGACGAACGGGTCGAGCACCTTCGCCGCCAGGGAGCGCGGCACGCCGTCCTCGTCGTAGCCGCGCACCGCCGCCCGGGTGAAGAGGAGCACCACCACCGCGGCGATCAGCATCATCAGGACGTGCTTGCTCAGGCCGAGAAACGGCCAGGGATGGTTGGCCACGTGGCCGAGGATGACCTCTCCCACGTCCAGCGCCTCGCCGCCTGCGCTCGCCAGGATCATGCCCCGTCGCCTCCCTCCGCTCGCAGCCGGCCGCGGGCCTCCCGGCCCGCCGCCAGCAACCACCCGAGGAGCGCCCCGCCCGCGGTCGCCAGGGGCGGCGCGTGTCCCGGTCCCGCCATCGCCGCGATCACCCCCAGGACGACCGCGGTCCTCCCGGCCATCCGGAGGCCCCGCCGCCGCATCAGCGCGGGGAAGGGCAGCCCCGGTGGCAGCCGTATCGCCGCCCCCACCAGCAGGCTCCCCGCCGCGGCGGCGAGGAACGCCCCCAGGAAGGCGCCGGCCCCGCTCACCTCCGCCCTCCCGGCGGAAAGGCGACGCGGGCGATCCCGTACATCCCGACCACGATCCCCAGGAGGATCCCGAGGAGCATCAGCCAGGGCCCCGTTCCCAGCCGCCGGTCCAGCCACCACCCGAGCCCCAGACCGAGCAGCAGGGCCGCCGTCATCGTCCAGGAGGCGTCGAGGTAGGGCCCCGCCTGCCGCAGCACGCGGTGGAAGGTCCCCGCCGCCGTCTCCTCGCCGGGAGTGCCGGGGCGCGGAATCCTAGCAGATTCCTCCTTCCCCGCAAAGGGGCGTTTCCCCGTCCCGCGGTCCCGGCTCCCGCGGCGTGGCCGGGGACCGTCCATCGGTCAGGGGCCGAGGAGCAGCGTCCCCGACACCAGGTCGAGGAACGGCTGGGGCAGCAGTCCCAGGACCAGCACCCCGACGAGGGCGATCGCCACGGTCGCCGCCAGGGCGGGCGTCACCGCGTAAGGCTCGTCCACGACCGGCGGCGCCATGTACATCCGGACGACGATCCGCAGGTAGTAGTAGAGGGAAACCGCGCTGTTGACGACCGCCACGAGGGCGAGCCAGCCGTAGCCCGCCTCGAGCACCGCCGAGAAGAGCCAGTACTTCCCCACGAAACCGGCCGTGGCGGGGATCCCGCCGAGGGAAAGGAGGAAGATCGTCATCACCGCCGCGTAGAGGGGACGCCTCCGGGCCAGCCCCGAGAAGTCGTCCACCCGGTCCCCCGCGATCTTCCCCCGCCGCATCATCACGACCAGGGCGAAGGCGCCCAGGTTGGTGAAGGTGTAGGCGATGGCGTACAGGGCGACGGAGACCTGTCCCCACTCGAGCACCGTCTGCCGCAGGGCGGCCGGGATCTCCCCGCCCAGAGCCGCCCCCACCGCGACCAGCCCGAGGAGCATGTACCCGGCATGGGCGATGGAGGAATAGGCGAGCAGCCGCTTGATGTTGTCCTGGAGCAGTGCGACCCAGTTCCCGAGGGTCATCGACAGGGCCGCGAGGAGGGCGAAGAGGAGCGTCCACTCCCGCGCCGTTCCGGGCGCCGGGAAGGCGACGAGGAACAGGCGCAGCCCGAGTCCGAAGGCGGCGGTCTTCACCGCCGTGCTCATGAACGCGGTGACCAGGGTGGGAGCGCCCTCGTAGGCGTCGGGTGTCCACATGTGGAAGGGAACCGCCGCCATCTTGAACCCGACCCCGACGACGAGAAACAGCAGGCCGACGAGGAGGAAGATGCCCGCCCCGCCCGCCGCGGTGTTCCCGGTCGCCGCGGCGATGCCGAACAGGCTGGTCGAACCGGTGGCCCCGTAGACGAGGGACATCCCGTACAGCAGGAAGCCGGAGGCCAGCGCCCCCAGCAGGAAGTACTTCAGCGCACCCTCGTTCGACTTCCGGTCATCCCGGGCCCAGCCGACCAGCAGGTAGACCGACAGGGACATGGTCTCGAGGCCGACGAACAGCGGGATGAAGTCGGTGGCGGCGACGAGGAACATCCCGCCCAGGACCGCGAACAGGAGCACCGCGTGGAACTCCCCCCGGTCGATCTTCTCGATCTCGAGGAAGCGGATCCCCATCAGGGTACTGAGCAGGCCGGCCAGGACGACGAGGCCCCCGAACAGGAGGGCGAACCCGTCCACGACCAGCAGGGGCTGCCCCCCCGCGACCCGGAAGACGGCTCCCGGGGCCGCCGCCCCGGAGGATCCGAATACGCCGTCGCGCAGGAGCAGGGGAACCATCAGGACGAGGGTGATCCCCTGGGCCGCCGCGGCGAGCCACGCCAGCCGCCGCCGCGCCGCCCCGTCCCGCGCGAAGGGCGCCAGGGCGAGCAGCACGAACCCGGCCAGGGTGAGCCACAGCTCGGGCAGGAGCCAGCCCAGGTCCCGGACGTATTGGGCGCTGTCGAAGCTCACGGCTCGCTACTCCCCGTCGTGCCCCGCGCCGGCCCCGTGGGCCGCGCCGGGGGCTTCCGCCGGAACCGCGGCGGCGGCCGCCCGCGCCATCTCTTCCGGCGTGGGCAGGTCGACGGCCGCCCCGGTTTCCCGCAGCACCGGCCACACCTGGTCCATGACCAGGTGCTCGATCGGCTTCTCGATGATGCGGAAGAACGGCTTCGGGTAGATGCCGATCCACACCGCGCAGGCGATCAGGGGGATCAGGGTCCACTTCTCGCGCCAGGTGAGGTCGGGCAGGTTCTCGTTCTTCGGGTTCGTCAGCTCCCCGAACATCGTCCGCTGGTAGAGCCACAGCAGGTAGGCCGCCCCGAGCACGATCCCGGTCGCGGACAGCACGACCCACCAGAACGCCGAGGCGCCGAAGAAGGAGTACGCCGCACCACCCACCTGGGTCAGTCCCATCAGGATCGTCACCTCGCCGATGAACCCGTTCAGCCCCGGAAGCCCGGCGGAGGACAGCATGGCGATCATGAAGAAGATGGCGAACACGGGCATCACCCGGGCCAGGCCCCCGTACTCGGAGATCAGGCGGGTGTGGCGGCGCTCGTAGACGATCCCGACGATGAGGAACAGCATGCCGGTGCTGATCCCGTGGTTCAGCATCTGGAGAACCGACCCCTTGATACCGGCGAGGTTCAGGGCGAAGAGCCCGATCATCGTGATGCCCAGGTGGCTGACCGAGGAGTAGGCGACCAGCTTCTTCCAGTCCTTCTGCACCAGGGCCACCATCGCCCCGTAGATGATCCCGATCACGCAGAGGGAAAACAGCCACCAGGCGTTGTCCACCGTCTGCCGGGGGAAGATCGGCACGCTGAACCGGTAGAAGCCGTAGGTCCCCATCTTCAGCAGCACCCCGGCCAGGATCACCGAACCGGCGGTCGGCGCCTCGACGTGGGCGTCCGGCAGCCAGGTGTGGAAGGGGAACATCGGCACCTTGATCGCGAACCCGATGAAGAACGCGAGAAAGACCCAGGTGCCCAGGCCCCAGAGGGCCGTGTACGGACCCAGCTCGTGGAGCCGCACGATGTCGAACGTGTACACCCCCAGCTTCTCGTGGGCGAAGAAGTAGAGGGCGATGATGCCGAGCAGCATCAGCACGGACCCGAACAGCGTGTAGAGGAAGAACTTGATCGCCGCGTACAGCTTTCGCGGGCCGCCCCACACCCCGATGATGAAGTACATCGGCACCAGCATCACTTCCCAGAACACGTAGAAGAGGAAGAGGTCGAGGGCGACGAAGACCCCGAGCATGCCGACCTGCAACAGGAGGAAGAAGACGTAGTATTCCTTGATCCGCTCCCGGATCGCCGTCCACGAGCTCAGGATCGAGATGAACCCGAGCAGTGTCGTCAGGACGACGAGCAGCAGGGAGACGCCGTCGACTCCCACCTTGTACTGCACGCCGAGCGTGCGGATCCAGGGGTGGGCCTCCACGAACTGGAACCCGCCGTTCGCCGGGTCGTAGTTCCACAGCGGGATCAGCGAGAGGATGAAGTCCGCCAGCGCCACCCAGGTGGCGATGTGGATGATCGCCTTCTCGTTCTTCTTCGGCACGAAGAAGACGATGAAGAGCGCCGCCACCAGCGGCAGGAAGGTGATGATCGTCAGGATCGGCAGGTTCGTCAGCATCTGCGCCTCGACCCCATGCGTCCTACGGACGGTTGATCAGCATGTAGACGGCCAGCAGCAGGAAGCTGCCGAGCACGAGGAACGCCGCGTACGACTGGACGTACCCGGCCTGGAGACGGCGCATCAGGGCGCCACCCAGCCGGACGAACCACCCGACGGCGTTCACGCCCAGGTCGACCACGTAACGGTCGACCGCCGCCTTCAGGTGGGAAAGCGCGAGGGTCGCCCGCGCCGTCCCGTTGACCGCGCCATCGACCACCCACACGTCGAACCCGTGGAAGAACCGGCACAGGCCGTAGAACGGCCGCAGCACCAGCTTCCCGTACAGCTCGTCCACGAACCACTTCCG
>CAZOTT010000021.1:18536-33752 GCA_964582785.1 uncultured Acidobacteriota bacterium | reverse complement strand
TCCATCGCCTCGGCGATGATCTTGCCGATCTCCTCGTCGTTGTTGGCCGAGATCGCACCGACCTGGGCGATCATCTTGCCCTCGACCTGCTTGGACATGCTCTTCAGCTCTTCGACGACGACGTCGGTGGCGGCCTCGATGCCCCGCTTGAGGTCCATCGGGTTGGCCCCGGCGGTCACCGCCTTGACGCCCTCGCGCACGATCGCCTGGGCGAGCACCGTCGCCGTCGTGGTCCCGTCACCCGCGACGTCCGAGGTCTTGGACGAGACCTCGCGGACCATCTGGCAGCCGATGTTCTCCCACGGATCCTCGAACTCGAGCTCCTTGGCGACGGTCACCCCGTCCTTCGTCGAGAGCGGGGACCCGAACTTCTTCTCGATGACGACGTTGCGGCCCCGGGGACCCAGGGTCACCTTGACCGCGTTCGCGAGCTTGTTGACGCCGTTCAGGAGGGCCTGCCGGCACTCCTCGGCGTAGGTCACCTTCTTGGCAGCCATCGTCTCTCTCCCTCACCTACTCGATGATCCCGAGGATCTCGTCCTCGCGGAGGATGATGTACTCCTGGTCGTCGATCTTGACCTCGGTGCCGGAGTACTTGCCGAACAGGACCTTGTCTCCCTTCTTGACGTCGAGCGGGTGGACCTTCCCGTCGTCGTCCCGGCGCCCGGCACCGACCGCGATCACCTCGCCCTCCTGGGGCTTTTCCTTCGCGGTGTCGGGGATGATGATCCCGGACTTCGTCTTGTTGTCCTTCTCGATCCTCTTGACGAGCACCCTGTCGTGGAGGGGCTTGATCTTCATCGTTCCTGTCCTCCCTGCAAACCTCGTGTTTCCTTGGGTTTGGCTTTCAGGGGGAGGGCGCCCGCGGCCCTCTCCTCCCGGCCGGTCCGGGTTTCTAAGATTCGGGTCCCGGGGTGTCAAGAAAGCGGGCGGAAAAACCCGGGGCCGGCGGGAAATCCTCCGGCCGCCGGCGGCGCGGACCGTCGATCGTTCGGGGGCGCCATGGTGGCGCGAAGCTTTCAGGTGGCCTTCCCGGACCGGTCGCTCGCGATTTCCTCCGCATGATTTCGAAAAGTGGCGAACGATGACAATCATTGGCGGATTCTCAACTTGCTCCGACTGTTCGCCTCCTGAAAGCTTCGCTCCACCATGGGGGGGCGCGCGGGGATTCCCGGACGCCGTTCCGGCCGCCGGGCCGCCCCCGCCCCGGGATCCCGGCCGCCTTGCGGCTGACGCGGAACGGGGGCCACCTTATGAAGGGACGGGGAAGGGGAGCGCGCCCGGCGCGCGAACGCGGGAGGACGATGGGCGGCAAGGGCGGAACGAGCTCGATCGTACCGTTCGACGCGAAGCACCTCGTGGCCCGGCTGACCCGGGCGGCGGAGCGGCTCGGGATCGGGCCGGTGGACCCCCGGGAGATCGAGCACCTGGTCGGGGTCGTCACCCGGTGCTCGGCCCTCCTCGGGGACGTCTACACGGACGACCGGCTGCGGGCGATCCTCGGCCGGGACCCCCGGCGCCTCGCGGCCCTGGTGGCCGCGCCCTGGTTCCGGCTGCCGGTGGCCGGCGACCTCTCCTCGCTCCTCGGCCGGATCCGGCGCCTACCGGACGAGGTCCGCACCGTCGGGGACAAGGCGCTGTTCGACCTGGCGATCACCGGCCTGCACCGGGTCCGGGGGGTCGAGCTCGAGGAACTCGGTCCCCGGGCCTACCTGCTCGCCGCCGAGGTCCTCGAGCTGCTCGCCGACGACGCGCGGCTGCGGGAGCACTTCCTGGCCAACCGGTTCGGGGGGCGGATCCAGCTCGAGGAGGAGGTCGAGTTCCTGCGGCGCTGCTCGGAGCGGTTCGACCTCTACTCCCGGCTCCTCCGGGAGGCGGGCGGCGACCCGGAGGCCGCCGTCCCGTCCCTGCTCGTGCCCCCGGAGATCCGGGGCGTCCTCGCGGGGGGCGGGCCCGCCGGGGAGGCCCGGGCGGAAGAGGCGGAGGAGACGGAAGAGACCGGCCCCGTCCCGCGGCAACCGATCTTCTCCGGCGACCTCGAGCGGACCGAGCTGCTGGCGGCCTACGAGCGCCTGCTCCTGTTCGCCAGCCTCGACCTCGAGGAACTGCGCCACCGGCTGGCCGAGATCGTCATCGACCAGGAGGAGGCGATCGCGACCCTCGTCGACGACTTCGCCCTCTACGCCGTCGGGACCCAGCCCCTTTCCCGGCCGGCGAGCTACTTCCTCGTCGGTCCCACCGGCGTCGGCAAGAACTACCTGGTCGAGACCCTGGTGCACCTGCTGGAGGAGCAGTGGGGCATCGAGGTTCCCTTCATGACGATCGAGGGGCCGAACTACACCTACCCGTCCGACATCAACGAGCTCCGCGGGGCGACCCGGGGCTTCATCCGGTCCGACGAGCCGGGCCTGCTGACCCGGTTCCACGAGGAGGCGGCCGGGGCCCCGGTCTCGGTGCTCCTCGTGGACGAGGTGGAAAAGGCCCACCCCCAGCTCCGGCGGTTCTTCCTCTCGATCCTCGACCGCGGGACGACCACCGACGCCCACGGGAACGAGCTGCACTTCGCCGGCACCCTCGTCTTCTTCACGTCGAACGTCGGGTACAAGGACCGTGACGCCACGACCCGGCCGATCGGGTTCGGCGGGGAGGAGGCCGCCGAGGCCGCCTGGCGCGCGGAACTGTCGCGCTCGCTGCGGAAGACCCTTTCCCCCGAGTTCATCAACCGGGTGAAGATCGTCCGCTTCCGGCACCTGCCCCGGGCCTCCGCGGAGCGGATCCTGGACCTGGAGTTCGAGAAGATCGCGCGCCGGTACCGGGAACTGCACCGGATCGAGATCGAGCTGACCCCGGCGGCCCGGGAGCTGTTCCTCGCCCGGGGCTACTCCCGGGAGTACGGCGCCCGGCACCTGGCCGCCATGCTCCAGCGGACCTGCAACGTCGAGATCGGCAAGATGATCCGGCGGGACGAGGAACGGGCCGCCGCCGCCCCGGACCGGGGGGAACTCCTCGAGATGCTGCGGGAACTGAAGGAGAGCGACCGGTCCCTGGACGTGGCGGAGATCGACCGCCGGATCCGCCGGGCGGCCCGCGCCCGGGTCCCGTACCGGAAGATCGTCGTCGACGCCCGGGACGGCGAGTTCGTCTACCGGCCGGGAGGCAGGCGGTGAGACCGCTGGTGGACGCCCTCGCCCTGCTCCTCGAGCGGACCTACGACACCGGCGTCTCCCTCGTCCCGGTGGGGCGGTTCGTCGTCGGGGACGAGGGGTACCGCCGCCTGGTCGCCGGCCGCCGCGTCCGGCAGAAGGTGGCCCACACCGGGGCCGGGGCCCGGCTGCTGCTCCGGCCCCTCGGCGACGCCGGGCCCTGGGCGGCGGCCCTCTACCTGCCGGACGGCCTGGTCGAGCACCTGGAGCGGGAGGATCCCCGCCGGGTCCTCCACGCGGGGAACGTGGACGCCTTCGCCACCCTCGTCGAGGAGGTCGACCACCTGGTGACCTTCGCTGACCGGGCGATCCACGGGGGGCCGGAGGTCACCCTCCTCGAGCTCGAGTGGCACGCCGGGGTGAGCAAGTACCTCGTCCTGGCCCACTTCCTCGGGCGGCTGGCGGGGGGACGTCCCCTCGCGCCCGGGGAGCGCCGGTTTCTCCTCTGGCACCTGTTCCACAAGGGGGACTGGGCGGAACCGGACCCGGAGGTCCGGGCCCGGTACGAGGACGCCACCCGGCTGGCGCTGCGGTTCGTCGAGGACCTGGGCGGCCGGCCTCCCGCCGAGCGGATCCGGCGGCTGCGCCGGTTCCACCACGCCCCCTACCACGAGAAGCTGCGCCGCTTCGCCTGACGGGAGGCGCGCCGGGCCCGGCGGGGAGGCCCCCCGCCGCCCTCCTCCCCGGCGGGGGGACCACGGTTCCGGCCCCGGTCAGCCCTCCGCCCGGGCCGCGAAGTGCCCGACCCGCACCTGGGCCGGGCGCAGGACCCGGTCGTGGAACCGGTAGCCGGGGCGCAGCTCCTCGACCACCGTTCCTCCCCGGCTCTCCTCCTCCACCGGGACCGTGCCGATCGCCTCCGCCACCGCGGGATCGAACGGCTTGCCCAGCACCTCCAGCCGCTCGAGCCCCTCCGACTCCATCGCGTCGAGGATCTGCCGGTGGACGAGGCGGACCCCCTCGGCGAGGGGGTCGTCCTCCGGGGCGTGGGCGAGGGCCCGCTCGAGGTTGTCCAGCGCGTCGAGGATCCTGCGGAAGACGTTGCCGATCCCCTCCCGGATCCGGGTCTCCCGGTCCCGCTCCAGGCGGGAAACGACGGCGTCGTGCTCCTCCCGGTACTGCTGGAAGGCGGCGGCGAACTCCCGCAGGCGGGCGTCGATCTCCTCCGCCTTCCGCTCGGCCTCCTCGGCCCGCCGGGCCGCCTCCTCGGCCCTCTTCTCCGCCTCCTCCGCCCGGTGCTCGGCCTCCTCGGCCCGCTCCACCCACTCCCGGAGCTCCGGGGGGGTCTCCTCGTCGCCCCGGACCCGGCGCCGGTCCCGGACGGGAACCTTCCGCTTCTTCTCCTCCGCCATCTTCGGTCGCTCCCTTCCCGCGGCCGTCCCCCTCAGCGGAGCGGCACGGTGATCCTGTAATAGGATCCGCCCACCCGGATCGACAAGCTGGCGGCCCGGCGGTAGATCACCTGGGGGATCCGCTCGTAGAAGTCCCGGGCGGAGCGGATCGTCTCCCCGTCCAGTTCCACGACCACCGCCCCGGGCCGCAGGCCCCGCCGGCCGAGCCACGAGTCCCGGCGCACCCGGTCGATCGTCGCCCCCGCCCGGGTGTCCGTCACCGTGAAGCCGAGCAGCTTCCAGGCGAAGACGGGCGCCCGGTCCTCGGGGAACCGCTGGACCTCCAGCCAGGTGCGGTGCTTCGCCCCCTCCCGGATGAACTCCACCTGGACCTTCTGGCCCGGGGCGACCCGGGCGAGGGCGGTGGTCCAGTCCGGCAGGGTCTTCGCCGGGTGGCCGCCGACGGAAACGATGACGTCCGGCACCCCGATGCCCGCCGCCTCGGCGGGGCTGTCGGCGAAGCGCCGGACGACCAGCAGTCCCTCCACGTCCCCGAGGCCGAGCTGGCGCGCTTCCCTGCGCGAGATCTCCTCGACGACGAGGCCGGTCCAGGCGGGGAGCACCTTCCCGTAGCGGACGAGCTCCCGGAACACCTTCCGCGCCCGGTCGATCGGGATCGCGAAGCCCAGGTTCTGGCCCCGGGCGAGGACCTGGGAGTTGATCCCCACCAGTTCGCCGAGGATGTTGACCAGGGCGCCGCCCGAGTTCCCGGGGTTGATCGCGGCGTCGGTCTGGATGAAGTCGGCGAAGGCGACGTCCCCCTCGGGGCTCGAGGGAAGGGTCCGGCCGAGGGCGGAGACGACGCCGACGGTGACCGTGTTCTGGAGGCCGAACGGGTTGCCGATCGCGATCACCTTCTCGCCGATCATCAGGTCGTCCGACCGTCCCATCCGGACGAACGGCCAGGGGCCCTTCCCGTCGAGCAGGAGCACCGCGAGGTCCGAGTCCCGGTCCGAGCCGACGAGCTTCGCCTCCACCTGCCGGCCGTCCTGGAGGGTGACGGTGATCCGGCTCGCCGCCTCGATCACGTGGTTGTTCGTCAGGACGTAGCCGTCCGGGTCGACGATCACCCCGGAACCGAGGGAGTTCTCCACCAGGCGGCGGGGAGGGCGCGGGTGGCCGAAGAACCACTCGAAGGGGCTGGTGAACCCGGCGTAGGGATTCCGCACGAGGATCTCGGTCGAGATGTTGACGACGGCGGGACCGACCTTCTCCACCGCCCGGACGACGGCGTCCCGGCGCAGCTCCCGGCCGCCGTCCTCCGCCCGCCCGGGGGCGGGGGAGGCGAGGGCCGCGAGGGCGAGGGCGAGGACGGGAAGGGCACGGCGCATCGGGGTTCCTCCGGTCGGGACCCGGGGGCGCGCCCCCCGGCCCGGGTGGCGCGGGGATCAGAAGAGCGGGCGGTCGCCGACGAGGCGGCGGATCCGTTCCTCGATCGGGGGATGGGTCGAGAAGAGCTTCGCGATCGCGTCCCCCCCGGCGAGGGGCGACACGATGAACATGTGGGCCGTCGCCGGGGAGGCGTCCATCGGGACCCGCCGGGCCAGGCCCCCGATCTTCGCCAGGGCCCGGGCCAGGCCGACCGGGTTGCCGGTGAGCCGGGCCGATTCCTGGTCCGCGGCGAATTCCCGGGAGCGGCTGACGGCGAGCTGGACGAGGGTCGCCGCCAGCGGCGCGAGGAGGACCAGCAGCAGGTACCCGAGCACGCCGCCGGCCCCCTCGTCCCGGTCCCGGCCCCCGAACCCGCCGAGGATCAGCCCCCAGCGGGCCATCGAGGCGAGGAACATCACCGCCGCGGCCAGGGTGGCGGCGATCGTCCCGACGAGGATGTCCCGGTGGACGACGTGGCCCAGCTCGTGCCCGATCACCCCCTCGAGTTCCTCGTCGGTCAGCAGCTCGAGCAGCCCCTCGGTGGCCGCGACCGCCGCGTGGGCCGGGTCCCGGCCGGTGGCGAAGGCGTTCGGCTGGCCGGCCGGGAGGAGGTAGATCCGGGGCCGGGGAATCCCCGCCCGGGCGGCCAGGTTGACGACGATCCGTTCGAGGCGGGGGTTTTCCCCCGGGGCCAGTTCCCGGGCCCGGTAACGGGCGAGGACCAGCCGGTCGGAGAACCAGTAGGCCCCGAAGTTCATCACGGCGGCGAGGACCAGGGCGACCAGGGCGCCCCGGGGACCGCCGAGGACGTTCCCGGCCAGCACGAGGAGGGCGCCCAGGAGGCCGAGAAGTCCGAAGGTCTTCAGCGTGTTTCCCATCGGGTCGCTTCCTACTCCTTTTCCACCGGCACCCGGCGGGCCGCGTCGGCGGGGCGCCGGGGGACGGCGATCTCCAGGACGCCGTCCCGGTAGACCGCCCGCACCCTCTCCCGGTCGATGGCGTCGGGGAGGGCCCACCGGCGGACGAACGTGCCCCAGGGCCGCTCGGCGCGAACGAGCGCGGACGGGTCCGGCTCGGAGGGGCGCGGGCGGGTTCCCCGCAGGACCAGCTCCCCCCCGTCCACCCGCAGCTCCAGGTCCCCCGGGGCGATGCCCGGCAGGTCCACCCGGAGGAGGACCCGGTCGGGCAGTTCCCAGGCGTCGGCCCGCGGGGTCCACTCGCCCCCCGCTTCCGGGTCCGGCGTCCCGGCGCGGGCCATCCAGTCCTCGAGCAGGCGGTTGATCCGCTCCCGGAGCTCGACGAGATCGCGCGGTTCGGTCATCGGGCAGCCCCCGCCCGGCGGACGGGCCGGGCGGAACGAGTCTACCCCGTCCCGGCGCCCGCTGCCGGGGCCGCCGCCCGGTCAGGCGTCCACGTCGATCGCGCCGGAGGGGCAGTTCTCGACGCAGAGGAAGCAGGCGGTGCACTCCGAGGGCCGCACGATCTCGACGACGCCGTTGCGGATCTCGAACACGTCCGCCGGGCAGATCGCCTCGCAGTTCTGGCTGTTGTCGCAGAGGTCCCGGTCGATCTCGACGGTGGCCATCGCCGTTCCTCCCGGGGCTCCCGGAGGGGGGAGTCCCGGGGTCCAAGGTCGGGCGCGGACCCCCGCGGGGCAAGGTAGAATCGGCCGTCCCCCCCCGTGCGCCCGGGACCCCCGCGAGGAGCCCCCGCGATGAAGCTGGCCATCGGATCGGACCACGCGGCCTACGAGCTGAAGAACCACCTCGCCGCCCGCCTGCGGGCGGCCGGCCACGACGTGACCGACCTGGGGACCGGTTCCCCGGAAAGCTGCGACTACCCGGACTGCGCCCGCCCGGTTGCCGAGGCGGTGGCCCGGGGGGAGGTCGACCGGGGCATCGTCCTGTGCGGGACCGGCATCGGCGTCTCGATCGTGGCGAACAAGGTTCCCGGGGTCCGGGCGGCCCGGTGCCTCGGCGAGTACGACGCCCGGTACGCCCGCCTGCACAACGACGCGAACGTGCTGGCGCTGGGCGCTCGGGTGACCGGCGTCGGCCTCGCCGAGGCGATCGTCGACGTCTTCCTCGCGACGGAGTTCGAGGGAGGGCGTCACGCCCGGCGGGTGGCGAAGATCGAGCCGGCCTGAGGGCCGCGAGGAGGTAAGAGATGGGTCGAGCAATCTGGGAGACCGATCCGGAGGTGGCGGCCGCCATCCGGAACGAGGCGCGGCGGCAGCACTCCCACCTGGAGCTGATCGCCTCGGAAAACTTCGTCTCCCGGGCGGTCCTCGAGGCGAACGGCTCCGTCTTCACGAACAAGTACGCCGAGGGGTACCCGAAGAAGCGCTACTACGGCGGCTGCGAGTACGTGGACGTGGTGGAGACCCTGGCCCGGAACCGGGCGAAGGAGCTGTTCGGGGCGGAGCGGGCCAACGTCCAGCCCCACTCCGGGTCCCAGGCGAACCAGGCGGTCTACTTCACCGTGCTCGAGCCCGGCGACACCGTCCTCGGGATGGATCTCGCCCACGGGGGCCACCTGACCCACGGCCACCCCCTGAACCTTTCCGGCATCCTCTACCGTTTCGTCGGCTACGGCGTGCGGCGGGAGGACGAGACCCTCGACTATGACCAGCTCGAGCGGCTGGCGAAGGAGCACCGCCCGAAGCTGATCGTGGCGGGGGCGAGCGCCTATCCCCGCTTCATCGACTGGGAACGGATCCGGGCGATCGCCGACGAGGTCGGGGCGAAGACGATGGCCGACATCGCCCACCCCGCCGGGCTGATCGCCGCCGGGCTCCACCCGAGCCCCGTGCCCCACTTCGACTTCGTCACCTCGACGACCCACAAGACCCTGCGGGGCCCCCGGGGCGGGCTGATCCTCTGCCGCAGGGAACACTACCGGGACCTGAACCGTTCCGTCTTCCCCGGCCTGCAGGGGGGACCGCTCGTCCACGTGATCGCGGCGAAGGCGGTCGCCTTCGGCGAGGCGCTGCGCCCGGAGTTCCGGGAGTACAGCCGGCAGGTGATCGCGAACGCGAAGGTTCTCGCCGAGGCCCTGGCCGGGGAGGGGTTCCGGATCGTCTCCGGCGGGACGGACAACCACCTGGTCCTGGTCGACGTGTTCCAGCAGGGGATCACCGGCAAGGAGGCGGAGACGGTCCTCGACCGGGTCAACATCACCGTGAACAAGAACACGATCCCCTTCGACCGGAACCCGCCGATGGTCGCCTCCGGCATCCGCCTCGGCACCCCCGCCCTGACCACCCGGGGGATGAAGGAGGGCGAGATGCGGCGGGTCGCCTCCCTGATCGCCCGGGCCCTGCGGAACCGGGAGGACGAGGCCGAACTGGAGAAGGTCCGCCGGGAGGTGGTCGAGCTGTGCGACGGGTTCCCCCTCTACACCGAGGAGCGCACCGAGGGCCCGCCGGACGCATGAGGCGGGCCGCCCCGTGATCGAGGCCCGGGTCGCGGAGATCTTCGCCCCGGGCGGCCCCCTCGCCCGGGCCCGGGCCGGGTACGAGGCCCGGGATGGGCAGCGGCGGATGGCCGAGGCGGTCGCCCGGGCCTTCGCCGCCGGGGAACACCTGGTGGTCGAGGCGGGCACCGGGACCGGGAAGACCCTCGCCTACCTGGTCCCGGCGTTCCTCGCCGACGGGCCGGTGATCCTCTCCACCGGGACCCGGGCCCTCCAGGACCAGCTCGTCACCCGGGAGGTCCCCCTCGCCGCCCGGGTCACCGGCCGGCGGCGCCGGGTCGTCCTGCTCAAGGGACGGGAGAACTACCTCTGCCGCAAGCGGCTCGCCGAGTTCGCCGCGGAACCCCTCTTCCCGGACATGGCGGAGGCGCGGGTCTTCGCGGCGATCCGGCGCTGGGCGGAGGAGACGGAGACCGGGGACCGGGCCGAGGTCCCGGGCCTGCCGGACGGCTCCTGGACCTGGGCCCGGGTCGACGGGCGGGCCGACACCTGCACCGGGAGCGCCTGTTCCCACCACGAGGACTGCTTCGTCTACCGGGCCCGCCGGGAGGCGGCGGCCGCCGGCATCGTCGTCGTGAACCATCACCTGCTGTTCGCCGATCTCGCCCTGCGGGAGCGGGGCGAGGGGATGATCCTGCCCCCGGCCCCGTTCCTGGTCCTCGACGAGGCGCACCTGGTCGAGGACGCGGCGGCGAGCCACTTCGCCGTGACGCTGACCACCCGGCGGATCGTCGACCTCGCCCGGGACGCGGAACGGGAACTGGTGCGGGCGGGGCGGGACGCGGCCGGGGCCCGGGCCCTCGAGCGGGCGGGGCGCGAGCTGCTCGGCTTCCTGCGGCCGCCGGAGGGGCAGGGGCGGGTCCGGTTCGATCCCGCCCGCGGGGGGAAGGAACTGGCGTCCCGGGTGGAGGCCTTCGAGGAACGGCTCGACGGGCTGGCCCGGGAGCTCGCGGGGCCGGGGGAACGGGCGGAGGAACGGGCGCTCCTCGTCGCGCGCTGCCGGGAGGTGGGCGCGACCCTCGCGGAGCTGCTCGGCCCGGCGCCGGGGGACCGGGTCGTCACCGTCGAGGCCCGGGGGAGCACGGGAACGATGCTCGCGAGCTGGCCGATCGAGACGGGCCCCCTGCTCGAGCGGGTCCTCGGGGGCTCGTTCGAGTCGGTGATCGCCACCTCGGCCACCCTCTCGGTGGCCGGCCGGCTCGACCGGGCCCGGGAGCGGCTGGGGCTGCCCGGCGCGGGGACGCTGGTCGTGCGATCCCCCTTCGCCCACCGGCGGCAGGCGGTGCTCTACGTTCCCCGGGACTTCCCGGAGCCGGGGGACCCGGGGTTCCCCCGGCGCTGCCTCGACGAGATGGAGGCCCTCGTCCGGGTCACGGAGGGACGCGCCCTGCTCCTGTTCGCCTCCCACCGGGCCCTCCGCCGGGCGGCGGAGCGGTTTTCCGGCGCCCTGCCCTGGCCGGTCCACGTCCAGGGGGAGGCGCCCCGGGAGCGGCTGGTCGAGGCGTTCCGCCGGGACGAGCACTCGGTCCTGCTCGGCACGGCCTCCTTCCGCCAGGGGATCGACGTCCCGGGGGCCGCCCTCTCCCTTGTCGTCGTGGACAAGCTGCCGTTCGCGGTGCCGGACGATCCCCTGGTCGCCGCCCGGGCGGACGCGATCCGCGCCCGGGGGGGAAACCCCTTCCTCGAGGAGGCCCTGCCCGAGGCGATCCTCGCCCTCCGCCAGGCCCTCGGCCGCCTGGTGCGGACCCGGGCGGACCGGGGGATCCTCGCCCTGCTCGACATCCGGGTGCGGACCCGCCGCTACGGGCCGACGGTCCTCGCCTCCCTGCCTCCCTGGCCCCTCGTCGACGACCTCGAGGAAGTCCGCCGCGCCTGGGAAGGGAAGGGGGGGCCGGCACGGCGTTGACACCGGCGAGCCCGCTCTGGTAAGCAGGGGCGAGAGAATTGCATCCGCGAACTGATGGCAACCACGGCGGGTGCCGTTGCTTCCCCGGTCGGGGAGCGAAAGGAGGAACGATGAGGTACGGGCACTGGTTGATCCCGGTCGTGCTGATCCTGCCGCTGCTGGCGGCGGGCCCGGCCCTGGCGGGGGACGATGGAAACTGGATGATCCGGGGGAGGGTGATCTACGTGGCCCCCGATGCTTCCGGGAGCGGAGACCTCGGGGACGCCGGGGTCGACGTGGACAACAACTTCACCGCGGAAGTGGACTTCTCGTACTTCTTCAACGACAACCTGGCCGTCGAGGCGATCGTGGCCACCACTTCCCACGAGGTGACCATCGAGGGGGGGAGCCTCGGCAGCGCGAGCCTGCTGCCGCCCACGGTCCTTCTCCAGTATCACTTCCGGCCCGACGGCGGGTTCCGGCCCTACGTCGGCGTCGGCCTGAACTACACCATCTTCTACGACCAGACCGGGTACCTCGCCTCTTCCGAGTTCGACGACCTCGACAACAGCTTCGGGCTCGCGGGGCAGATCGGCGCGGACATCCCGTTGGCCAACGGGATGTTCTTCAACCTCGATCTCAAGTACATCCAGGTGGACACCGACGTCGTCTTCAAGGGCGACAAGATCGGCACCCTGGACATCGATCCCTGGATCTTCGGCGTCGGTTTCGGGTGGCGGTTCTGACCGCCGTTTCCCGGCGGCGGGGGGCGGGCCAGCCCGCCCCCCGCACGTTCAGTCAGCCCTCCAGGGGGGCAGGTTGCAGCGGAGGGGCTTGTCGCGGCGCAGGCCGAGGGCGTAGTCGGCCTGGAGGAGCTTGTGGGTCTCCCGGGTCCCCTCGTAGATCACCGCCCCCTTGCAGTTGCGGTAGAACCGCTCCACCGGGTAGTCGCTCGCGTAACCCCAGGCCCCGTGGACCTGGATCGCGTTGCTCGCCGCCCGCTCGGAACGGGTCGTCGCGTACAGCTTGGCGAGGGAGGTTTCCCGGGTACAGCGGAGGCCCCGGTTCTTCATCCAGCCCACCCGGAGCCAGAGGAGGCGCGAGGCCTGGTAGTCCGCCTCCATCTCCGCGATCATCTCCTTGACGAGCTGGTGGTGGGCGATCGGCCGTCCGAAGGTCGTCCGGTCGTTGGCGTACTTCACGGAGGCGTCGCGGCAGGCCCGGATCAGGCCGGTGGCCCCGGCGGCGACCGTGTAGCGGCCCTGGTCCAGGGCGAACATCGCGATCTTGAAGCCCTCTCCCTCGCGCCCGACGAGGTTCTCCCGCGGCACGGGCACGTTGTCGAGGGAGATCCAGCCGGTGTTCCCCGCGCGCACCCCGAGCTTGCCGTGGATCGTCCCGGTGGTGACCCCCGGGAAGGACCGCTCGACGATGAAGGCGGACATGCCGGAATGGTCCCGCCGCTCCCGCTTCGCGGGGTCCGTCCAGGCGATGACGAGGAAGTGGTCCGCCACGTCGGCGAGGGAAATCCAGGTCTTCTCCCCGTTCAGGATCCAGGCGTCTCCCTCCCGGCGGGCCGTGGTGCGGATGCCGACCGCGTCGGAACCGGCGTCCGGCTCGGTCAGGGCGTAGGTGGCGTACTTCTCGCCCCGGGCCTGGGGGACGAGGTACTTCCGCTTCTGTTCCTCGGTGCCCCAGGTCAGCAGGGTCAGGCAGTTCAGGCCCACGTGGACCGACATCCAGACCCGGAGGGAGGTGTCGGCGTATTCCAGCTCCTCGGAGGCGATCCCGAGGGCGACGTAGTCCATGCCGGCCCCGCCGTATTCCCCGGGGACGCACACCCCCAGCAGGCCGAGTTCCCCCATCCGCCGGGGGATCTCCGGGTCGTACTCCTGCCGCTCGTCCAGCTCGCGGATCCGCGGCAGGACCTCGCGGGCGGTCCACTCCCGGATCGTCCGGGCCAGCTCCTCGTGTTCGGGCGAGAGTTCCAGGTCGATCATCGTTCCTCCGCGGCGGGGCTCGCCGCGCGCCGGGGCCTGCGCGGCGAGAGGGGACGCAGCAGCTTCCGGGTGATCGGCACGAAGCGGTCCGCCGCCTGGCGGAGGTCGGGGGCGGTGCTCCGGGGGAAGCCGTAGATCTCGACGCGGACCCCCTTCAGGCGGAGCTGCCGCACGAGGGGGACGAAGTCGCCGTCCCCCGTCACGAGGACGATGACGTCCACGTGCTCGCCGGTGGCGAGGGCGTCCAGGGCCATCTCGAGGTCCCAGTTCCCCTTCATGCTCCGGTCCGGGCGGATCCGGAGGGGCTTCCGCTTGACCTCGTAGGCCTTCATCCGCAGCAGGTGGATGAAGGCGCTCTGGTCGATCTCCCGGCTTTCCACCACGTACGCCACCGCCCGCACCAGGCGCCGGCCGTCGGCGGCGGCCGCGAGCAGGGCCTCGAAATCGAGGCGGGCGTTCTTCTCCTTCGCCCCGTAGAACATGTTCTGCACGTCGACGAACAGGGCGACCCGGGGCTGTTCCTTCCCCCCGGGCGCCCCGGCGCCCCGGCGGCGGGGGAGGGGAACCGTCGCCGGTTCCCGGTCTCCCCGGAGCAGGGCGAGCTCCCGCAGGATCGCCTCCTGGGCGGCGGCGGCGGCCCGGGACTCCGCCTCGTGGAGGGTGATCATCTTCTCGACGAGGGCCGCGAGGGACTGCACGCTCTTCGCCTGCTCCCGGATCGCGTCCCGCTCCTCCCGCCGTTCCTCCCGGATCCGCTCGAGGAACGACGCCGCGCGCCGCTGCTCGGTGGTCAGCCGGCGGAGGGCGGTCAGGAGCTCGCCGGTGCGTTCCCGGGCCCGCTTCTCGTTGAACTCCTCCACCCGCCGGTGCAGGCGGGCGAGTTCCTGCTCGAGGCGCCGCCGTTCCTCGCGGGCCGCCCGGTCCGCCCGGCGGAGCTCGTGGACCTCGGCGAGCCGCCGGGCGAGGCGTTCCTCGAGGGTCGCGTTCCGCTCGAGGGCCCGCTGGAGCCGGCTTTCCACCTGCCGCAGCCGCGCCTCGAGCTCCCGCCGCTCCTGCTCCAGCTCCCGCAGGCCGGCCCGCTCCGAGGCGACCTTCGCCTGCCACTTCGGCCGGGAGCCCTGCTCGAGGTCGAGCAGGCTGCCGGCGATCACCTCGCCGGTGGCGCGGATCTCGGCGGGGGGAAGCGGCGGCCGGACCGCCCGGGCGAGGCGGTGAAGCAGCGCGGCCGCCCCGGGGCCCGGGTCCCGGATCAGGGCCGCCAGGGCCTCCCGGGTCCGGCGCTCGTCCCACCCGGCGGGGTCGTCGGTGTCCGCGGTGCGCTCGTCCAGGAGGGCGAGCAGCCGGGGGGCGAGGGACGGGTCCTCCGCCAGCCGGTCGGCGAGCAGGTCGGCCCGGGCCGCCGCGTCCTCCGGGCAGGGCTCTCCGGCGAGCGCGGCGCAGTCGTCCGGCGCCAGGAGCCCGGCCAGGACCAGGCGCAGCCCCCGGGGACCGAGGCGGTCCAGGTACGCTTCGAAACCGACGGGGCTCACCGGCGTCTCCTCCGGTCCGGCCGCCCGGACCCGGCTGGATCATAGCACGCGGCCGGCCCCGCCCCCGTCCCGCCGTTCCTTCAACCTCATGTCCATCAACGAGATCCGCCCGGAAGGCCCGGTGGTGTAGACTTCCCCGTCCGCGACCGGCCAGGGTGCCGGGGGAGGACCCTCAGGTGATCGTCGGCCTCGGAATCGACATCGTGGAGCTGGCCAGGATCCGGCAGATGCTGGAACGGCACGGCGACCGGTTGCTCCGCCGGATCCTCACTCCCGACGAGGAGGCCTACTGCCGCTCCCGGACCGACCCGGTGCCCCACGTGGGAGGGCGGTGGGCGGCCAAGGAGGCCGCGGTCAAGGCGT
>CAZOTT010000021.1:1838-18526 GCA_964582785.1 uncultured Acidobacteriota bacterium | reverse complement strand
TCGGGTGGCGGGACGTGGAGGTCCGGCGGGAGGCGAACGGCCTGCCCCGCCTCCGCTTCCACGGGCGGGCCGCCGAGCTGGCGCGGAAGCGGGGGATCACCGCGGCCCACGTGAGCCTCGCCCACGACCGGACCGTGGCCACGGCCGTGGTCGTCCTGGAGGTCCCGTGAGCCCCGCGGGAGACCGGGCCCGCGGTCTCCTGCGCCGCCTCCTCGAGGGGATCGCCTGGTTCTCCGTCTTCCACGCCCGGACGGTGCTCCTGCTGGTCCTCGCCGCCACCCTGCTCGCCGGGTGGCAGGCGAGACGGCTCCGCCTGTCCACCGACCTCGCCGACCTGATGCCCCGGGGCCTGCCGGTGGCCGAGCGGCTGCGGGAGGTCCTGGCCCGCTACGGGGGCACCGAGCCGATCGTCGTCGCGATCTCCGGGGAGGGGGAGGACGACCTGGACGCCCGGATCGACCTGGCCCTCGACATCGAGGAGCGCCTCGCGGAGGAGAGCGACGAGGTCCGGCCGGTCGCCGGCCTGTTCGGGGAGGATCCCTGGTCCTTCCTCGAGGGCCCCCAGGCGACGGCCCTCCTGCTGTACCTGTCGCCCCGGGAGATCGAGGACCTGGTGCGGGGCCTGGACCCGGCGGGAATCGACCGCCGCGTCCGGGAGAACCTGGAGGCCCTGGGCAGCCCACTGGGGCCCCTGGCCGCGCGGCTGATCCGGGAGGATCCCCTGGGCTTCGCCCGGCTGGCCCTGCGCCACCTCGGGGCCCTCAGGGGCCGGCTCTCCCTCGAGGCCCGGGACGGGGTCTTCGTCACCGAGGACGGGGCCTACGTCCTGGTCCTCGTCCGGCCGGAGGCGCGGGCTTCCGACGTCCGGGTCGCGCGGCGGATCATCCGGGAGATCTCCCGGGTGGCCCGGGAGGCGATGGAGGAGGGAGACCTCGAGGGGACCGTCGGCGTCGGGCCGGCGCCGCCGGGGAGCGGCGGGATCCACGTCGGCCTGACCGGCTCCCCGGCGATCATGGTGGACTACCGGGAGATTCTCGCCCGGGACGTGCGGACGATCTCGGGGATCGCCTTCGTCGCCGTCCTGGTCATGTTCCTCGTCGCGTTCCGGCGTCCACTTGCCCTGGTCGTGGCCGGGGTGCCCCTCGCGGTCGGCATCACGTGGACCCTCGGCTTCGCCGGGGTGGCGATCGGGCGGATCAGCGTCTTCACCGCCGGGTCGGTGGCGATCCTCTCCGGCCTCGCCATCGACTTCACGATCCACCTCTACAACCGCTACCTCGAGGAGATCCATGCCGGCCGCGACATGCTGGCCGCCTTTCGCACCGCCCACGGGGAGACCGGCCTCGGGATCCTCGCCGCCGCCGCCACGACCCTCTGGGCGTTTCTCGCCGCGGGGTTCTCCTCCTTCCCCGGGCTCCGCCACCTGGGGGTGATCTGCGCCGCCGGGATCGCCCTCTCCCTCCTCGCCAGCCTGCTGCTCGTGCCCGCCCTGGCCGCCCTCCTCGCCCGGCTCCACCCGGCGGCCGACCGCCCCCGGGGCCTGGCCGGCTTCGGCCTGGGGCGACTCCTGGGGGTGGTCGTCGCCCACCCCCGGGCCGTGGTCGGCGGCGGCCTGCTGCTGACCGTGCTCCTGGGCGTCCCGGCCCTGCGGATCCACCTGGACCGGGACTTCCGCCGCTTCCGCCCGGAGACGGCCCCGAGCATCCGGCTGCAGGACCGGCTGGTCCGGCGCATCGGGGCCTCCCTGACCCCGGTCCTCGCGCTGGTCCCGGCGGGGAACGACCGGGAACTGCTCGCCCGCTCCGGCCGGGTCGAGGAGGCGCTCGACCCCCTCGTCCGCCGGGCCGACGGCGTCCTGGCGGCGGTCTTCGGCCCGTCCCGGGTCGTGCCCCCCTACGACCGCCAGGAGGCCGCGCTGGCGACCCTGCGCCGGCTCCGGGAGTCCGGGGCGCTGCGGCCCGCCGCCGTGGAGCGGGAGCTGCTGGCCGCGATGCGGCGCCACGGGTTCCGCGTGGACCGGGAGGCCCGGCAGGTGGCCGCCCGGGTCGCGGCGATCCTGTCCCGGGACCGGGTGCTCACCCTGGACGAGGCCCGCCGGGGGCCCCTCGGCAGGCTCCTCGGGGACATGCTCCTCGTCCGGGCCGACGGGAGCCGGGAGGCGGTGATCTCCTGCTATCCCCGGCCGGGGGTGCGCTCCACGCGGCTGGTCCCCGTGATGGAGGCGACCGTCCGGGGGACGGGGGTGAGGGCGGAACTGCTGGGGGCCCAGGTGCTCAGCCGTGTCCTCGGCCCCCTGGTCCTGCGGGACGGGATCGTCGCGGTCCTCCTCTCCGCGGCGGGCGTGCTGGCGATCCTCTTCTTCACCTTCCGGCGGATCCTGCTGGTGGTGCTGACCTTCGTCCCCCTCGCGGTCGGCATCCTGGTGTCCGTCGGGCTGATGGCCGTCCTCGGCATCGACTTCAACCTGGTCAGCATCACGATGGTGCCCCTGATCCTCGGCATCGGGATCGACAACGGGATCCACGTCGTCCACCGCTGGCTGACCCACCGGGGGGAGGACCTGGTCGAGGTCTTCCGGCACACCGGCCGCGGGATCGTCACGACCTCCCTCACCACGATCGTCGGGTTCGGGTCCCTGGTGTTCGCCGACTACCCGGGCCTCGTCTCGTCCGGGGTCCTCGCCATCCTCGGCGTCGGCGCCACCCTGGTCACCGCCGTGACCCTGCTGCCGGCCCTCCTCGTCCTGCTCCACGCCCGGGACTCCTGAACCCGGCGGAAAAGCCCGCCGGTCGCCGCGGAACGCGCCCCGCCGGCCCGGTTGCCCGCCCGGGGGGGCTGTGCCATCTTGGCTGCCCCCTCCCGAGAAGGAACCCCCGGCGCGGGGGCGGGTTCGGCCCGGCCGCGCGCCCCACCCCCGAAGGAGCGTCCACCATGGAGAGACCGAGCTGGGAAGAGGCCCTCGCCGCCCAGGAGGCCCACTTCGAGCACTGGGAGAAGGTCAAGGACATCGTCGACCAGCTGATCGACTTCATGCTGAACTACCGCCAGTCGGGGCATCCCGGCGGGTCGCGCTCGAAGGTCCACGCCCTCGTCACGCTGCTTCTCTCCGGGGCCATGCGCTGGGACATCCGCCGCCCGGACAAGCGGTTCTCCGACCGGTTCGTGCTCGCGGCCGGCCACACGATCCCGCTGGTCTACGCCACCCTCGCCACCCTGAACGAGGCCCTGCGGATCCGCCACGGGGAGACCGGGGACGACCGTTACCGGGTGAAGAACGCCGAGCGCTGGCAGCTCACCTGGGAGGACCTGCTGAAGTTCCGGCGCCGGGGCGGCCTCTCCGGGCACGCCGAGTACGAGGGGAAGACCCTGTTCCTCAGGTTCAACACGGGGCCCTCGGGACACGGCCTGCCGGCGATGGCCGGGATGGCCCTCGCCCTGAAGCGGGCGGGCGCCGAGGGGGTCCGGGTGTTCGGGATCGAGGGGGAGGGGGGACTGACCCCGGGCGGGTTCCACGAGATGATGAACTCGGCCTGGGGGCTCGGCCTCGACAACCTCTACCTGATGGTCGACTGGAACGACTACGGGATCGACCCGCGGCCCACGTCCCGGGTCGTCTACGGGACGCCGGAGGACTGGTTCTCCTCCCACGGCTGGCGGGTCTACGGGGCGGACGACGGCATGGACTGGGCGCCCCTCGGCCGGGCCCTGCTCGCGGCGGTGCACGAAGAGGAGCCGGGCCTGCGCCCGGCGGCGATCTGGTTCCGGACCCGGAAGGGACGCGGCTACGGCAAGTACGACTACGCCTCCCACGGCGCGCCCCACAAGATGAACTCCCCCGAGTTCTGGGAGACGAAGAAGCCGTTCCAGGAGAAGTACGGGGTGCGCTTCGAGGGGTTCGGCCGGCCGGCCCCGGACGACCCCGGGGAGCGGATGGCCCAGGCGGAGGCGAACTACCGGATCGTCATGTCGGTGCTGCGGGACGACCCGGAGCTGGTCCGCTACCTGGCGGACCGGCTGGTGGAGCTGGGCGACTCGGTGCCGGAGGAGATCCCCTCCCTGCGGATTTCCCTGGAGAAGAACCCGTTCGCCGACCCGGAGCTGACCGACTTCCGCAGTTACCCGCCCGAGGTCTGGATCCGCCCGGGGGAGAAGGCGCCCAACCGGAAGGCCCTCGCCCTCTGGGGCGCCTGGGTGAACGCGTGGGGAAAGAAGAAGTACGGGCGCCCGATCTTCCTCGCGATGTCCGCCGACCTGGCCGACTCGACGAACATCTCGGGCTTCGCGAAGGGGTTCGGCGACTTCGAGGGGTGGGGGATGCTCGACCGGGAGAAGAACCCCGAGGGCGCGCTCCTGCCCCAGGAGATCACCGAGTTCGCCAACTCCGGCATCTCGGTGGGGGCGGCCAGCGTCAACTTCGCCGCCGACCCCGAGAAGGAATGGAACGGCTTCGCCACCGCCTGCTCCACCTACGGCTCCTTCAGCTACCTGAAGTACGGGATGATGCGGCTCTACAGCCAGCTCGCCCAGGACTGCGACTTCAAGGTGGGGCCGGTGCTGTGGGTGGCCGGGCACTCCGGCCCGGAGACGGCGGACGATTCCCGGACCCACTTCGGGATCTTCGCCCCGTCGGTCACCCAGCTCTTCCCCGAGGGGCAGGTCATCGACCTGCACCCCTGGGAGGCGAACGAGGTCCCGGTCCTGATCGCCGCCGGCCTCGCGACCGGCGTGCCGATCCTGGCCCTGCACCTGACCCGGCCGCCGATCGAGATCCCGGACCGGGAGGCCCTCGGGATCCCGTCCCACTTCGAGGCGGCCCGGGGCGCCTACGTGATGCGGGACTACGACCCGTCGCGGCCCCGCCAGGGGTGCGTGATCGTGCAGGGAACGACGAGCACGGCGAACCTGGTGCGGGCCCTGCCGGTCCTCGAGAAGAAGGGTCTCAACGTGAAGATCGTCGCCGCGGTCAGCCCCCAGCTCTTCGCCCGGCAGGACCAGGCGTACCGGGACGCGGTGCTGCCGTGCGCGGACAAGATCGACTCGATGGGGATCACGAACCGGTCCCGGGATTCGATCGCCCGCTGGATGGCGACGCGGGTCTCGCTGCAGTACACCCTCAGCGCCGACTGGGACGACCGCTGGCGGACCGGCGGCACCCTGGACGACGTGGTCGCGGAGGCGAAGCTGACGGTGGACGACATCGTCGCCGGGATCGAGCGGTTCGTCGCCGAGCGGGAGAAGCGGCTGGCCCACATCGAGGCGGCGCTGGCCGCGGCCCGCTCCTGAGGAGGCGGTCATGCCGGAGATCAGCAGGCGCACCAGGGACCTGGGGACCGAGAACGCCTTCGTCGTCCTCGCGGAGGTGGGGCGGCTCCAGCGGGAGGGAAAGGACGTCCTTTCCTTCTGCATCGGCCAGCCCGACTTCCCCACGCCGCGCAACGTCTGCGAGGCCGCGATCCGGGCGGTCGAGGAGGGGAAGCACGGGTACACCCCCTCCGCCGGCATCCCGGAGCTGCGGGCCGCCGTGGCGGAATACCTGGGCGGGATGCGGGGGATCGAGATCGACCCGGAGTGGGTCGTCGTCGGGTCCGGCGCGAAGCCGTTCATCGGCTACACGATCCTGTCGGTCACCGACCACGGCGCCGGGCACGAGGTGATCTACCCGAACCCGGGGTTCCCCATCTACGAGTCCCAGATCCTCGCCAACGGGGCGAAACCGGTTCCCCTCCACCTGCGGGAGGACCGGGCGTTCGCCTTCGACCCCCAGGAGCTGGCGGACAGGATCACCCCGAACACGCGCCTCGTGATCCTGAACACGCCGCACAACCCGACCGGGCGGGTCCTGTCTGCGGAGTACCTGGACGCGATCGCCGGGATCCTGCGGGACCACGAGCACGTGTGGGTCTACGCGGACGAGATCTATTCCCGGCTGGTCTACGACGGTGAGTTCCAGTCCCTGGCGAGCCGGGAGGGGATGCGGGACCGGGTGATCATCGCCGACGGCATCTCCAAGACCTGGGCGATGACCGGCTGGCGGATCGGCTACGCGGCGAACCGCGTCCTCGCCGAGCACTTCGTCCGCTGGGTGACGAACACCGAGTCCTGCGCCCCCCACCCGAACCAGTACGCCGCCCTCGAGGCGATCACCGGGCCCCAGGACGAGGCGGAGCGGATGAAGCGGATCTTCCACGAGCGCCGGGACCTGATCGTCCGCCTGCTGAACGAGGTGCCCGGTTTCCGCTGCCTCCGCCCGGGCGGGGCCTTCTACGTCTGGCCCAACGTGACCGAGGCGTGCGCGATGGTCGGCGCGGCGGACTCGGAGGAGCTGCGGCGCCGCCTGCTCCACGAGGCCGGCGTGGCGGTCCTCGCCGACATCCACTTCGGCTCCCGGGTGCCGGGGGAGGGCCAGCACATCCGGCTGAGCTACGCCGCCTCGACGGAGGACATCGAGGAGGGGGTGGGCCGGATCGCGGACTTCATGCGGAAGAACCGGCGCTGAGGAGCGACACGCTGGCCGGCGTCCTCGTCATCGCGAACCGGAACGCGGGCCCCCGCCGGCGCGGCGGCGGGCCCGCGGCGTTCCTGGACGCCGCCCGGGCCGCGGGCTGGGCCGTCCGGGAGACCGGCTCGGCGGCGGAGGGGCGGCGGGCCGCCCGGGAGGCGGCGTCGTCGGGGGCCGACCTCGTCGTCGCCTGCGGGGGGGACGGGACCGTCCGCTCCGTGGTCGGCGGGATCCTGGACGTGCCGGCGGGGAAGCGGCCCGCCCTCGGCGTGGCCCCGGCGGGCCGGGGAAACGACCTGGCCCGCGCCCTCGGCGTTCCCCGGGCCGGGGCGGGCCTGGTGCCCCTCCTCCGGGCGGGGGTGGACCGGCCCCTCGACGCCGGCGAGGCGCGCCTCGACGGCCGGCGGGAGGTCTTCGCCAACGCCCTCGGGATCGGCCTCGACGGCGCGATCGCCCGCCGCGCCCGGAACCTTCCCCTGCCGGGCCCGGCCGCCTACGCCGCCGCCGCCCTGGCCGCGATCCTCGCCGGGGACGCGCCCTGGGAGGTGGCGGGCGACCTGGACGGGGAGCCGTTCGGCGGGCCGGTCACCCTGGTCTCGGTGGGGAACAGCTCGAGCACGGGCGGGGGGTTCCGGCTCGTGCCGGACGCCGATCCCGGGGACGGCATGCTCGACTGCTGCGTCGCCGCCGGGGCGGGACGGCTGACCCTCCTCGGGTTCCTGCCCCGGGTGCTCCGGGGGACCCACGGGCGGGATCCACGGGTGCGCCTCGCGCGGTTCCGGCGCCTTTCCCTGCGGGTTCCCCGGGGGATCCCGGTCCACGGGGACGGCGAGGTCCTGGCCGTCGCCGCCCGGGAAGTCGAGGTCGTGGTCCTGGCCGGGGCCCTCCGGTGCCGGCTCCCGGCCGGTCCCGCCTGACGGGTCTTCCGTTCCGGGTTGACAGGGGGTGCGGGCCCGCCGTATCTAGGGAGGCACGGGCTTCCGGGAGGCGCGGCCCCGATGGGGTTCGTGTCGATTCCGGAGGAAGGGGTACCGGGTGAGCAACCAGGGGACGAGGGACCGCCTGCTCGAGCTGGTCCGCGGGAACTCCCGCCTCGAGCTGAAGGACGTGGCGGACGACCAGGTCCTGAACTTCGACCTGGGGTACGACTCCGCCGCCCTGCTGAACCTGATGCTCGACATCGAGGACGCCTTCGGGATCGAGATCCCCCCGGAGAAGGTCCCGGAACTGGTCGGGATCACCTTCGGCGAACTCGTCGAGAAGGTCGCGGGCGCGGTCTCCGGCAGGGGAGACCTGGCCGCGGGCGGGGAGGACGGATGAAGGCGGCGACCGTGATCGACCCCCGGGCGGAGCACCTCGTCCCCCTCCTGCGGGAGACCGGGGAACTGCTCGCGGCCCGCGGCTTCCGGGTTTCCCCGGTCGGGGAACCGCCCCCCCGGGACGTCAAGCTCGTCCTCCACGCCACCGTCCCGGAGATCGACCGGCTCCTCTACGTCCGTCCCGATCCGTCGGTCTTCGTCGCGACCGTCGTCGAGAGCCCCGACGGGACGCGCTGGGACGACCTGGAGGAGCTGAAACGGGGCACCTACCGGGTCCTGGTGAAGACGATGTCGAACGTCGTCGTCCACCGGGTGGGCCCGGGCGGGGAACTCGGCGGCAGGGTGTACCTGATGACGCCGGAGCTGGGTTTCCGCTCCCGGCCGGACGGGGACCTGGCGCGGCGCATCGTCGACTACGTCGCGCCCCTCGCCGCGTCGAAGGTGGTCATCCGCAACCGCCTGGACGAGGACCTCCCGGAGGAACTCCGGGACGGGGACGAGGTCGCCCGCTCGCTGATGGCCCACGGGCGGAAACTCGCCGAGATGAACCTCCTGCCCCAGGTCTTCGACATCCGCTCCCTCCTGGACGAGCGGGACCTGCGGCTGGCGATGAAGATCTTCGGCCTGAAGCAGCTCTCCTACGGCAACCTCTCGGCCCGCCGGGACGCGGAGACGTTCTGGATGACGGGGCGGGGGGTCGACAAGGGGAACCTGCGGGAGATCGGGCGGGACGTGTTCCTCGTCAAGGGCTACGACCCGGAGACGGCGACGATCCTGCTGTCGGTCCCGCCCGGGACCGACCCGACCGCCCGGGTCTCCGTCGACGCGATCGAGCACTACAAGATCTACCGGGCGGTGCCCGGGGTCGGGGCGATCGTCCACGTGCACGCGTGGCTCCCGGGGGTTCCGGCCACCCTCCAGAGCTGGCCCTGCGGGACGGAACAGCTCGCCGACGAGGTGCGGGACCTGGTCCTCGCCGCGCCCGATCCCTCCCGGGCGGTCATCGGGCTGCGGAACCACGGCCTGACGATCACCGGGCACAGCCTCGAGGAGATCTTCGCCCGCATCGAGGGGAAGCTGGTCCAGGAGATCCCGCCCCTCGAGTAGGGGGAAGGAAGGCAGGCACGATGCGGGAAATCCGTACCGTCGTGGACCTGGTCGACCGGATGGCGGAGGCCCCGCCGGACCACGCCCTCGTGCTGGTCGACGCGCGGGGGCGACGGGTCCGCTTCCCCTGGGCCGAGCTGCACCGCAAGGTCCGGCTCCACGCCGCCTGGCTCGCCGCCCAGGGGATCCGCCGGGGGGACCGGGTGATCTGCTGCCCGACGAACGACCCGGACGTGGTGGCGAGCTTTCTCGGCCTGTTCTACCTCGGCGCGATCCCGCTCTCGGTCAGCGGGGCCCAGCTGGGCCAGGCCCCGGGGAGCCAGCTTCCGTTCGTGGCCGACCTCCTGCACCGCACCGGCGCCCGGGGGGTCTTCACCCAGGGAGAGCTGGTTTCCGGGAACGACGAGCGGCAGCTCCTGGCCCCGGACGCCCTCGTCGACTTCGTGCCCTCGAGCCTGGACCTGGACGAGGAACCGCCGCCGGTGGAGCGGGCGCTGCCGCGGGTCGAGGAGCTCGCGTTCGTCCAGTTCTCCTCCGGGAGCACCTCCCGGCCGAAGGGGGTCCGGATCACCCACGAGAACGCGATCCACAACGTCCGCCTGCTGGTCGAGGTGGGACGCCGCCGCCCCGACGAGACGGCGGCGACCTGGCTGCCCCTCTACCACGACATGGGGCTGCTCGCGACCTTCCTCTGCTCCCTCTGGCACTGCCCCCGGGAGATGGTGATCATGAACCCGATCCGGTTCCTGATGAAGCCGGTCTCCTGGCTCGAGGAGATCACCCGGATCGGGGGCCGGGTCTCCATCTGCCCGAACTTCGCCCTCGACCTGTGCACCGACCGGATCGCCGAGCAGCAGCTCGTGGAGCGGGGGATCGACCTGTCGTCCCTCGAGATGCTCTTCGTCGGGGCGGAGCCGGTCCGTCCCGCCTCCCTGCGCGGCTTCCAGGAGCGGTTCCGGCGGTTCGGGCTCGGGGAGCGCGTCCTCTACCCGGTCTACGGGCTCGCCGAGGCGACGCTCGTCGTGACCGCCCCGGGCTTCGGAGAGCCGATCGTCACCCGGGAAGTGGACGGGATCGAGGTCCCGGCGGTCGGGCGTCCCCTGGGGGACTTCCGGGTGCGGATCGTCCGGGAGGACGGGAGCGACGCCGCCCCGGGGGAGATCGGCGAGATCTGGCTGCGGGGGACGTCGGTCACCGCCGGCTACCTGGACGAGGAGGAGAACCGGCGCCTGTTCCGGGACGGCTGGCTGAAGACCGGGGACCTCGGCACCCTGGACGGGGAGGGGCGGCTCTACGTCACCGGCCGGCTCAAGGACCTGATCATCATCAACGGGAAGAACTACTACGCCCACGACATCGTCGCCGAGCTGGAGCAGCTTCCCTTCGTGGAGAAGGGGAAGGTCCACGTCTTCTCCGTGGAGTGCGAGGGGCGGGAACAGATGATCGTCCTCACCGTGCCGTTGAAGAAGCTGACCCCGGCGGTACGGGCGAAGATCCGCGTCTTCCAGGAGTTCATGAAACGGGGCGGCCCCCGGGGGTGGCTCCGGAAGATGGACACGGACGACCTCGAGAAGTGGTTCGAGCGCCTGATCTCCACGGACCGCAGCGAGCTGATCAACGAGATCAAGCGGTACGTCCTGGCCCGCTTCGGGGTCCCGGTCCACGACGTCCTCTTCGTGCCCAAGATTCCCCGGACGACCTCCGGCAAGGTCAAGCGGGACGCCTGCGAGAGGATCTGGCTGGAGAAGAGGGAGGCGGGCCCCGGCTGATCAGCGGCTCCGCCGGGCCACGTACGCCTCGATCCGGCGGGCCGCCAGCCCGGGAAAGAGCCGGAGCAGGAGGTCGAAGACCGCGTCCGCCCGGGTGATGAAGATCCGGGCCTGACCGCGGCGGATTCCCCGGGCGATCCGCCGGGCGGCCCACCCGGCCGGGTGGGCGGGGAAGACCCGGTAGACCGGGGGGAGACCCGCCCCGGCCTCCCGGCGCAGCCGCTCGACCATCGGTGTTTCCACGATCGAGGGGTAGGCGACGGAGACCGCCACCCCGCTGCCCGCCAGGTCGGAGGCGAGGGCCCGGGCGTACCCGTCCAGGGCCGCCTTGGAGACCGCGTAGGGGGCGATCCCGCGGAAGGGGTGGAGCGCGGCCATCGAGGCCAGCAGGACGATCCGCCCGGTGCCGGCCCGCGCCATCGCCGGCGCGAGGGCGTCCACCAGGCGGGCGGTCCCGGCGAGGTTCGTCTCGAGGGCCGCCCGGAGGGCGCCCGCGTCGAGGGGCAGGGCGGGGCCCGCCGGGAGGACGCCGTGGGCGAGGACGAGGAGGCCGGGGACGCCCGGTCCGCCGAGGATGGCGCCGGCCGCGTCCCGGACGGCGACCGGGTCGGTGACGTCGCAGGGGACCGGGAAGGGTTCCGCCCCGCGGGCCCGGACCTCCGCCGCCGCGGCGGCCAGCCGGTCCGGGTTCCGGCCGAGGAGGGCGGCCCGCGTCCCGGGAGCGGCGAGCTCGGCGGCGAGGGCGCGGCCGATCCCGCTGGTCGCGCCGGAGAGAACGATCGTGCGGGGAGCCGCCACGGCCTCAGCGGCGGGCGTCCGCCGCCGGGGCCCGGAGGAAGATCCGCCAGAGGAGCACCGCGGAGACGGCCACCATGCCGAGGGAGAACCACTGGCTGGTGCTGAAGAGGGCGAACCGCCCCCGGGGATCCCCGCGGAAGAACTCGACGATGAAGCGCTCGGTGCCGTACAGCCCGAGCCAGGTGGCCATGATGCTCCACCCCGGGGCCCGGCGGCGCCACATCACGAAGCAGATCACGGCGTTCATCATCTCGAGGAGGAACTCGTAGACCGGGGTCGGGTGCACGGGGACGCCGAGGGGGGTTCCGTTCAGCTTGTGGGCGAGGGGGTCGGTGTAGGTGATCGCCCACGGGAGCGAACACCTGCCGCCGTAGCAGCAGCCGCCGAGGAGGCAGCCGATGCGGCCGATCCCGTGGGCCAGGGGGACCACCGTGAACCCCATGTTCGTCACGAGCCCGGCGTCGAGGGAGTAGCGGCGGATGTACCAGTAGCAGGTCAGGAACCCGGCGAGGGCCCCGCCGAGCCAGACCCCGCCCCCCAGGAGCACGCCGAAGAACGAGCGGCGGCCCGAGGTGATGTCCGGCAGGAAGACGACCAGGTTCGTCAGCTTGGCCCCGATGAACCCGGCCAGGATCGTGCCGAAGTAGATGTCGGTCCAGGGCGCTTCCGGGGCGATCTGCCGCCCGAGCCAGCGGGTGTAGAGCCAGCCGACGACCAGGGCCAGGGCGAACATCACCCCGTAGCTCCCGATCATCAGGGGGATCGTGACGTGGCCGACGTGGATGTCGCCGAGGTGGAGCAGCACGGGGTGCACGGGGTGGTCCTCCAGTCCGCCGCAATGTACGGGCCCGCGTCCCGGGGAGCAACCGGGCCCGGGGGCGGCCTTCCCGCTCACGGGAACAGCAGCCGGATCGCCAGGGCGAGGGCGGCGACGCCCAGGATCGCCCGGAGAAACCGCTCGGAGCTGCGCAGCGCCGCCCGGGCTCCCAGCCAGCCGCCGAGGGAAAGGCCCAGGGCGAGGACGAGACCCGGGATCCAGCGGACCTTCCCGCCGAGGGCGAAGACCGGCAGGGCCACCGACTGGAGGGCCAGGACGACCGTCACCTTGAAGGCGTGGGCCCGGACCAGGGGAAACCGCTCGAGCCCGGCCAGGGCGAACACGATGAAGAAGCCGATGCCCGCCTGGAGGAACCCGGCGTAGAGGCCGAGCAGGGCGAAGGCCGCCAGGGTGGCGGGCCGGAAGGGCCGGTCGCCCGTCGCCTCCCCGCCGGGAGGCCGCCGGCCGAGGAGCACCAGCGCGGCCAGGGCGACCATCGCCACGGCGATCACCCGGCGGAAGGCGGCGTCCGGGACCGCCACCCCGGCCACCGCCCCGAGGATCGTGCCGGGCAGGGCGAGGAGGACGAGGGGCAGGGCCCGGCGCAGCCCCCGCACGCCGCCCCGCCGGAAGGTGGGGACCGCCACCAGGTTCTGGATCACGATCGCCACCCGGTTCGTCCCGTTGGCCACGGGGGAGGGCAGTCCCAGCAGAACGAGCAGCGGCAGGGTGAGGAGGGATCCGCCGCCCGCGGTCACGTTGAAGAACCCCGCCACGACGCCGACGGCGAGGATCGCGAGGGCGCCGGCGAGGCCGCCGGGCACCGGGGTGGCGAGCCCTTCCATGGGGGAACTCTAAACCGGGTGGCCGCCGCTGCTCCATCGGCGTCTTATTCCGGGGAGCGGGAGCGAGCCTGGTGCGGACCGACGGTGGCAGGGAGGGGCACGGGGGCCGGCCGGTGGTCGTCCTCGTCGAGGAACACCCGGACCACGCCGCCGTCCTGGCGGAGATCCTGGAGGAGCGGGGGTTCCAGGTGGAACAGCGGACCGCGGCGGAAGCCGCGGAACGGACAACGGGAGCCCCGGTCCTGCTCTCCACCGCCACCCCCCCGGACGCCGCCGCCCGTCTCCTGGCCGCCCTGCGCCGCCGGGAGCCCGGTTTCCCCGTCATCGTTCTCGACGGTCCCGGCCGCCGGTGGGAACCCCGCCCGGGCGATCCCGCGGTGGAAGCCGTGGTGCGGAAGGACGGGGACCCCGGGTTCCCCGACCACCTTTCCGAGCTGCTTCTCCGGGTGCGGCCGGGGAGGCCGGCGGCCGATCCCCCCGGACCGGTCCCCGCGGACCCGTGCGCGGCGGTCCTGCTCCGGTTGCGCCTCGGGCGGCTGGCCCGCCTTCTCGAGCGGCTCTCTCCCCTCGCCCTCCTCGGTGGCGCCGCCGCGGCTCCGCTCGCCCACCTCCTGGAACGGGCGGAGGTCCTGGCCGGCGATGCCGCCCGGGCCGCCGGGCCGCCTCCCCCCCGGGACCCGGTGATCCTTCATCCCCCGGACCTGGTCCGGGTGCGCCGCCGCGCGTGGGAGGTCCTGGCGGGAGTCCCGGTCCACCCGGGACCGGGTTCCTCCCCCGTCGCGATCCGGGCGGAGATCTTCCGGATCGCCCGCCTCCTGGACGGCCTGGTGCTCGGGGCCGCCGTGCCCGGGACCGGCGCCCTCCGGGTGGGCCTCGTCGAGGAAGGGGAGGAGGGATCCTCCCGTGCCGTGCTGCGGATCGCGGCCGGGGGGCGGGGAGGGACACCGGCGGCCGCCTGCCGGGAGCTGGCCCGGGAACTCGGCCTGGCGGTCCGTTCCTCCCCCCGGGGGATCGAGCTCCTCCTGCCCGCGGCCCGGGGCCCGCTGCCGGGTCGGGCCGGGGCTCCCCCCGCCGTTCTCCTCGCCGCCGTGCCGGGAGAGGAGAGGGGCCCCCTGGCCGGCCGCCTCCGGGAACGGGGCTGCCGGGTCACCGTGGCGGCGCGGCCCGCGGAGGCGCGCCGCCTGCTGGCCGCGGGCTGCCGGTTCGAGGCGGTGTTCGTCGGGGCGGCGGGACGGGAGATCGTCGTCACGGCGCGGGAAGCACTGCCCGGGGCCGCGCTCCTCGGGCTGGGGGAGGCGGAACCGGCGGAGGTCTCGTTTCTCCTGGACGCGGGCGGACTCGGCTGGCTCGACACCCCCCCGTCCCCGGCGGACCTGGCGGCCGCGGCCCGGCTCGCCGCCGCGCTCCACCCGCGGCCGTGGGAGACCGCGGGACCCGCCCCGGCGGCCGCCCCTCCCGGGAACGCCGGCGGTCCTACTTCTTCTTCTCCGTCACCGCCGGGTGAAGGTCGATCGGGGTGACCGGCCGGCCGGACCCGTCCTTCCGCACCGGGACCTTCGCCAGCTCGAGGAGGGCTTCGAGGCCCTCGGTGACCTGCCCGACCGCCGTCACCTTTCCCTGCCACTCGGGCCGGGGTTCCAGCAGGATCCCCAGGTTGGGGGTGTTGCCGTCCCGGAAGGTGCGCCCCGCGGGCTGGACGATGACGGTCCCCGCCAGGAGCTGGACCGGCGTCTCTTCCCCGGGGAAGCGGAACCGGGGCGACCCGTGTCCGACCAGGGCCAGCATTCCCTTCCGGACCCGGAGCTGGCGCGGGTCCCCGTAACCCCCCGCGCGGGCCAGGCTGACGACGTTGTGGACCGCCACCGGGGCGTCCTTCGTGAACAGCTCGATCGTGACCGGGCCGGCGGGGGTGGACAGGTGCAGCTCGTACTTCTTCGCCGGGTCGAACGCCGGGATCACCTGGAAGACGGTCTCCGCCGGCGCCAGCCCCTCCGGCCGGAAGGCGAGGGTGTAGCGGCCGGGCTCCCGGAGGGCGGGGAACAGGAGGGCCGCGTCGAAGGCGAACCCGGTGAACCCACCCGGCCCGAGGGAGGTCGTCTTCGCCGCCCCGAACCGCTCCGCCCCCTCGGGGGCCAGTTCCCTGCCGTCGGCGGTGACCAGCCGCAGGGCCCGGGGAAGGTCCTTCCCTTCGGGGATCTTCGCCCACGCGGCGGAACGGTTGACCAGGGTCGCCTCTCCCCGGATCACCTGGCCGACCTCGTAGACCGCCTGTCCCACCGTGATCGTGGCGGCCACCGGGGGCGCCCCGGCGGCAGTGTCCACCGGCGGCGCTTCCTTCTTCCGGTCCTTCCGCTTCGCGGTGGCGGCCGGGGAGAGCGCGAGGAGGAGCAGGGACAGCACGAGCAGGGTGGACGGCAGACGCTTCATCGGGACGACCTCCTGGGGCCGGTGGGGCCCGAGCGAATCCTAGCCCGCCCGCGCCCGGTCCGCCCCCCGGGAACGGGCGGGGAAGGCGGGAACGCGCCGCGGCGTCCGGGCCAGCACCAGGGTCGCGACCAGGGCCGCGCGCCCGGCCCGGAGGGCGCGGACCGCCTCCCGCAGGGTTGACCCGGTGGTGGCCACGTCGTCGACGACGAGGATCGAACGGCCCCGGACGGCTTCTTCCCGCGCGTGGAACGCCCCGCGAAGGTTGGTCTCCCGCTCGGCACGGCCCGGGGCGGTGGCCTGGGAGGGGGTGGGGCGCACCTTGCGGAGGGCGCCCGGGAGCAGCGGCCGGCCGAGCCGCCCCGCGACGTGCCGGGCGAGGAGGGACGGGACCCGGCCGCGGCCCCGCGACCGGGACGGGTCCGGCGGGACCGGGACGACCAGGTCGGGAGGCGGGAGCCCGGCGAGGAGATGGGCCCGGGCCATCCGTTCCGCCAGCGGCCCGGCCAGGCGCAGGTCCCCCTGGAACTTCAGCAACCGGTGGAGACGGACGGTCCGCCCGCCGTAGAGCCAGGCGGCGGCCGCCCCGTCCGGGAGGGCCCCCCGGGCCCGGCCGGAACAGTCCGGGCACCTCTCCCCGCGGGGCAGGGGCAGGGCGCACGTGGGACAGGCCGGGGGGACCACCGGCGGCGGGGAGACCCAGCAGGCGGGGCAGACCCCCCGCACCGCCGCCGCGGGCAGGGGCGCGCCGCAGGCGGCGCAGGAAGCGGGCCAGGCGGCGACCGGGAGGCTCCGGAGGGCGCGCCGCAGCAGGGTCCACCCGTGAGACGCCACGGGAACGTCAGGCCGGATAGACGGGCGTGTCGGCGGGGGACGGCGGGGCCGCCGCCGGCTCCCCGCTCCCCAGGCGCGACCGCACGGCCCCGAACACGCCGCAGGCGGGACACCGCTCCGACCAGGCGGCCGGCTCCGCGCCGCACCGGGTGCAGCGGGCCGCCGGGATGGCGCGGCCGGGCCGGTGGAGGATCCAGCGGTAGAGCTCCGCCGCCCGGTCGCACCGGCCCCTGCGCTCCTCCACCCGGGCGAGCAGGTGGGCGACGAGTTCGTCCA
>CAZOTT010000021.1:0-1828 GCA_964582785.1 uncultured Acidobacteriota bacterium | reverse complement strand
CATCTCGCGGGTCTCGAGCACCCGCTCGAGCTGTTCCGCGGCGTCGTCCGGCATCTCGAGCCGCAGGTAGAGCCCGGCGAGCACGTACCGGGCGCCGGGAGCATGGGCCGGGTCCGCCGCCAGGCCCCGCAGGGTGGAGATCGCGTCTTCCGGGCGCTCCCGCCCCAGGTCGAGCTCGACGAGCCGCTCGAGGAGGGCGATTTCCCCGGTTTCCCGGTACCCCTCGACGAGGACCTGGCGGGCCTGGTCCACGTCCCCGGCCCCTCCCCGCAGCTCCGCCAGGAGCACGACCGCCGGCAGGAACCCGGGGCGCTCCCGCAGGACCCGGCGCAGGATCCCGGCGGCGGCGCGGCCCTGGCCGGCCGCCGCCCGGGCCCGGGCCTGCTCCGTGCGGATGCCCAGGCCCTGCAGGACGTCCTCCTCGGTCAGCGGGTGGGCCGGGTCGGCGAGGGACTCGAGGCGCCGGGCGGCGTCCGCGGCCTCCTCCCACCTCCCGGCGCGGATCTCCAGGTCTCGCAGCTGGCGGACGGGGCCGATCGCCCCGCGGGGGTTCCGCTCGATGATCTCGACCAGTTCCCGGCGGGCTTCCCCCACCCGCCCCGCGGCCAGGTAGTCGAGGACGAGGGCGTGGCCCGGTTCGTCCGAGCCGGGATCGATGCGCCGGGCCCGCTCGTGGGCCCGGGCCGCCTCGACGGGCCGCCCGGCCCGCCGGAGGGCATCCCCGAGGCGCATGTGCGCCCGGAAATCGCCGGCCCCCCGGCCGACGGCTTCCCGGTAGGCGGCGATTGCCTCGTCGAGCCTTCCTTCCCGCTCCGCCCGGGCCCCCTCCTCGAGGGCGCGCCGGACGCCCCGTCCCCGCCGGCCGGTGACGAGCCCCCGGGCGCGCCGGAAGCCTCCCCGGCCGACACCGGTCAGCCGGAAGGCCAGCTCGACGACGATCCCGAGGACGAAGGCGGCGAGCAGGGCACCCCACACCGGCAGGGACCGGGTGCCGAGCCACAGCCGCTCCTCGAGCAGCTCGGCGTTCGGCAGCAGCACGAAGACGGCCGTCGCCGCGAGGAGCAGCGAGAGGAGCACCGCGAGGAAGGTCCGGATCTTCATCTCGCGGCGAGACTACGGCGCGGCCCGGACCGGGTCAAGGCATGTCCCGGCCCCGGCTCCCCGGGCCGGGACGGGGCGGCCCGCCCGCCCCGCGGGCGCCCCCTCGACCGGCCTCCCGGTTCGATCCCCGGCGGTGCCGGAAGGGCCGGCTCAGTGGCGGCCGTAGGGGTGGCGTTCCGCAGCGGCCAGGGCCCGGTAGAGCTGTTCCAGGAGCACGAGCAGGGCCAGGTCGTGGGGCAGGAGCAGGGGCCCGAGGGAGAGGACCACGTCCGCGTTCTTGAGCACGCTCCCGTCGAGCCCGTCCGGGCCGCCGACCAGGAACGTGACGTCCCCCCGCCGCCGCCAGGCCTCGAGGGCCCGGGGCCATTCCTCGGAGGGGAGGGCGCGGCCTCCCCGGTCGAGGGCGACGAGGACGCCGGCGCCGTCCGGCCGGCGGGCCAGGAGGGCGCGCGCCTCCCGCGCCCGCCGGTCCCCCGGCCGGCGGGAGGCGTCCTGGGGGACCGACTCCAGCCGGAACGGCGACCGTCGCCGGATCCGGCCGGCGTAGTCGGCCACCAGCTCCCCCCAGGGGCCCCGGGGGGGGCGCCCGACGGTGACGACACGCAGCGTTCGCACCGCTCAAGGGTACCGCGGGACGAACCGGGGCCGCATCGGCGGGGCCGGGATGCTATCGTGGCCGCACCATGGACCGATCCCGACCGGTCGCGGCGACCGTGCTGTTCCTCGC
>CAZOTT010000020.1:0-33753 GCA_964582785.1 uncultured Acidobacteriota bacterium | reverse complement strand
CCTGGCTCCCCTCGTGACGGTCGAGCCCCGGGACCTGCCCCACTGGGCGCGGCGCTCCCGGACACCCGCCGGGGAGTCCACCGCGGGCCACGCGGCGGAGGGTGAGTCCCGCCGCGCCGCCACCGGCTGAACCGGGATGCCGGGGGTCCCGGTGCACCGCCATCCCTCGGTCTACGGGCTGGGCCGGACGTACGCGGCCCACGCGGCCGAGATGGGCGCCGCGCCCGAGCCCGTGGTCTTCGTCATGCCCTGGAGTTCCCTCGCCCCGGGTGGCGGCGAAATCCCCTGGCCCGAGGGGAGCGGTCTCGTGCACCACGAGGTCGAACTCGTCCTCCGGCTGGGGGCCGGCGGGCGCCGCCTCGAACGGGACGCCGCCGGGGCGGCGATCGCCGCGGTCACGGTGGGCATCGACCTGACGGCCCGGGACCTCCAGGGTCGGGCCAAGGAACTGGGTCATCCCTGGTCCCGGGCCAAGGGGTTCCCGGGGGCGTGCCCCCTGGGTCCCCCGGTAGCCGCCGACCCCTTCCGGGGCCGCTGGGGGGACATCGACCTCGTCCTCGCGGTGGACGGGGAGATCCGCCAGCGGGCCCGCGTGGCGGAAATGCGGCCGGACCCCCCGGGGATCGTTTCCCTCCTGTCCCGCTGGTTCGAACTGGTGCCGGGGGACCTGGTCTTCACCGGGACCCCCGCCGGGGTCGGCCCGGTCCGGCCGGGAGAACGGCTCGTCGCCTCGTCCCGGGCCCTCGGTGTCCGGCTGGAGTGCGCCCTCCTGCCGCCGTGACATCCGGCCCGGCGTGGGGTAACTTCTCCGCGCCCCCCGGGACCGCGCGGAAGGGTGGCCGAGTGGTTGAAGGCGGCGGTCTCGAAAACCGCTGTGCGGGCAACCGCACCGTGGGTTCGAATCCCACCCCTTCCGCCAGCCGGTCCCCCCGAGACGGACGATGCGACCCGGTCCTTCCCCTCCTCCCGGCAGATCGCCCCTGACGATCTTCGACCTCCTCACCGCCTACCACCGGAGCCTGGAAAACATGAAGGCCTGGCTGGCCGAGGCCGGGCTCGACCCGGACGAACGGGCCGCCATCGCGGACGCCTGGCAGGAGGACATGGTCGCCTGGTTCCGGGAGCACGGTTACTGCTTTGTCTGCCACCGGCCCCTCGAACGGTGCCGGTGCGCGGACGCCTCTCCTCCCGCCCGGTGAGAGGCGCGCCGGGGCCCCGTCAGGATGCCGTGAGGGGAACGGGACGAAACCCGTAGCGCCGCAGTTCCTCGAGGACCTTCTTCCGTTCGGGGACGCCGCCGGGAACATCCTTCCAGAGGGTCTTCCAGCGGACGCACCGCTCCAGCTTCCGCGCGCGGAGCCGACTACCCGCGGGCAGGGTCGCCTCCACGTCCTCGCAGAGCTCCGGCCAGGCCCCGGGAGGCGGTCCCTGGTTCCGCCGGTCCACGAGGACCCTGCCCCGGCGGGAAACCGTCCAGGAGAGGGCGGGGCGGGCCCGCCCCCGCCGGTCTTCCCGGACCCGCAGGAGGAGCTCGAGGCCCTCCTCCGGGGAAACGTCCAGGGGGATCGCGGGGGGCGCGAACCGCGCCTCGTGGCGGTAGGTACTCGACCCGAGGCTGCGCGGCAGGTGCCGTTCCCGGGCGACGCGCAGCAGGTGCCGGCCGGGGGCCAGGGGGAGGACGAAACTGATCCGCGGGTTCGAAAACGGCGTCCGGGGCCCGGGGGACCAGGCCACCGGCCGCCCGTCGAGGTAGACGTAGAGGGCCCACGGATCCTCGTCGTCCCGGCGGCGGGGGCGGTACTCGAGCGTGACCCGGACCGGGACCGGTTCCTTCCCCGTCCCCGGGACGGCGCCCGCCGCGCCGGCCGGTTTCCGCTCGCCGGGTGGAGCCGGCCGCCCGGCCCCCCGCCCCGGGGTCCCCGACAGGTCCACCAGCCGCCGGAGGAGGGCATCGTCCGCCCCCGCCTCCCGCAGCCGGACGAGGTCTTCCGCCGCCAGGTGGGGCACGGGCGGCCGTTCCCGCTCGAGCCACGCGAGGACGACCCCGGGCCCGATCCCCGCCCGGAGCATCCGTTCCACCCGGGCCACCGTGTCCGCCCGTGCGCCGCCCGGGGCTGCCGCCCCGACCGGGGCCGGGAGGGCGAGGAAGAGCAGGCACGCGGCGACGAGAACAGGAAACCGGTTCATCGCGGTCCCTCCTTCGCGGCGGGGACCAGTTCCCGGGCGGCCGCGCGGGCGAGGGCGAGCACCGCCTCCGGCCAGGAGGCGGGATCCCCCGCCGGCTCCGCCACCCCCCGCAGGTCCAGGACCCTTCCCGTCCGGGCATCCACCAGGAGGAGCCGGAGGGCCAGGCCGGGTCCGCCCGGATCCGGCCGGGAGATCGTGTCCATGACCCAGGAACGGCGCTGGTCGGTCACGTCGATCAGCTCGTCCCGGGGCCGGGGCAGGAACCCCTTCCGGTCCGGCACCGGTCCCCGCCGGGACAGGAGCGGGAGCAGCACGACCGCCGCCCCCGCCTCCCGGGCCGGGGAAAGGACCGGGGGGGCCGCGGCCTCCCTGCCCCGGGCCTTGCCCGGCCCGTCGGCGAGCAGGCGCGGCACCGCCCGGAGCAGCCGCTCCCTCGCCTCCCGGAGACCGTCGCCGGGAACGGCGGCCAGGGAAAGCCCCCCGTCCCGCAGGCGCGCCGCCAGTTCCCGGGACAGCAGCTCCTCGAGGCGCCCGGCGGTGGCCGGCGAGACGTCCGGACCCAGGGCGACGGCCGGGCGGAGCAGGACCACGGTCCCCGGGACCGGCCGGGGCGCCCGGAGCGCCGGGGGCAGCCCGGAGACACAGCCGGCGGCCGTGGCCACGGCGGCCAGCAGGAGCACGGGCGCGGCGGCGCGGAAGACCAAGGGGAGACCTCCTTCCCCGGGGAGTATAGAATCCCCTCCCCCGCGGGGCCGGTCCGGCGACGGCGCCGGACCGGACGCCTTCCCCGCCGGGTTCAACGTCCGTCCGCGGGGCCGCCGGCCCCGCGCCTGCCAAGGAGCCCTGCCATGGATGCCCGCGAGATTCTCGAGAACCTCGGACTCGGCGACGAGATCCTCGAGGGGATCGGCGGCGGACCGGAGCCGGAACAGGCCTCGGGCCCCGTCGTCGAGTCGATCAACCCGACCACCGGAGAGCCGATCGCGAGGGTCCGCACGGCCACGGAGGAGGACACCCGGCGGGTGATCGCCCGGGCCCGGGAGTCGTTCGACCGCTGGCGGGCGATCCCCGCGCCGCGGCGGGGGGAGCTGGTCCGCGCCCTCGGCGACGCCCTCCGGGAAAAGAAGAGGTGGCTCGGGGCCCTCGTCTCCCTCGAGATGGGGAAGATCCTCGCCGAGGGGGAGGGCGAGGTCCAGGAGATGATCGACATCTGCGACTTCGCCGTCGGCCTCTCCCGGCAACTCTACGGCCTGACGATCGCCTCGGAGCGGCCCCACCACCACATGATCGAGCGGTGGCATCCCCTCGGCGTCGTCGGGATCATCTCCGCCTTCAATTTCCCGGTCGCGGTCTGGAGCTGGAATTCCGCCATCGCCGCGGTGTGCGGCGACACGATGGTCTGGAAGCCCTCGTCCGAGACCCCCCTTTGCACCCTCGCGGTGCAGCGGATCTGCGACGAGGTGATGCGCGAGTTCGACGCGTGGGGGCTCTTCAACAGCGTCGTCGGGCCGGCCCGGGCCGCCGGGGAGGCGCTGATCCGGGACGAGAGGGTGCCCCTCGTCTCCGCGACCGGGTCCTGCGCCATGGGGCGGCACATCGGGCAGGTGGTCGCCTCGCGGATGGGCCGCTGCATCCTCGAGCTCGGCGGGAACAACGCGGTGATCGTCCTGGACGACGCGAACCTCGACCTCGCGGTGCGGGCGATCCTGTTCGGCGCGGTCGGCACCGCCGGGCAGCGCTGCACGACGACCCGCCGGCTGCTCGTGCAGAAGGGGGTGGCGGAAAAGGTCACCGACCGCCTCGTCCGGGCCTACGCCCAGGTCCGCATCGGCGACCCGCTCGACCCGGAGACCCTGATGGGCCCGCTGATCAACCGGGCCGCGGTCGAGACGATGATGGCCGCCCTCGACCGGGTGCGGGAAGAGGGAGGCGAGATTCTCTGCGGGGGCCGGGCGCTGGACCGGCCGGGCTGGTTCGTCGAGCCGACGATCGTCCGGGCCAGCGCCGGGATGCCGATCGTCCGGGACGAGACCTTCGCCCCGATCCTCTACGTGATCGAGGTCGAGGACCTGGACGAGGCGATCCGGATCAACAACTCGGTCCCCCAGGGCCTGTCGTCGGCGCTCTTCACCTCGAACCTCTACGCCCAGGAGAAGTTCCTCTCCTACGCCGGCAGCGACTGCGGGATCGCGAACGTCAACACCGGGACCTCCGGGGCGGAGATCGGCGGAGCGTTCGGCGGCGAGAAGGAGACCGGCGGCGGCCGCGAGGCCGGTTCCGACTCCTGGAAGGCCTACATGCGCCGCCAGACCTCGGCGATCAACTGGGGAACCGACCTGCCGCTCGCGCAGGGGATCCACTTCGGCGACTGACGGCCCTCCGCGACGGGATCACGGCGGGCCGGGGGCCTCCCCCGGCCCGCCGTTCCTCGCCCGGCCGCGGGCGAACTCGTGGAGGAACGCGGCGAGCCGGCGCGCACCCGCGAGGGGCATCCCGGCGTACATCGAGGCCCGGAGGCCGCCGACGGAACGGTGGCCGGCCAGGCCGACCAGGCCCGCCGCCCGGGCCGCGGCGAGAAACTCCCGGTCGGTGGCCGCGTCCCGGGTGCGGAACACGATGTTGACCCAGGACCGGTCCTCCCGGGCGGCGGGAAGCCGGTAGACCCGGGGGTGGGCCTCCAGCGCCTCGTAGACGACCCGGGCCCGTTCCCGGGCCCGGCGTTCCATCTCCGCCAGTCCCCCTTCCCCCTCGATCCACTCCAGCATCCTGCCCAGCAGCCAGGCGAGGACCATCGGCGGCGTGTTCAGCCGGGACCGGGCCGCCGCGTGGTCCCTCCACCGCAGGATCGGGGGCAGGCCACGGGGAGCCCGGGCGAGGAGATCCCGCCGTACGACGACGACGGTCAGGCCCGCGGGGCCGAGGTTCTTCTGGGCGCCGGCATAGACCACCGCGAACCGCTGGAGGGGCAGGCGGCGGGCCAGGAGATCCGAGGTCGCGTCGGCGACCACGGGGACCGGGATGCCGGCCGGCAGACGGGCGAGGCGGGTCCCGTACACGGTGTTGTTGGTCGTCACGTGCAGGTAGGCGGCGGCCGGGTCCACGTCCCAGTCCTCCGGGGGGGGGACCCGGGTGAAACCGTTCTCCTCGCCGGTGGCGGCCACCCGGGCGCTCCCGGTGGCCCGGGCCGCGGCGAGCGCCCGCCGTGACCAGTACCCGGTCACCACGTAGTCCGCCCTCTCCCCCGGGCGGCGAAGGTTGAGCGGCAGCAGGGCGAACTGCCAGCTGGGACCGCCGGGAAGGAACAGCACCTCCCGGTCCGCCGGGACCCCGGCGAGGCGGCGGAACCGGGCCTCGATCTCTTCCTGGAGGGACGCCCACTCCCCGGTCCGGTGCCCGAGCTCGGGGACCGCGAGGCCCGTGCCCCGGAACCGGGGCAGCTCGGCGGCGGCGGCCGCCAGCACCTCGTCGGGCCAGTGGGGAGCCCCCGCCGAGAAGGTCAGCAGCCGCCGTTCCGCCTCCGCCATGGTCGCCTCCCGGCCCGTCCCGCTTGCCGGCGCGGTCGCGGGGCACCAGAAGATGTTACGATGATCCTTCGCGGGGCCGGGCACTGGGGCCGGCCCGAGGGAGGAAAGAGCGGGAGTTTCCCGCCCGGCGTGCGCGCGAACCCGGCGTGCAGGGAGGCAGGCCAGCCCGGATGAGGAGAGGAGGTTTTCAAGACCGCAACGAACCCCCGCAGGTCCGCATCAACGAGCAGATCCGCATCAGCCCGGTCCGCCTGATCGACGAGAACGGCGAGCAGATCGGGGTGGTTCCCGTGGAGGAGGCGCGGCAGATCGCCCGGGAACGGAACCTCGACCTGGTCGAGGTCGCCCCGGACGCGCGGCCGGTGGTCTGCCGGATCATGGACTACGGGCGGTATCGTTACGAGCAGCAGAAGAAGGCCCAGGCGGCGCGCAAGAAGCAGCACCAGGTCGAGATCAAGCAGATCAAGTACCGGCCGGCGATCGACGACCACGACTTCGAGACCAAGACCGGCAAGGTGCGCAAGTTTCTCGCGGAAGGACACAAGGTCCGGGTCACGATCATGTTCCGCCGCCGCGAGATGCGTCGTCCCGAGCAGGGAGCGGCGGTTCTCGACCGGGTCATCGAGGCCGTGTCCGACCTGGGCGCCCCCGAGGAGCGGAGCCGCCAGATGGCGGGCCGCGACCTGTCCGTGACGATCGCCCCTCTCAAGAAGTAGCGGCGGTCATTCCCCGTTCACCCAGGCGTGGGCGACGAGGCGGGCAACCGCCTCGTCGGGGGATCCCCGCAGCCGGTCGAGGGTCTCCCCCTCGAGGGGTGCTAGCCGGCGGCTCGCCGCGACCGGGTCTCCCGAGACCCGGTCGCACCACGCGGCGACGAGGGTCCAGGTGAGCCCCCGGAACTCTTCCGGGACCTCCTCGAGCCGGGCCCGGGCCTCGGCGGGTCTCCCCAGGGCGAGGAGCCGGGCGGCGGTCCTGGTGCGGGTCGCCGCGGCGAGCCGCATCAGGGCGGGAGCCGCCTCCGCCAGGCGCGAGAGGCCCCCGAGGCCCGCCACGTCCTCGCAGGCCCCGGGGTCGGGCCGGATCCCGAGGTCCGCCAGGACCCCCCGGACCGCTTCCAGGTCCGCGGGATCGAGGCCGACCAGCGGGGCGCAGGCCCGCCGGTGGAGCCGGACGATGCCTCGGCTGATCGCGCGTTCCCGGGCCCGGGCGGTGCGGGCGGCCCGGACCAGCCGGACGTAGGCACCGCCCTCCCCCAGCAGGTCGTCCACCCGGCGGGCCAGGTCCGCCGGGAACGGGGTACCGGCCGCCCTTTTCCGGACCCGGGGCCCGGGCCGGGACGGGCCCGGAGCCTTCCCGGAGGGCGGGGCGGCCCGGGAAACCCGGCGGGAGGCGGGGGCGGGCGGCCGGACCCGGCGCGGGGCCCGTCCGGGCGGCGTTTCCGCGGACCTCCGGGCGCGCGGGGAGGCGGGCGGCCGCACCGGCCGCAGGGCTTCCCCGAGCCGGGCGATCCGGGCCACGACCCGCTCGTCCCGGGCCCACCGGCGCCCGCCCGGGTCCGCCGCCGCGGACCGGGCCAGTTCCCGGGCCAGGGCGGGCCCCTTCTCCGGGTCCGCGATCCCGAGGCCCCCCCGGGCGACGGCCCGGGGCCACCGGGAAGCGAGGCACTCCAGGGCCGCCGGGACGACCTCCCGCACCAGGTAGCCCCGCCACTGGTCCTCGAGCAGGTCCGGCCGGAACAGTTCCCTCCCGCAACCCCGCGGGACTCCGCCGGCCCGCCCCCAGGTGGCCAGGAGGAGCCGCCGGGTCTCGCGCAGGGCGGGGGTCCGGGCCAGCCACAGTTCCCGCCGCCAGGCCCGCACGAGGAGGTCCCGCGCCCCCCTCAGGTCCGCCGCCGGCACGGCCTCCAGTCCCCCCCGGGAAGCGGTCCGGACGAGGCGGGAGAACCGTTCCTGTTCCGCCGGGGGGAGCACGGGGCCGGCGCCCCCGGAACCCCGCTCGACCAGGAGCGCCAGGTGGACGAGGGCGTCGTCGAGGAGTGCCCGCGCCGCGTCTCCCCGGGCGGCGGACCGGCGGCCCGGCCGGGCGGCGATCGCCTCTCCCAGCTCCAGGGAGACCCGGTGCAGGCGCTCGGCGGCCCGCACAAGGGCGGCCCGGTCCCCCGCCGCCCGGGCCGCGGCGATCCGGGACCGGAGCACGAGCCACGCGCAGCGGAGATCGCCGGTTCCCGGCCTGGCGGCGGAGAGAACCCTCCCGGGGGTGCAGCGGGCCGGCAGCCGCGCCGCCGCCTCCTGCCAGCCCGGCGGCACCGGATGGCCGTCCAGGACCCGCGCCAGGTCCACCCGGCGCAGCACCTGCACCCCCGGCCGGTCGGCGACGTCCCGGCCCAGGTGCAGCGCCACGCCGGGCAGGGAAGACCCGGCCAGGAGAAGGGCCAGGGTGAGGGCCGGGAGCCGGGAACCGCCCCTCATCGACGCCCTCCCTTCCGCGGGGCGGGAGAGAAGACCGGGTCCACCCGGAGAAGCCCGTCCACCGCGGCCGCGGCCTGTCCGGCCGTCAGGACCATCGCGGCCCGGTAGAACGACGCGGCCCGGTCGACCTCGAGCAGGGCCCGGGCCAGTCTCAGGTCGGGGTTCGGCTGGGAGAGACCCGCGGCGGCGACCCGGTCCAGTTCCTCGAGGGCCCGGTCGGCCAGCCGGTCCGCCCGCCGGGGCCTCCCGCCGCGGCGCACGACCTCCCGCCGGAGGTCGAGCAGGCGGTCCCGTTCTTCCCGGGCGGTCCGCCGGAGAAGGCGCTCGATCGGTTCCTCGAGGGCGGTCATCCCGTCGGTTTCCTGCCAGCGCCGGAGGAGCATGGTGGCCGCCGTCCTTGCTCCCCGTTCCGCCGCCAGCCGGTCGGCCCGGGCCAGGAGCGCGGTCACGTCCTCGCCGGGTCCCCCTCCCCGCAGCAGCCCCAGGAGCAGGAATCCGGCCACCACGAGGACGACCGCGCCCCCGACCAGGGTGACCCGGCGCCCCGGGGCCGGCCGGCCGACCAGGCGCCGCGCCTGGCGGCGTGCTTCCGCCAGCAGGGGACCCGCCTCCCCTTCCGCCCCCAGCCGGATCGCCTCCCGGCAGGCGGCGACGGCCCCCAGGGGGTCCCCCTGCTCCAGCCGTCGGCGGGCCCCGGACAGGCACTCCTCGACCTTTCGCTCGAGCCGGGACAGGGCGTCCTGCGCCCGCAGGTACAGCGAGTCGTCGGGCGGAACCCCCTCGGAGCGGGCCCGCTCGAGGGCCGCGGCCAGGGTGGGCACGTGCCCCGAAAAGAGGGCCGGCCGGAGCACGCTCTCGGCGACGGACGCCGGGGCCGCCGCCTCCGCCGGAACCCGGCCGGTCGACCCCTCGAGGGCGCGGAGGGCGCCGAGGTCCCGGGCGGTCGCCTCATCCCGCGGCTCGACCAGGACGCCCCAGCCCGCCGCCGCGACCCCTTCCGCACCCCGGACGACCAGTTCCGGGACCAGCAGCCCGTGGGGCACTCCGCGGCGGTGGGCTTCCTGGACCTTGCGGGCCAGTTCCTCCACCGCCCCGGGAGGTGCGACCCCGTCCGCCTCGTCGAGGATCCCGGGGCCCGGCGGGAGTTCATCGACCAGGACCCGGCCGTGGACCGGGTCCCGCAGGACCCGCCGGGAGACGTTCCAGAGGCCCGCCAGCCCCTCGTCCAGGACGGGCTCCGGCCCTTCCTCCCCGAGCAGGATCCCGATCGCCGCGGCGCCGTCCCTGCCCCGCAACCGCACCACGGGGAAGGGCGCCGGGGTCTCCACGGTCCCGAGGACCGTCCAGGCTCCCCCGAGCAGGTCTCCCGCGGGGGGAGCGGGGCGGGGCTGGTCGAGCAGGACACCGGGCACGCCTGGTCCTCGTTCCCGGCGCCGGGTCCCCCGGCGCCGGCCGCGACCTCCCCGGCAGAAGATAGGTCCGCCTTTCCCCCGGGAACACCCGGAGGATGCGGCACGGTGGGCGCGCCACCTTCCCGGCCGCGACGACCCTCCCCGCGGCGGACAGCCGGTCGTCCCCCTCCCCGCAGGCGACGACCAGCGCGCTCCCCCGGCCGGCCCGGAGGCGGGCCCGGAGATCGGGCAGTTCCAGGTCGTGGGGCCGCCGCAGCGCCCGGTCGGTCACCGCCAGGACCGGGACCTCCTCCCCCAGGTAGAACATCAGCCCCGGCCAGGGCCGGGACCCGAGCAGGAGGACCGGCTCGCCCGGCCGCCGGACCCGTTCGACGGCCCGGGCCACCGGGCGGGCGGTGCGGTAGCGCGGCCACCGGCCCGCGATCACCCGCACCCCGCCGAGACACCCCATCCAGGCCAGGAGGAGGACGGTGAACAGCGCCCGCCGGCCGCGGCCGGCGCGGTGCCACCATCCCGACACCCGGAGGCCCGCCGGGACCAGCAGGGCGAGGGACACCGGCAGCACGTAGAGAGGCATCCGGGAACGGCTCGCGGTGAAGACCAGCAGGGACGCCCCCAGCCAGCCCCCCAGGAGGCGGACCCGTGGATCCTCCAGGGGGCGGGTGAGCCGACCCGCTGCGCCCGGCCGGGGCAGGAAAAGAAGCGGTCCCCAGGGAAGCGCGCCCGCCAGGAGCACGGCGAGCGGGAGCCAGGGAGGACCGTTCCGGCGCAACCGGTCGCTGAACACCCGCTCGTACACCTCGACGACGAGGAACCGGCGCAGCCGGGACGGGTCCTCGAGGCCCACCGCCGCGTACCACCAGCAGGCGATCCCGGCGAACAGGAGCAGCCCGACCGGGTCGAGGAACCTCTCGGACGGGTCCGGGTCCCGCCGGCGGGGCCAGGCCCAGGCCAGGCCGACGAGGGGAAGCAGTCCCGGCGGCCCCTTGACGAAGAAGCCGAGGCCGAGGGCCGCCCAGGCGAGGCGGAGATCCCGCTTGCGCGTCCGTCCCGGGACGAGGAGGGCCCGGGCCCCGGCCAGGACCGCCCCCGCCTCCGCGGCGGCCAGCACCGGGTCGGTGGTCACCAGGGACCCGCCGACGAACGGCAGGAGAGAGGTCCCCCAGGCCAGCGCGGAGAACACGCCCGCCCGCCGCTCCCCCCCGGCGAACACCGAACCGATCCCCCCGGCGGCCAGGATGGAAAGGGCGAAGGCCAGGCCCGTCCCCCATCGGGCCCCCCACTCGTTGTGGCCGAGGACGGCCTGCCCGGCGGCGGACAGCCAGTAGGTGGGCGGGGGCTTGGTCAGGTGGGGCCGGCCCGCCAGGAGGGGAACCAGCCAGCTCCGGTGGACGAGCATCTCCCGGGCGGTCTCCGCGTACCGGCCCTCGTCGGGATCGGCCAGGGGACGGCTGCCGAGGAAGAGGAACGCCCAGCCCAGGGCGAGGACGGCGAGCAGTCCCGCCGCGCCGACACGCGGCGCCGTGAACGCTCCTCGGGCCATCACCGCTCCCTTTCCCGGTTCCCCGCGGTGACCCCACCCCGCGGTTCCTCCCGGGCCCCCGGGCCCTGCTCCCGGCTCCGGGCCGAGAGCATACCCCCGTTGCGGACGACCCCGGGCACGCGCATCCTTCTCCCGCCATGCGCCCCGGCCTCCTGCTGCCCCTGTTCGCCTTCTTCCTGCTGCTCCCGGCGGGTTGCCACCCGGGGAAACCCGCCCCGGGAACCGGCCGGGGCCCGGCACGCGCCGCGCCGCCCGGCCCGGCCCCCGGCCCGGAGATCCCCGCCCGGCGCCCGCCGGTTCCGGGCCGCGCCCCGGAAGCCCCGCGCCCGCCGCGGGTGCCCTGGCCCCGGGGCTGGCGCCTCGTCGCGGCCGGGGGACTCGGACCCGCCGCCCGCCCCTCGTTCTGGTGGATCCTGGACGCGGGACACGAGGACCCGGGACGGGTGGTGGAACGGGCCCGGGAGGCCCTGGGGCGGCGCTTCGGAAATTCCCCCGCCCCCTCCCCCGCGGCGGCGGTCCACGGCGACACCGCGGTCGGGGTCTTTTCCGGGCCCCGGGGCCGGGGGGCGATCACCGCCCGGCGCAGCGACGGCCGGACCGAGGTGCGGATCGTCCTCGGCACCGGCGTCGAGTAGAATCCCCCGCCATGGGTCGTCCGCAGAAGGAGGCATCGCCCGGCGGCCGGCGACGCCGGAGGTTCCTGGTCCTCCTGGCGGCGCTCCACCTGTTCGCCGCCATCGCGGGGATCGGCGCCGCCCTCGTCCTGTCGCGGGACCTGCCGGGCGTCGAGCACATCGACGTCCTCGCCCTGCCGCGGGTCACGGTCCTCCTCGACCGGAAGGGCCACCCCCTCCACAGTTTCGCCGAGCAGCGCCGGCTGCCGGTCACCCTGGACCGGATCTCTCCCCTCTTCCGGGACGCGCTGCTCGCCACGGAGGACCCCCGCTTCTACCACCACATCGGGATCGACGTGCTGGCGATCGGCCGCGCGGCCCTGCGAACGATCGTCACCCGCCGGTGGGGGGTCCAGGGGGGCAGCACGATCACCCAGCAGCTCGCCCGGGATCTCTTCCTCCACCGCCAGAAGACCCTGAAGCGCAAGATCCAGGAGGCGATCCTCGCCCTCCAGATCGAGAAGCACTACTCGAAGGACGAGATCCTCACCCTCTACTGCAACCGGGTCTACTTCGGGCACGGCCGGTACGGGGTGGAGGCCGCGGCCCGCTACTTCTTCGGCAAGTCGGCGAAGGACCTGACCCTGCCGGAGGCCGCCCTCCTGGCGGGCCTGCCCCAGCGACCGGAGGGCCTGTCCCCGATCCGCCACCCGGACCGGGCCCTGCGGCGCCGCAACCACGTGCTCCGGCGGATGGTGGCCGAGGGAAAGATCGACCCCGCCACCGCGGCCCGGGCGATGAAGGCCCCCCTCGGCGTCCACCCGCCCCGCCCGCGGAAGCCCCTCGGGCCCTACTTCGTCGAGGAGGTCCGGCGCTGGCTCCTGGCCCGCTTCGGCGAGCACGACCTGTACCGGGGTGGTCTCGTCGTCCGCACGACCCTGGACCCGGGGCTCCAGCGGGCCGCCGAGCGGGCCGTCGCCTTCGGGCTCGACCTGTACGGCAGGCGCCACCGGGCGATCCCGCCCGGCCGGCCCCTTCCCCCGGGGAAGGACCCCGCGACCTGGAGCGATCCTTCCTGGGCCCGCCCGCTGGAACGGGACGACATCGTCCCCGCCCTCGTCCTGGAGGCGGGGCGGAAACGGGCGGTCGTGCGGATCGGCGAGTCCCGGATCGCGCTGGGGGCCGAGGCGATCTCCTGGACCGGCCGGAGCCGGCTCGACCGGGTCCTCCGCCCGGCGACGGTCGTGCCGGTCCGGATCCTGGACCTGGACGCCGGGGGCCGGCCCACGCGGGTGGAGCTGGCCTCCGCCCCCGACGTGGAAGCGGCCCTGGTCGCCCTCGATCCGGCCACGGGGGAGGTCCGGGCCCTGGTGGGCGGCCGGGACTTCCAGCGGAGCCAGTTTGACCGGGCCATGCAGGCGCGCCGCCAGGCGGGATCCGCCTTCAAGCCCTTCATCTTCGCCGCCGCCCTCGAGGAAGGATTCCTGCCCAACCAGCGGATCCGGGACGTTCCGACGGTCTTCGTCGGCCCGGGCCAGCCCCTGCCCTACCAGCCGGAGAACTACGAGCGGAACTACGAGGGCTACGTCACGTTGCGCCACGCCCTCGAGCATTCGCGGAACATCCCGACCATCCGGCTCCTCGACGACCTCGGGTACGACCCGGCGATCGCGATGGCCCGGCGGCTGGGAATCGCGGCGGACCTGAAACCGTACCCGTCCCTCGCCCTCGGCGCGTTCGAGGTCCGGCTGATCGACCTGGTCGCGTCCTACGCCGCGTTCGTCAACGGGGGGGTGCTCGTCACCCCGGCGCTGGTCCGGGACGTCCACGGCCCGGAGGGGGAGGAGGTCTTCCTTCACCAGCCGGAGGCCCGGGAAGTGCTCGCGCCGGAGGTGGCCGCGGAGATGGTGTCCCTGCTCGAGGGCGTCGTCCTCCGGGGCACCGGGCGCCGGGCCCGGGTCCTGGGGCGCCCGGTGGGAGGGAAGACCGGCACCACCGACCGGTTCACCGACGCCTGGTTCGTCGGGTTCACCCCGTCCCTCGCCGTCGGCGTGTGGGTCGGGCACGATCACAACCGGACGCTGGGCCGGGGGGAGACCGGGGCCCGGGCCGCCCTGCCGATCTGGATCCGGTTCCTGGCGGATGGCCTGCGGGACACGCCCGTCGAGGAGTTTCCGCGCCCGGCCGGCGTCCGCCGTGCCCTGCTGGACGGGCGGACCGGGCGGCGGGCCCGGCGGGACATCGGCTGCCGCGAGATCGTGCTCGAGACGTTCCCCCTCGGGCGGGAGGCGCGGGAACCCTGCTCCCGCCGCCAGCATCTCCGGCTGACCCTTCCGTATCCCCTCCAGGTCTGGCCGATCGACCGGGAAGGTGAGCTGCAGCTCCCCCCCGGGGAGGCCGCGCGCCTCGTGACCTTCGCCCCGGGAAAGGTGTCCCTCGCGGAGGGAGGCCGGCTGCTGCGCTGGAACTGGGGGGGCCGTCGCGGATCGATCCCCCTGGCGGGCGTCGACGAGGCCTGGACCCGGGAGTACCTCGAGGCCCTCCCCCGGTGGGCCGACCTGGCCCGGGCCCGGCGGCAGGAACGGGAGCGGTTCCTCGCGGAGGAGCGGAAACGGCGGGCGGACCTGGTCGCCGCACGGGGGCCGGAGGCGGTCGCCCGCCTGCCGGACCCGGAGGAGATGGTCCCCGCCGAACTCCGGGACGGCCTGGACGGGTGGCCGGCCGAGGTCCGGAAGGTCAACCGGAGCGGACGGATCCTCTGGCCGGTGGAACCCGTCGATCCCTGATCACTCCCCCACCGGCAGGACGGCGAGCCGGACCCGGGGCGCCTCGTCCGGGGGGGAAAGCCGCCCCTCGAGCCGTCCCCGGAGCTGCCACCGGGCCACCGCCGCCACCGCACGGGGGTCGGTCCCGACCAGGATCTCCCGGGCCTCCCACGGTTCGCCGGCCACCAGGGGCCGGGCCAGGTCCGCCAGGACCAGGGCGGGCGGCGGCCAGCCGGCAGCCCGGAGGCGACCCGCCACCCGGCTCCCGTCGTCCCGCACGGTCCCGTCCCGCCCGACCACCGGGCACGTCACGAGGATCCAGTCGCGGGGAACCGGCGGGCCGCCCGGGGGCGCGACCAGGCGGACCGACGCCCTCCTCCCCAGCGCCAGGGCGAAGCGGGCCGCCACCGCCCGCGGGAGAGGACCGTTCACGCCGGGAACCCCCACGACGGTGATGGTCCCGGTAGAGGCCAGGGCGGCCCATCCGTCCAGGGGATACTCGGCGCCGGTGCGGGCGAGAACCGCGGCGTCGAGGAGGTCGTTCACCCGGTCCGGGAACCGCCATTCCCGGCCCGGGGCGACCCGCTGCCGGTCCAGCACGAGGAGAACGAGAGGGGAGGCGGGAGAACCCCCGGGACTCCCCGGGCCCTCCCCCACCGTGCGGCACGCGGGCAGGAGGGCCGGGGCGGCCAGCAGGAGCAGGACGCACACCGCCCGGCCGTACACGGATCCGGTCATCGCCTGCCTCCTCCCGGCGCCGGGCCGCGGGGGATCCGGTCCCGGCCGGCCCCCTCCCCCGTCCGCCCGAACAGCCGCCGGGCGATCTCTTCCCCCAGGGCGGCGGCGAGGGAACGCTCACCCACTCCGGCGGTCCGGCCGACCGCCGCCGCCCGCCGGGGATCCCACCGGGACTCGAAGGCGGAGAGGGGCCCCCCCGCCGGGACGAGGGGAATGGCCGCCTGGACGAGCGCGGCCCGGCCGGCCCGGGCCAGGGCCACCCCGGCGACCTTCGTGGAACCGGACTTCACTTCCTCCCGGTCGACCCGCTGGAAGCAGACCTCGGCCCGGCCGGTTCCCGGTGGGGACGCCGCGGCGGGTGCCGCCCGGGCGGCCGTTCCCCGGCGCGCCAGGGCGGCCGCGATCGCCTCCCCCACCAGCCGCGCCGTGCCGCGAAAGTCTCCCGGCCCGAGGGGCCCGCGCGCCACCAGGGTGACCGCCAGGTCCCCCGGCAGGTGGAGCAGCCACCCTCCCCCGGTGGGGCGCCGGGCCAGGACCACGCCCGCGGCCCGGGCCTCGGCCCGCAGTTCCGGGGGGGGATCCTGGGTCTTCCCCAGGGTGAGAACCGGGTCCGCCCACCCGTGGATCCGCAGGATCCAGGCGGCTCCCTCGCCCCGGCGGGCCCGCTCCGCGAGTTCCGCCTCCCGGGCCATCGCGACGGGCCCGGACTCGGGGCCCACGTCGAGGACGACCAGGGTCCCGGCCTCCACTCGTTCCCGTACCTGCATGCCCCCGAGGAAACCACCGCCCGGCGGGGGCGGCAAGCCCCTCTCCCGGGGCACCCGGGCGACGGGGGTCACAACCTGTTGGCTTCCAGGCAGGTTGCCGGACCGGCGCCGGCGTCCCCCGTCCCGGTGGGCGCCGAAACGGGAGACCGGGACGCCGAACGTTCGCCGGGCACGGCAAGGGCCTCCCCGCGGGGAGGCCCGGGAACGATCCGGGAAGGTTTGGCGGCGGCCGGTCTCGTCTGTCTCCAGCGTCAAGGGAAGGGGTTGGGAAGGGGTGTTTGGTCAGGCAATCCGCGTCAACGTGTGACCGGCCGCCGCGCCGGTGGCGCGCCCCGCGCGCCCTTCTCGTGCCCTCTCTCCAAGCATGAAACGTGCCATCCTCGTCCGGAAGGGGTTGCCACCCCCCGGGAATGCTCGACCTGCGCGCGATTCCGGCTGCCCTGTTGCTGCACACGGGCCGTCCGAGTTCGCGTTCGGGAACCGGCCACCCGGCCCGGACCGCACGCCGGGTTCCGGGGCGCGAGCTGCCCCCATCTCCGCAAACCAATGAAAAATCAGCGTGTTGCAGGAAAGAAGGCCGCGCACCCCGGCCGGGGCCGTGTGTCGGATTCTTGACGCCCTGATGTCAAGATCGTGACGTCCCGCCTCACGCCGGTTCGGGCAGTTCCCGGAGCCGCCGTTCCAGCTCCTCCAGCTGGCCCTGGTCACCGGCCTCCCGGGCCACCCGGACGAGAACCCCGAGAAGTTCCCGTTCCGCCTCGGGGGAACGGGGAAGGTCCGACTCGAGAACCCGCCGCCCCCAGGAAAGGGCCTCTCCCGGTCTCCCGGCCCCGGCATACGCCCGGGCCAGGACCAGCGCCGCGTCCCACCCCCGCCCCGGGGAACGGACGACCGGGCGGAGCACCTCCGCGGCCTCGTCCACGAGGCCCATCTGCACGAGACCGAGTCCCATCTGGAAAGTGGTCTCGGCGTCCTCCCCCGAGACGGCGGCGCGTACCTCCTGCGCCAGGTGCCCGATGTCGAGTCCCCCGGGCTCCTTCTCCGGGGATCCCGCGGCCGGCGACCCGGCCGAAACGGGAACCGGGGCGGTCCCCGAAGAGTCCGGGAGAGAATCGCCCCCGCCCTGCCGGGGAGAATCGTCCCCCGGCTGGTCGAACTCGTCGAGCACGATCTCGAAGCCGTCGTCGTCGGCCCCCTCCGACCCGTCCCCCAGGGGGATCACCGTGTCCCGGTCGGAAGCACCCGCCCGGGGCCGGGGAGCCTCCCCCGGGCGCAGGGCTTCTTCCACCTCACGCCGCAGGCCGGCGAGTCCCGGGTGCCCCGGGGCGGCCGCTGCCACCTCCTCGAGGACCGCACGTGCCCGGTCGGCGAGGCCGTGGGCCAGCAGGCGCCGGGCCTCGATCAGCCGGGCCTCCAGGTGGGCCGGGTCCGGGGCCCGCGCCCCTCCCCCGCTCCCCGCCGCTGGGGCGGTCCCGCCGCCGTCCCCGGCCGGGAGCCGGTCCCCGGGCGGCCCGGCTTCCGGCGCGTTCTCCGGTTCCCCGGGCTCGGACGTCAGGCGCTCGAGCAGTTCCATCGCCTCGGCCGCCCCCGGGTCGCGGGTCAGCAGGCCGGAGAGGGACCCGATCAGCAGGTCCCGGACGTCCTCGTTTTCCGCCAGGGCCCGGGCCCCGGCGAGGATCCCCCGGCGGCCCCCCTCGAGGTCCCCCAGGTCGAGAAGCACCCTTCCCGCCCACAACCGCAGCCGGGGGGGCACGTCGTCCCCCTCGAGGAGGGACGCCACCCGGTCCCCGTCCGCCGGCCGGCCGGCATGGTGCTCGAGGGACACCCGGAGCAGCAGGAGCCCGGCCCCGACCACCGGGTCCTCCGCCGCGAACAGGTCCGCGTCGGGTGGCGGGGCCGCCTCGAGGAGGGGGGGCAGCAGGGACGGAAGGGTATCGAGGGCCGCGAGGGACCCGGGGTCCGCCCCGAGGGCGTCCCGGAAGGCGGCCACGGCGCCTTCCGGGTCCCCGGTCCGGGCCAGGACCTCCGCCAGCTCCGCCCGGGCCCGGGCCCGGCCGGCCGCGTCCCCCGCGGCGTCCGCCAGCCGGCAGAGAGCCCGGCGGGCCTCCACGTCCCGGGGAAACGCCTCGGCCAGCCGCCGCCAGGCCCCGGCCGCCCGGTCCACGTCCCCCCGGGCCTCCCACGCCCGAGCCGCCTGGAGCAGGGGTTCGCGGGCGTCGGCGACCAGCCCCTGCTCGAGGGTCCGTTCCCCGAGGAGCGTCAGCAGCTCCGGGTCCGGCTCTCCGAGCCGGACCGCCCGGCGGAGGACCGCGAGCGCCCGGGCCCGGTAACCACCGTTCCAGTAGTCCTCGGAGAGCCGCCGGAACACGTCCCGGGCCTCGTTCTCCCGGCCGCTCCGGGCCAGGGCATCGCCCAGTCGCTGGCGGATCGCCAGGTCGTTGGGGGTCCGTTCCAGGATCCGTGCGTAGACCTCGGCCGCGCGGGCGAGATCCCCGCGACGTGCCGCGCTCTCCGCCTCCCGGAGGAGATCCTGGCGGGTCGTCGCCACCGGCTCAGGCCCGGCGACGCTCCCTGATCCGGGCAGCCTTCCCGGAACGTTCCCGGAGGTAGTAGAGCTTGGCCCGGCGGACCCGGCCGTAGCGGACCACCTCGATCTTCGCGATCATCGGCGAGTGCAGGGGGAAGACCCGCTCGACCCCGATGCCTCCCGAGATCTTCCGCACCCGGAAGGTCGACCGGGTGGACTGCTTCCCGTGCTTGCGCCCCAGGACGACCCCCTGGAAGACCTGGATCCGTTCCTTCTCTCCCTCCCGGACCCGTACGTGGACGCGCACGGTGTCACCGGGGCCGAAGTCCGGGATGTCGGCCTTGAGCTGGGCCCGTTCGATGCTCCGGATGATGTCGTCACTCATCGTCGTTTCCCTCGCGCGGGCCCCGCGGGGCAGGCTCCCCGCGGGCCCGGATCAGGTCCGGCCTCCGGCGCCGGGTCCGCTCCCGCGCGGCCGACCGGCGCCATGCCTCGATCCTCGCGTGGTGCCCGGACAGCAGCACCTCGGGCACCCGCCACCCGCGGAACTCCGCGGGCCGCGTGTAGTGGGGGTGGTCGAGCAGCGGCACCTCGAACGACTCGCGGACGAGCGATTCCGGCTCCCCCACCACGCCGGGAACGAGCCGGGCGACGGCGTCGATGACGACCATCGCCGGGATCTCGCCACCGGAAAGAACATAGTCGCCGATGCTGATCTCGTCGTCCACCGCGTGTTCCCTCACCCGCTCGTCCACCCCCTCGTAGCGGCCGCAGAGGAACACGAGCCGTTCCACCGCGGCCAGCTCCCGGGCCACCCCCTGGTCGAACCGCCGGCCGGCCGGGTCCAGCAGGATCACCCTCGTCTTCCGGTCCGGGGCCTCGCCCCGGATCGCGTCCACCGCCCGGAACAGGGGTTCCGGCTTCAGCACCATGCCGGCCCCGCCCCCGAACGGCGTGTCGTCCACCACCCGGTGCGGGGGTTCCGCCCAGTCCCGGAGGTTCCGGGCGGAAAGGCGGAGCAGCCCCCGCTCGAGGGCCCGCCCCACCACTCCCCGGGCCAGGGGCCCCGGGAACACGTCCGGGAAGATCGTGACGACCACGAACTCCCGGAGCGGCCGTTCCCGGCTCATTCCGCGTCCCCCTTCTCCGCCCGGGGGCCCCGGGACGGCCCTGCCGCCACGGCCCGGGCCGGGTCCAGCAGGCCGGCCGGGGGGTCGATCACCACCCGGCCCCCGGCCGGGTCGATCACCCGGGTGATCGCCGGGGCCAGCGGCACCAGCGCTTCCCCTCCCTCCGCCAGCCGGACGACCAGCAGGTCGCCCCCGGGGGCCTCCTCGAGCCGCTCCACGACCCCGACCCGGCTCCCGTCCGGCAGTTCCACGGCCAGGCCCGGGAGATCCGCCTGGCACGGCTCGCCGGCCGCCAGGTCGGGCAGGTCGTCGGCCGCGGCGACGAGCACGCCCCCGGCGAGGCCCTCCGCCTCCCCGATCCCCGTGACCCCCTCGAGGGCCAGGAGGTCGCGCTCCCCCAGCCGCCGCCAGGACCGGATCGTCACTTCCCGGCGGCTGCCGTCCGGCAGTTCCACCGTGAAGGTCGCCCCGGGGACGAACCGTTCCGCCGGCCAGTCGGTGTGGAGGTCGGCCAGCAGCTCCCCGCGCCGCCCCCACGGACGGCGGAGACGGGCGAGGATGACCTCCCGGCCGGCCACCGTCTTCCTACCCCGGGACCTCGACCTCGAAGCGCCGGTGATGCCGATGGGCGGAAATCGCGGAGAGGACCCGGAGGGAACGGATGGTCATCCCCTCCTTGCCGATCACCTGTCCCCGGTCTTCCGGGGCGCAGCGGATCTCGAACCGGGTGGCCCGGCGCCCGTCGAGCACCCGGACCTCGACCTGGTCCGGGTGGGCGACGAGGGCCCGGGCGACCTGCCCGAGGGCGGCCCGCATCCGCTCGTCGTCCCGGTTCACTCGGCGGCCTCCGCGGCGGTTTTCGCCATCGCCTTCACCTTCTTCACCAGGCTGCGGACCGTGTCGGAAGCGTGGGCGCCGCGGGCGATCCAGCCCTCGTACTTCTCCACGTCGATCCACAGCGACGGCTTCTTCCGCTCGGACGGGTCGTAGTAGCCGAGGATCTCCACGTTCGGACCCGTCGGGGTGTTCCGCGAGTCGGAAACCACCACCCGGAAGAACGGGTGGTTGCGGGATCCTTCCCGCCGGAGCCTGATCTTGAGCACGGTCGTTTCTCCTTCCTCTCAGCGGCCGAGCAGGCGGCGCAGCCGGTTCTTGCCCGGCGCCCCGCCGAGCTTCTTCATCATCTTCTGCATGTCCAGGAACTGCTTCAGGAGCCGGTTGACCTCCTGGACCGTGGTCCCCGACCCGCGGGCGATCCGCCGGCGCCGCGAGCCGTTGAGGATGCGGTGGTTCCGCCGCTCCTGGGCGGTCATCGAATTGATGATCGCCTCCATCCGGGCGATCTGGCGCGTGTCGACCTCGGCGTCCTCGGGAAGCCGGACCCCGGGGATCATGCCGAGCACCTGCTCGAGGGGCCCCATCTTCCGCAGCTGCCGGAGCGTCGCGCGGAAATCCTCGAGCGTGAACTGCCGGCGCCGGACCGCCTTCTCGAGGCGCTCCGCCTCCTCCCGGTCGAACGCTTCCTCGGCCTTCTCGATCAGGCCGAGGACATCTCCCATGCCGAGGATCCGTCCCGCCATGCGGGAGGGATCGAACGGCTCCAGCGCGTCGGTCTTCTCCCCGACCCCGGCGAACCGGACCGGCACCCCGGTGACGGCGGCGACGGAGAGGGCGGCCCCGCCCCGGGCGTCCCCGTCCAGCTTCGTCAGGATGACGCCGGTGAGGTTCACCCGCTCCCGGAACGCCCGGGCCGACGTGACCGCGTCCTGGCCGGTCATCGCGTCCGCGACGTAGAGGATCTCCACCGGCTCCACGGCCGCGGCGAGCTGTTCGAGCTCGTCCATCAGGGCCTCGTCGACGTGGAGCCGGCCGGCCGTGTCCAGCAGGACCACGTCGAACCCCCGGCCGCGGGCGTATTCCACCGCCTCCCGGGCCCGTCCCACCGGGGTGCCCGTGCCGTCGTGCTCGTAGGCGGCGATTCCCGCCTGCCCGGCGACCTGGATCGCCTGGAGCACCGCCGCGGGACGGGCCAGGTCCACCGGCGCGACGAGGGGATGCCGGCCCCGGGCCTTCAGCCAGCGGCCGAGCTTTCCCGCCGTGGTCGTCTTCCCCGACCCCTGGAGGCCGACCAGCATGTAGACCGACGGGGGCCGGGAGGCGACCGCGAGGGGACGGGTCGCGTCGTCCCCGCCGAGGAGTTCGACGAGCTCGTCCCGGACGATCCGGATGACGGCCTGGCCGGGCGTCAGGCTCTTCAGGACCTCCTCGCCGAGCGCCTTCTCCCGGACGGTCGCGAGGAAGCGGCGGACGACCCTGAACGACACGTCCGCCTCCAGGAGGGCGAGCCGGATCTCCCGCAGGGCCCCGTCCAGGTCCTTCTCGGTGATCCGTCCCCCCGACCGGAGGCGGTCGAGGACGCCGGCCAGGCGCTCGGTGAGCGAGTCGAACAAGAGTCCACCCTCCGCGCCCCGGGCGGGGCGCGCAAAACCCCCCGCACGATAGCACGATCCGCCGTCCCGTCAAGAAGATGGAGCGGGCGCGGTCCGCTCAGACTTCGCCCAGCAGGTGACCCAGCTTGAGCTTCTTCGTCCGCAGGTAGGCGGCGTTTTCCTCGTTCGGCGGGATCTCCAGGGGAACCCGTTCCACGATCTCGAGGCCGTACCCCCGGAGACCGACGAACTTCCGCGGGTTGTTCGTCAGCAGGCGGATCTTGCGCACTCCCAGGTCGTGGAGAATCTGGGCCCCGATCCCGTAGTCCCGCTGGTCCGCCCGGAACCCGAGGGCCAGGTTCGCCTCGACCGTGTCCTTCCCCTGGTCCTGGATCTCGTAAGCCCGCAGCTTGTTCGCCAGCCCGATGCCCCGGCCCTCCTGCCGGAGGTAGAGGATCACCCCCCTCCCCTCCTCCTGGACCATCCGCATCGCCCGGTGCAGCTGGCTGCCGCAGTCGCACCGGCGGGAGGCGAACACGTCGCCGGTCAGGCACTCCGAGTGCACCCGGACGAGCACCGGCTCGTCGGGATCGATCTCGCCCCGGACCAGGGCGAGGTGGGTCCGGCCGTCCACGTCGTTCTCGAACGCGTGGAGGGTGAATTCCCCGTAGTCCGTGGGCAGCCGCGGGCTGGCGACCCGCCGGACGAGCCGCTCGTGGGCCATCCGGTACCGGATCAGGTCGGCGATCGTGATCATCTTCAGGCCGTGCTCGGCGCAGAACTCCTCGAGGTCCGGCACGCGGGCCATCGTGCCGTCCTCCTTCATCACCTCGCAGATGACACCGGCCGGGTAGAGGCCGGCCAGGCGCGCCAGGTCGACCGCCGCCTCCGTCTGCCCGGCCCGCTGCAGGACACCCCCCGGCGCCGCGCGCAGGGGAAACATGTGTCCCGGCCGGAGCAGGTCCTCGGGACGGGTCGCCGGGTCGATCGCGGCCCGGACCGTGGCGGCCCGGTCGGCCGCGGAGATGCCGGTGGTCGTCCCGACCCGGGCCTCGATCGAGACGCAGAAGGCCGTCTGGAAGCGGGTCGTGTTCTCCGGGACCATCAGCGGGATCTTCAGCTCGTCGAGCCGTTCCCCCGTCATCGGCAGGCAGACGAGTCCCCGCCCGTGCTTCGCCATGAAGTTGATCGCCTCGGGGGTCACCTTCTCGGCGGCGATCGTCAGGTCGCCCTCGTTCTCCCGGTCCTCGTCGTCGACCACGACGACCATCCGGCCGGCGCGGATCTCCTCGAGGGCCTCCTCGATCGTGGCGAACGGCATGTCGCGCTCCTTCAGCGGCCGCGCCGCGCGGCGGCGGCCCTGAGCACCACGTCCCATTCCACGCAGAGCCGTTCCCCCGGCCGGCACCGCCCGAGGCGGGTCCTGCGCAGCGTTTCCGGCACCAGCGCCACCTCGAACCAGCCCCCCCCGACGCGGGCCACCGTCAGGCTGACCCCGTCGAGGGCGACCGATCCCTTCTCCACGACGGCCGACCGGGCCGAACGGGGCAACTCGACCCGCAGCACGGCTCCCCCCCCCGGCACCCGCCGCAGGGCGAGGACCCGGACCTCCCCGTCCACGTGTCCCTGGACCAGGTGCCCGCCGACCCGGTCCCCCACCCGCAGCGCCCGCTCCAGGTGCACCCGCCGGCCGGGACGCCACCGCCGGGTGCCCCCGGTGCGTTCCAGGGTTTCCGGGGACAGGTCCGCCCGGAAGAACCCGGGGCCGGTCCCGGTCACGGTCAGGCAGCAGCCGTCGGCGGCGATGCTCTCCCCCCGCACCGGCGGCTCGCCGGGCAGGGAATGCCGGACCTCGATGGCGAGGCCCGCCCCGGAACGCCGGGTGGCGGCGATCCGGCCGACGTCCTGGACCAGGCCGGTGAACAAGGTACCCCTCCTCGCCGGAACGCCCGGGGGTCGGCGGGACGCTCAGGGCCGGACCGGGCGGGCGATCACGTGGATATCGTCTCCCACCCGCTCCACGGCCGCAACGCGGAAGGGGAAGCGGTCGCCGAGGGCGCGGGGTCCGGCCAGGACCGCGGGCCGGGCCCCGGGGTCGCCCAGGACCGACGGGGAGAGAAACCAGTCCACCCGGTCCACCAGCCCGGCCGCGTGGAAGCGGCCCGCCGTGACGCCGCCGCCCTCGAGCAGGACCCCGAGCACGTCCCGGCGGGCCAGCTCCGCGAGAAGGGCGGCGGGATCCACGGCGAACGGGTCGTCGCCCGCCGCGGGGAGCACCAGGACCTCGGCGCCGGCGAGGGCCAGGGGCCGCGGGTCCCCGGAGGCGAGCCCCGCCCGGGTCGTGCAGACCACTACGGGGGACTCCGGTCCCTCGCGGAAGAGCCGGGCGGACGGGGCCACCCGCAGGCGGCCGTCGAGCACCACGCGGAGGAAGGGCGGCTCGGCCTCCCGGGTGGGGGGAAGCAGGACCGGGTCGTCCGCCAGGACCGTCCCCGCGCCGACGAGAACCGCCCCGCAGCGGTCCCGCAGTTCCCTGCCCCGTTCCCGCGCCCCTTCCCCGGTGATCCACCGGGACTCCCCGTCCCGGTCCGCGATCTTCCCGTCCAGGGTGGCGGCGACCTTGTGCACGAGGAACGCCCGTCCCCGGCGCCGGTGGACGAGGTAGTCCTCCAGCATCTCCTCGGCCGCCCGCGCCAGGTCTCCCCGCACCAGCTCCACCCGCAGTCCCGCCTCCTCGAGGATGCGGATCCCGCTTCCCCGGACCCGCGGGTCCGGATCCACGAGGCCCACGACCACCCGGGCGACTCCCGCCGCCACGATGCGCCGGGCGCAGGCCGGGGTGCGGCCCTCGTGGCTGCACGGCTCCAGCGTGACGTAGAGGGTCGCGCCCCGGGCCGCTTCCCCCGCCCGGTCGAGGGCGATCGCCTCCGCGTGGGGCTCTCCCGCCCGCCGGTGCCATCCCTCCCCCACGATCCGCCCCCCCCGGACCAGGACCGCCCCGACCCGTGGGTTGGGAGCGGTGAACCGCCCCCCCCGGGCGGCCAGTTCCAGGGCCCGGCGGAACGCTCCCGCGTCCCCCCCGGCGTTCACGCGGGACCGCCGGCGGGCTCCAGCAGCCCGCGCACGTACTCCCGGGCGTCGAAGTCGAGGAGGTCGTCCACCCCCTCGCCCATGCCGACATAGCGGACCGGGAGACCGAGTTCCCGGCCGATGGCGATCGCGACGCCCCCCTTCGCCGTCCCGTCCAGTTTCGTCAGGACCAGCCCGGTGACCGGTGTCACCCGGGCGAATTCCCGCGCCTGGAGCACGGCGTTCCGGCCGGTGGTCCCGTCGAGGACCAGCAGGGTGTCGTGGGGCGCCCCCGGGATCGTCCGGCTGACGGAGCGCGAGATCTTGGCCAGCTCGTCCATCAGCGGCTTCTTGTTGTGCAGGCGCCCGGCGGTGTCCACCAGCAGCTCGTCGGCCCCGGACGCCACCGCCGCCGTCGCCGCGTCCCAGGCGACGGCCGCCGGGTCCGCCCCCTGCCGGGCCCGGATCACCCGCGCCCCCGCCCGTTCCCCCCAGAGGACGAGCTGCTCGACGGCGGCGGCCCGGAACGTGTCCGCCGCCGCCACGACGACCTTCCGGCCCTGCCGGGCCCAGCGGGCCGCCAGCTTCCCGGTGGTGGTCGTCTTCCCCGACCCGTTGACGCCGACCAGCAGCGTGACCCGCGGGCCGGACTCCGGGCGGTTCTCGGGAAACGGCGGGGGCAGGAGGGCCAGCAGTTCCTCTTCCAGCATCCCGGCCAGCTCGTCCGGGCCCGAGACCCGCCGGCCGAGGACCCGTTCCTCCAGCCCGTCCCGCAGCTCCATCGCCAGTTCCGCGCCCAGGTCGGCCAGGACCAGGGCCTCCTCCAGCTCGTCCAGCATGGAGGCGTCCACCTCCCGCCCGCCGCTTCCCGCCGGGAGGATCGTCCCGATCCGCTCCCGGAGGCTCTCCCGGGTCTTCCGGAGACCGCTCCGGATCCTGTCGCGCAGCCGCCCCAGCATCAGCCGATCACCTCCAGCAGGTCCCTCGCCTTCTCGGCCCACGAGGAACCGGGCGCCAGTTCCATGACCCGCCGCAGGAGGCCGGCCGCCTCCCCGGTCCTGCCCGCGCGGAAGAGGGCGGCTCCCCGCTCGTAGAGGAACTCCGGGTCGTCGGGAAAACCCGGGGCGGCGACGCCGTACTCGGCGAGGGCCTCGTCCGACCGTCCCAGCCGGTCGAGCACCCGGGCGAGTTCCCAGTGCCCCCGGTAGTACTGGGGCCGGATCTCCACCGCGCGCCGCAGGTCCGCCAGGGCCAGGTCGATCCTCCCCATCCGTTTCTCGATCAGGGCCCGGTTCAGCCAGATCTTTTCCGGGAAGGCGTAGGCCCGGTTCGTCAGCGCCCGGTCCAGGACCTTGATCGCGTCGCCGGGACGGCCCATCTTCTCGAGGCAGGCGGCGAGGAGCATGCTGGCGTCGACGTAGCCCGGGTTGGCCGCCAGCGCCCGCTGGAAGGCCCGGGCCGCCGCTTCCCAGTTCTCCCCGCTCCAGTGGATGTACCCCTCGTAGTAGTAGAGCACGGGAAGGATCTTCGCCTCCCCGCCGGCCATCCGTTCCGCGCGGTGGATCTCGTCGAGGGCCAGGGGGGCGTTCCCCTGCTCGAAGTACGCCTGGGCGAGCTTGTAGTGCTGCAACGGACCGTCCTTCCGCGGCGGCGGCTCCGCGGGACCGGGAGTCGCGCACCCGGGAGCGGCGATCACCGCCAGCAGCAGGCCCGCCGCGAGGATCCAGCCCGGCTTCCCCATCGTTCTCTCCTCCGCGTCCCGACCGGGGGTCGCGCCGCCGGCAGGATAGCCCATCAGCGCCGGAACAGCCGCGCGAGGAACCCGCGGCGCGGCGGCTCGGGCGGGCGCGGGGGCGGCGGTTCCACGGCCTCCCCCGCGAGGAACGCCCGGGGCCAGTCCAGGGTGGCGCGGCGGGCCGCCTCCTCCCCCGCCAGCTCCGCCCAGCGGTCCCGGGCCGCCGCGAGGCGGGGGGGACGGTACTCCGGGTCGTGGGCGTCCGACCCGAGGACGTGCACCAGTCCCCGGCGGACCCATTCCTCCGCGACGGCGCGGATCGCGCGGCCGAAGGTGCCGAGGAGGCTCGAACTCGTCATCTGCCCGAGGGCCCCCAGTTCCACGATCCGTTCCCAGCGGGACGGGTCCTCGAGGAACCACCGGGTCCGCTCGGGGTGGGCGATCACCGGCTGGATCCCGGCCAGCTTCAGCTCGAAGACGGTTTCCTCGAGGCGGATCGGCCGGGTGCGGTACGGGCACTCGAGGAGCAGCCACATTCCCGTGTCGCCGTAGGTCGCCAGCCGCCCCTTCTTCACGCGTTCCGCCAGGCGGGGCGCCAGGTGAACCTCGGCCCCCGGCGCGATCTCCAGCGGAATCCCCTCGTCGGCCAGGACGCCCCGGAACTCCTCGACGGCGGCGAGCACCTCCGGCCGCTCGTTCCACCAGTCCCCTTCCCGCACGTGGGGCGTGGCCACCACGGTCGTCACCCCGTCCTCGACGGCGATCCGGGCCATCTGGACCGCCGTCCGGCGGTCGGCCGCGCCGTCGTCGATTCCGGGCAGGATGTGGCAGTGCGTGTCGATCACGTCTTCCCGTCCTCGGGCTCGGCCCGCAACGGACGGGCCAGGAGATCGGCCAGGGCCCGCCGCGGGTCCTTTCCCTCGAACAGGATGCCATGAACCTCGGTCGAGATCGGCATCTCGACCCGGTGCCGCCGGGCGAGCCGGACCACTGCCCGCGCCGTCTCCACCCCCTCGGCCACTTCCCGGGTCTCCGCGAGGATCTCCCGGAGCGGCCGCCCGCGCCCGAGTTCGCGGCCGACCCGCCGGTTGCGGGACAGGTTCCCGGTGCAGGTCAGCACCAGGTCCCCGAGGCCGGCCAGCCCCATGAACGTCTCCCGCCGGGCCCCCATCGCCGTGCCGAGGCGGGCGATCTCCGCCAGGGCCCGGGTGACCAGGGCCGCCATCGTGTTGGAACGGAACCCGAGGCCGTCCGCCACGCCGGCCGCGATGGCGACGACGTTCTTGAGGGCGCCGCACAGCTCCGCCCCCAGCCGGTCGTCCGAGCGGTAGACCCGCAGGTTCGCCCCGGCAAACGCCTCCTGGACCCGCCGGGCCGGGCCGGCCGGGCCGGCGGCCACCACCGCCGTGGGCTGTCCCTCGGCCAGCTCCCGCGCGAACGACGGTCCCGTGAGGACGACGGTCCGCCCGGAGGACCCCTCCCCCAGGGACTCGAGGACGATCCGGTCCGGCAGGGCCAGGGTCGCCACCTCGATCCCCTTGCAGGCGAGGACGAGCCCCGCGCCGGGGGGGAACACCCCCGGGCCGATGGCGGCCAGCACCTGCCGGAGGGCCTGGGTGGGCACCGCGAGGACGACCGCCCCGGCGCCCGCCAGCGCCCGGTCCGGGGCCGCGGTGACCCGCAGGCTGTCCGGGAACCGGACACCGGGCAGGTAGAGCGGGTTCTCCCGCTCCGTCTCGATCTCCGCGGCGAACGATTCCCGCCGGGCCCACAGCGTCACGTCGTGGCGGGACGCCAGGTGAACCGCCAGGGCGGTCCCCCACGAACCCGCGCCGAGGACCGCGATCTTCATCGGGATGCCCCTTCCCGGGAACCGCCGATCCGCCGCTCCTCGCCCCGGACCAGCCGGCGCAGGTTGTCCCGGTGACGGATCCACACAATCAGCGCCAGCACGGCGGTTCCAGCGGGGATCCCCGCCGCCGTGCCGGGGAGGATCCCGGCCGCCAGCGCCGCGGCCAGGGACGCGCCGAGGGAACCGAGGGAAACGATCCTGGTCGGGAGGGCGAGCACGAGGAAGACACCGAGGGCCACCGCGGCCAGTCGGGGGTCGGCCGCCAGGAGCACCCCGAGGGTGCTCGCGACCCCCTTCCCCCCGCGAAACCCCAGCCAGGGGGGCCAGCAGTGACCGGCGACCGGCGCGACCAGGACCGCCGCCCAGGCCCAGGCCGGGGCTCCCGCCGGCATCAGCCACCGGGCCCCGACCCACCAGCCGGCGGCCCCCTTCCCCATGTCGAGAACCAGGGTCAGCACGCCGGGCAGCGGGCCGGCAGCCCGCAGCGTGTTCGTCGCCCCGATGTTCCCCGAACCGACCCGGCGGGGGTCCTCCCGGCCGGCCAGGCGGGAGACCAGCAGCCCGAACGGGATCGACCCGAGAGCGAATCCCGCGAGGACAGCGAGGACGACCCGGGCGGTCACGGCGAGCCTTCCCCCCCGACCGGCGCCCGGGCGAGGGCCTCGTAGCGGGCGCCCGCCGGCTCCAGGTGGGAACGGTACAGGACGGCTTCCCGCACCGGGACCGGGCCGAACTCCGGGGCGCGGGAGTCCGGCCCGCCCGGCAGCCCGGGGCGCCGGTCGCGGCGCGCGCGGGCCAGCGTCAGGTGGGCGCGGAACGGCCGCCGCTCCCGGGGGAAACCGAGCCGGACGGCCATCTCCTCCACCCGGCGCGCCAGGTCGAGGAGCGGCCCCGGGTCACCCCGCAGGCCCGCCCACAGGACCCGGGGCCGGGCGGGCCCGGGAAAGACTCCCCACCCCGCCCCGACGAGGGCCGCGGGCCGGCTGGCGGCGCCCACCCCGGCCAGGGCCTCGGCCAGCCCGGGAACGATCCCCGGGTCGGTGTCGCCGAGGAACCGCAGGGTGAGGTGGATTCCTTCCGCCCGGACCGGGCGCCAGCCCCGGCGGCGGGCATCCCAGGAACCGAGCCAGTCGACCATTGCCGCCCGGGTCTCTCCCGGGACGGGGACGGCGATGAACAGGCGCCACCGGTTCAACACCGGTCCTCCCCCGCCTCCGAGACCTCGCCGAGGGGCTCGATTCCGAGCAGGAGCCGCCGGACCTGCTCGAGGACGATCGTCGTCGCCCAGGCCCGGATGGCCCCCCGGTCCCCCGGGAAGACGTGGCGGGTCACCCGCTCGACTTCGCCGTCCGTGACCGCGAGGTAGACGAGTCCGACCGGCTTCGTGTCGCTGCCGCCCCCCGGCCCCGCGATCCCCGTCGTCGCCGCCGCCACCTCGACGCCCAGCCGCTCCCGCGCCCCCCGGGCCATGGCGACGGCGGTCTCGGGACTGACGGCGCCGCACCGGTCGAGGAGCGTCCCGGGCACGCCGAGGAACCGGGTCTTCTCGTCGTTCGCGTAGGCGACGATCCCCCCGGCGAAGAAACCGCTGGCCCCCGCCAGGTCGGTCACCCGCTTGGCCACCAGCCCCCCGGTACACGACTCCGCCACGCCCAGGCGGGCCCCGCGCCCGACAAGCAGCCGGCCCAGGACCCCGACCAGCGTGTCCTCGTCCCTGCCGTAGCAGGCGTCGCCGAGCACGCGGGCCACCTTCTCCATCGCCGTCTCGAGGAGGTCCCGCGCGTCGGCCTCGTCGTCCCCCCGCGCGGCCAGGGCCACTTCCACCTCTCCCGGTCGGGCGTAGAACCCCGCGCGGAGCCGCGGGTCCGCCGGCAGCACCTCGCCGACCCGCCGCGCCACTTCCACCTCCGGCAGGCCCGCCGTCCGGAGGGCCCCCGTCAGCAGCACCGAGCTGCCCGCCAGTTCCCGCCGCACCAGCGGGAGGACCGAACGCTCCACCATCGCGCGGAACTCGGCGGGCACTCCCGGCAGGGCGAAGAAGAGGGCGCGGCGACGGCGCAGGACGAAACCCGGGGCGGAGCCCTTCGGGTTCGGAACCGGTTCCGCCCCTTCCGGGACGCACGCCATCACCCGCGCCCCCTCCGGCATCTCCCGGCCCCGGTCCCGGTACCTGCGCTCCAGGGTCTCCAGCAGCCCCTGCTCCACGGCCAGGGGGACCCCCAGGGCCCTCGCCACGGCCTGCCGGGTCCGGTCGTCCACGGTCGGGCCCAGGCCCCCGGACACGACGACCAGGTCGCAACCGGAAGCCAGGGCGGTCTCCACCGCGACGGCAATGCGCTCCTCGTCGTCTTCCACCAGTACCCGGGAGGTCAGTTCCACCCCGAGCGCCCCGAGCTGGGCGCCGAGCCAGGGACCGTTGCGCTCGTCCCGGCGGCCCGAGACCAGCTCGCTTCCCACCGCGACGAACGTGGCCTGCGGGCGTCTCATCGCTGTCCTCCCGGCCCGCCCTCCACGCCCTCCGCGAGCAGGCCGGGGGCGATCCGGACCGCCTTCCACACGTAGTGGGCGGCGGAACCCAGGGCGAGCAGCATCGAGATCCAGAGGGCGGCGACACCGAGCACGCCGTACCGCCCCCACCGGTCGAGGGTTCGTGTCAGGATCAGCAGGACGATGGCGACCACCTGGGAAGCGGTCTTCAGCTTTCCCCAGGGGGATGCCGGCAGGACGATCCCCCGCGTCAGCAGGACCGAGCGCAGGCCCGACACGACGAATTCCCGCCCGATGATGATCACGACCATCCAGGCGGGGGCGAGCTCCATCGCCACGAGCGAGATGAACGCGGCGGAGGTGAGCAGCTTGTCCGCCAGCGGGTCGAGGAGGGTGCCGATCACCGTCACCTGGCGCCGCCGCCGGGCCAGCCACCCGTCGAGGATGTCGGTAGCGGTGGCCAGGAGGAAGATCGCCACCCCGAGGATCTCCCGGGGGGCCGGCGAGGCCGCCCCGAAGAGGGGAGCGTCCGCCAGGTGGGACGGGGGTGCCAGGAGGACCACGACCAGGATCGGGACCAGGAAGATCCGGAAGATCGTGAGAATGGTCGGCAGATTCATGAACGCCCCGGTTCCGCCCCGAAGGCGGTGGGCGGCCCTCCCCGGCGGAAAGGCACCCCGCCACCGGAAGCCGGTGCAGGCTACCACGGTGCCGGAAGGAGCGGCAACGAGCCCCCGGAAAGGGGAAACCCTTGCCCCCGCGGCCCGGTCACCGTACCCATCCTCCGCGGGTCGGCGACGCCGGCCCCGGAGGGGAGGTCCGGCAGATGGTGGACGTCCGGCAGGGATACGGGCCCGGGTTCGGCACGGAGGAGCGCGCGGCCCCCCGGCCGCCGGTTCTCGACCGGGTCGCCCCCCTCTGGAACGCGCGCCGGGCCCTGGAGGCCCTGGACCTGCGGGCCTTCCACGAGGCGGCCGAGCGCCTGCCCGGGTCGCTGTCCGGCCTCGGCCGGGTGGTCCCGGCCCTCGTGCTCTACGACCTGCTCCTGGCAGCGGCCGGCGCCTTCCGCCGGGATCCCGTGTCCGGCCGGGAGCGGGAACGCTGGCTCCTGGTCCTGGCGGACGGGGAGCGGGACCGCCGACTCGCCGCCGTGTTCCGGGGCCTGCTGCGCGAGGCCCTGCCGGCCCCCGCCGAAGCCCGGCTCCGGGTCCACCCCCTGGTCGCCCGGGCCCGGGCCTTCATCGACGATCACTACGTCGAGGACGTCTCCCTGGCCCGGGTGGCGGCGCACCTGGGGGCCACGCGGAGCTACCTCTCGACCCTCTTCCGGCGGCACTGCGGCGTCACCCTGACGGAGTACATCCACCGGGTCCGGGTCCGCCGGGCCATCGGGCTGCTGCGGTCCCGGGCCGGGAGCCTGTCCGAGGTAGCCTTCGCCGTGGGTTACCGGAGCTACCGGCACTTCCACCGCAGCTTCCGCCGGCTGACGGGGCTGGCGCCCCGGGAGTGGGTCCGCCGCGCCCGCGCCGGGGAACGCCCCGCCGTCCCGCCCCTCCTCCCCGGCGACCGGCGACCGGCAGGCGAAAGTCCTGTGGCGGAGCTCCCGATCGATCATTAGGCTTGATCCCCGAGCACTTGTCCGCTTGCGAGGGGCCTTTGCCGGCCCCCGGGAGGAAGCGCCCGATGATCCCGAGACCCCGGTCGTTCGTGGTATCGCTCCTGCTGGTTGCCCTCGTCGCCCTGTCGGCATCGGTGGTCGCCGCCGCCGGCGACGACGACCTGGATGCCGTCATCACGCGGCTGGGGTCCGCCAGCATGCGGGACCGGATCATGGGGCTCCGCGACATGATGCGCCTCAAGGTGCCGGCGGAGAAGGCCCGCCCGATCCTCGAGAAGATGATCCAGGATCCCAGCGCCGAGGTCCGCGGGGAGCTGGTGTGGGCGATCTACGAGCTCCTCGACGGCAAGGGGGCGGACCTGCTGGAGAAGCTCTACGCGGACCCGGATCACAAGGTGCGGGACGGCTCGCTGCGCGCCGCCTGCCGCATGTGGAACGTCCCCGCGGCCCGGGACCTCTGCCGCGCGGGAATGGACGACCCGGACCACCGGGCCCGGATCGAGGTGATCAACACGCTGAAGGAATTCTTCCCCCACGACCCCGCGGCGGCGGCGGTTTTCCGGCGGGGCCTCGGGGATCCCTCCGAAATGGTCCAGCGTGCGGCGGTGTTCGGGGCCCAGGCCGCGCGGGATCCCCGGGCCGTCCCCCTCCTGGCGAAGATCCTGCGGGAATCGAGCGACCTGGCCGCGGTTCCCGCGGCCGACGAGGCCCTCGCCACGATCGGGACCGACGAGGCGGTGGACGTGCTGGTCTCCGTGCTTCCCCGACCGAAGGGCGAGCCGGGCAAGCCGGCCCGGCCCACCGACGCGGTGCGGGCCGCGGCGGCCCGGGCCCTCGCCCGGATCCGCAACCCGAAGGCGCTGCCGGCGCTGCGGAAGGCGCTGGATG
>CAZOTT010000019.1:0-34078 GCA_964582785.1 uncultured Acidobacteriota bacterium | reverse complement strand
TCCGGGTGACCGGGGCCCCCGGGACGGGCGCCGGTTCCGCCGAGATCGGGTTCTTCCCGGACCACCTGGACCTGGCCGGGAAGGCCGGGGTCCGGGCCGACCTGGCCGCGCTGCTCCCCGGGCAGGGAGAGGGAGTCGTCGGGGCCGACGTCGATTTCCAGGCCCGCGTTCCCGGGAACTGGGAACTGGCGGCCCGGGCCCGGCCGGGGGAAGGCCCCGTCCGGGTTGCCGGCCGGGAGGTCCGCATCCTCGGGGGGGTCTTCGAGGCATCCCGGGGCCGGGCCGGCTTCCGGGACGTTCGCCTCCGGGTTCCCGGCCTCGTCCGGCTGGAAGGCCTGGCGGTGACGTGGAGCCGGGAGGGCGGGTGGAGCGGGAGCGGCCGGGCGGACCTGGACCTGGGGGGCTGGAGCGCGGGCCGCCTTCCCCCGGAACTCGCGGTTTCCGGCCGGGTGCGGGCACGGGTCCGGGTGGGGGGCGGACCGGGAGAGGCTCCCCGGGTCTCCTGGGACGGGAACCTGGACGGAGGATGGCTCGGCCTTCCCCTGGCCGGGCGGGTGCGGGGACACGCCGGGGAGAGCGGGGGAGCGCTTTCCCTGCGGGCGACGTGGGCGGGCGGCCCGCTGGAGGTCGCGTTCTCGTTCGAGGGGGCCCCGGGACCGTCCGTTCCGTGGCGGTGCCGGATCGAGCGGTTCCGGGTGCCGCGCCGGGGAGTGAACGCCCTGCTCGACCTGGCGGAACGCCGGGGGTTCCTGCCGCGGGACCTGCGGAGCCGGCTGGGCGCCGCCGGTCTCGAGGCCTCCGGCGCGGTGGGCGGCACCGGTCCCGCCGTCGGCGACCTGTCCCTCCGGGTGGCGGTCGGGCGTCCCCGGGTGGGAGGAAGCCGGTGGCACCTCCTGGAAGGGGCGGTGACCTGGCGGGACCCCCGGCGCTGGACCGCGAGCGGCCGGCTGGCCGACGCCTGGGGGGACGGCATCGTCGCCCGTGTCGTCCGGCGGCCCGGGCGACCCCCGCGGGTCCGGCTCGACGGACGCCAGGTTCCGTCTTCCCTGCCGGCGGCGATCGTGCCGGGGCTGCGGGCCGTCGAGGAGACGGTGGGCCCGTGGCTCGTGGACGGTTCCCTGGACCTGGACCTCGACCCGTCGTTCCCCCGGGGCACGGTCGTCGCCGCCGCCCGCGGGCTCGGGGCCGATCCGCCCCGGGCGTTCCTGGCCGGGGAACGCGGAACGGGGGGCGGGGGCACCTTCCTCGCCGCGGGGCGGGTGCCGGGGCTCGGGGCCCGGGTGGAGGGCCTGCTCGCCGCGGGCGACCCGGGGCCGGTCCCCGGCCCGCGGGACCTCCTGGCCGCCCTTCCCCGGGTGCGCGTGGAAGCGGACGCGGGCACCTTCCTGCTGTTCCCCCTGCCGGTGGACCTCCGGGGCCGGGCGGTGCTCGATCTCGAGGCCCTACGGGGGCCGGAGGGAACCTGGATGGCGGCGGGCCGGGTCCGCTGGCGGGACCTCCTGCTGGAGGGGCGTCCGCTGCCGGACGGGACGGCCGGGATCGAGGGTGTCCCCGGCGGTTTCGCCGTGGAGACCGGCGGCGACCACCTCCGCGCACGGCTGGAGGTGACCGGCCTCCCGGGGGCGGCCCGGGGACACCTCCGGGTCGAGGCCCGGCAGCTCCACCTCCTGGAGCGGGTCTCCGACCTGCGGGGGGTCTCTCCGCCGGCAGGCCTGGCCACCGTGGTGGACGGCACCCTGGACGTGTCCGGGCCGCTCCTCGACCCGGCCGCGTGGAAGGGCCGGATCCACGGGTTGCGGGCGCGGATTCTCGGTTCCGGGTTCGAACTCGAGACTCCCGAGCCGGCCGCGGTCGTGGTCGGGTCCGGCGGGATCGCGCTCGAGCGGCCCTGGCGGTTCGAGGAAGCCGGGGGCGGCTCCCTCGCCGTGGCGGGGGTCGCGCGCCTCGCCGGGGGCAACCCGGAGATCGACCTCTCCCTCGCCGGATCGGTGCCGCTGGAGGTGCTGGAGTCCCTGGACCCGAACCTGGTCGCCGCGGGCAGGGTGGAGGTCGACCTGCGCGCCCGGGGCCCGCTGGCGCACCCCGCCTTCACCGGGCGCGTCCGCCTGGCCGGGGGGCGCATCCGGCACCTGCCGACGGGGATCGGGGGCGACCAGCTCGAACTCGAACTGCGCCTGGGGGACGACGCGGCCCGGGTCGTCCGGGGGCACGCGATGGTGGGCGGGGGGGACGTCACCCTGTCGGGCTCGATCGCCCTCCCGGGGTGGCGCCCCGGAGTCGCCGACCTGGTCGTCACGGCCCGGGACGTGGCGCTGGCCGTGCCGGACGATTTTGTCGGCCGGTACGATGCGGACCTGCGGATCGGCGGCACGCTCCTTTCCCCGGAGGTGCGCGGCCGCGTGGAGCTCCTGGCGGGGAGATACGGCGGCCCCTTCGGGTTTCTCTCGAGCGCCCGGCGGCGGCGGTGGCAGGCGCCCACCCTGGGGCCCGAGGGGCCGCTGTCCCGGGTGGCCCTCGACGTGGAGTTCGTCGCGGACGACTCGCTGGTGGTCCGGAACGACGTGGCCGAGCTGGTCGCCGCCACCCGGATCCGGGCGACCGGGAGCCTGGCGACGCCGGAGTTCGCGGGGACGATCACCCTCCTCGAGGGCGGACGCTTCAGCCTGCGGGGGGTCGACTACCGGATCCTGTCGGGGCAGGTGATCCTCGATGACCCCCGGGGCCGGCCGGTCCAGCTGGTGGCGCGGGGGGAGACGCGGATCCACGGGTACCGGGTTCTCTTCGATCTCGACGCCTCGGAAACGTCCCTCGACTACCATCTTTCGTCGATTCCGGCGCTGTCCCAGCAGGACATCCTGCTGCTGCTCGTGACCGGCCGGACCAGCGCGGAACTCGGGTCCTCCGGCGGGGACCAGCTGGGGGAGGCGGCGGGGACCTACTTCGGCTCCGAGCTGGGGGAGCTCCTGATCGCCGGGCCCGCCCGGCGGTACCTGGGGATCACCCGGTTCCAGGTCGCTCCTTCCCGCGTCGGCCCGGAGGCCCGGCCGAGCGCCCGGGTGACCCTGGGCAAGCGGATCGACGAACGGACCATGGTGATCTACTCCCGCGACCTGAGCGCGGAGGGGAACGACCTCTACCGGGTGGAGCGGGACCTGTCCCGCTCGTTCCAGGTCTCGGTGGGAAAGGATCCGCTGGGGGGGTCCGCCGTGGACCTGCGCTGGCTGCGCCGGCTGGGGGCCGGCCGGGAAGATTCGGGGGAACCCGGGCGACGGCTGCGCCGGGCCCGCTACGTCGGCTGGCCGCGGGACCTGCGCCGCCCGCGTCTCCGGAGGCTGGGAATCCTGCGGGAGGTTCCGGATGGCCGCGCCCTGCGTCTCCAGTTCCGGGACGCGGTGCGCCGGGAACTGATCCTCGGCGGCTACCTCGAGCCCCGCGTGCAGGTGCGGGTGGAAGACCGCCGGCGGACGGGCTTCACGCTGGTCGCGGAGGTGGACCCGGGTCCCCGGTACCGGCTCGAGGTCCTGGCCCCGCGACGGGTCGCCCGGGTCGTCCGGGAACAGCTCGCCGACCTGTGGGCCACCACGAGGTTCCGCCCGGCCCTGCTCCGGGAGGCGGAGCGGGTGGTGGTCCGGGGCCTCGCGCGTCGCGGTTACGCCGCGGCCGTGGTCGAGATGCACGAATCGCGGGGAGAGGTGCCCGCCCTCCTGGTGCGGGTCGATCCCGGGCCGGTCGTGCGGGTTGCCGCGGCCAGGTACCGGGGAGTCGAGCACCTCCCGGTGCGGGACGTGGAACAGCAGGTCCTTTCCCGGCCCGGTGGCCTGGTGGTCCGCCGCCCGGTGCTGGACCCGGTGGTCGTCGCCGAGGACGCCCGGGCGATCGAGGCCCTCTACGCCCGCCGGGGGTACCTGGCCGCCCGGGTCGAACCCCGCGTTCGCCTTTCCGTGGACGGGACCACCGCCACCGTCGTGTTCCATGTCGAGGAGGGACCCCTGGTGCGGATCGGGACGGTCCGGGTGAGCGGGGACTGGCCGACCGACGTGCTCGGCCCCGCCACGTCCCGGCTGGGACTGGCGGGCGGGGACCCGTTCGAGCAGGACCGGGTCGTCGCGGCCCGGCGGCGGCTGCTGGCCCTGCTGGACGACCACGGCTGGTACGCGGCCCGGGTCGAGGTTCGGTCCACGATGCGGGGTGACCGGGTCGACGTGGAGTTCCGGGTCCAGCCGGGGGAGCGGGCGATGGTGGCGGGGGTGGAGATCGAGGGCGCCCGCCACACCCGCCGGAAACTCGTGGAGCGGAACCTCCCCTTCACTCCGGGCAGGCCGCTGCGGAGCGCCGACCTCCACGAGGCGGAACGGCGCCTGTTCCGGCTGGGCCTCTTTCGCGAGGTGGAGATTACCCCCGAGCCGGTGCCCGGCGACCCCTCCCGGCGCAACGTCGTGGTGCGGCTGACCGAGAGCCCTCCCAGGACGGTCTTCCTCCAGGCCGGTTACGACACCGAGGAGAAGGCGCGGGCGGCGGTCGGGTTCTCGGCGGAGAACGTGGGAGGCATGGGACGGATCGCCAGCTGCTGGCTCTTCCGCTCCTCCCTCCGCAACGTGGCCCGGGTCACCTTCGAGGACCGGCACCTGCACGCGGGAACGCGGGAGGGACTCGTCTCGCTGGATCGCACCCGGGAGGAACGGGAGGGGTTCACCCTCGACGGCTGGAGCGCGACGGTCCAGCTGGGGACCCATCCCGACGCCCGCAGGCGGTGGCAGGTACGGTACGTGCTCGAGCACCACCGGTTCACCGACGTCACTCTCTCCACGGACGCGATCGGGGACATCCTCTGGGAGGAAGGCCGGCGGATCGACCAGGTGCGCCTCGGCGGTCTCGTGCTCGACGTCGCCTTCGACCACCGGGACGATCCGTTCCTGCCGGCCAGGGGCCACCTGTGGCGGGGAGAGATCGGGATCTGGACCGGTATCCTCGCCTCGCAGGCCGATTTCGCCCGGGCCCGGGTGCAGTGGGTCGGGTACCGGGGGTGGGGGCGCCTGACCGGCGTGGCTTCGGTGCGGCTCGGGGCCGCCGTTCCGTTCGGGGCCACCGCCCGGGTGCCGCTGTCCCGCCGGTTCTTCGCCGGCGGCGCGGACACGATCCGGGGTTTCGGCCGGGACGAGGCCGGTCCCCGGGACCGGCCGGGCGGACACCCGGTGGGAGGCGAGTCCCTCGGCATCGTCAACCTGGAGGCCCGCTGGCGCGTCGGGGAATACGTGGAAGTCATCGCCTTCCACGATCTCGGCAACACGTGGCTGACGGCGGGAGAGTTCGGCTCCTCGTGGCGCAGGACGGTGGGCGCCGGGGTCCGGTTCCGCACGCCGATCGGCCCGGTGCGCCTCGAGTACGGGCACCTGCTCGACCGCCGGGAGGGCGAGTCCGCGGGAAGCTTCTACTTCTCCATCGGGGAGCCTTTCTGACGGCCGGCCTCGCCGGGCTAGAATCCTCCCATGGGCAGGATCCTCGGCATCGACGTCGGGACCCGGACTCTCGGCCTCGCCCTCAGCGACGAGACCGGCACCGTCGCCCTGCCGTTCCAGGTGCTGCGGCGCGGGGGGCTGCGGCGGGACCTCGAGCGGCTTGCCGCGATCGTCGCCGACCGCGGGGTGACGGAGGCGGTCGTGGGGCTCCCCCTCGAGATGGCCGGCGGCCGGGGAGCGATGGCGGACGAGGCCGACGTGGTGGCCGAGGCCCTCGCCTCCCGGTGCGCCATCCCGGTCCATCGCTGGGACGAACGCCTGACCACCGTGGCGGCGGAAAGAATGCTGATCGAGGCGGACGTGTCGCGGAAGCGGCGGAAGCAGGTGGTCGACAAGATCGCGGCGGCCCTGATCCTGCAGGGATGGCTGGACCGGCGGAACCTGCCCGGCGGTGGTTCGCTGCCTCCGGTCCCGCCCCCCCCCGGAGAGAACGGATGAGGCCCGGTCGTTCCGCCCTGGTCGGGCTCGTCGTCTTCCTCGCCCTCTCCCTCGGGTTCCTCTTCGCCTGGATCGACTGGGCCCGTACTCCGCGGGGGAGCCGGGGGGCGGGACCGGTCATCGTCCGGGTGGAACCGGGCAGCCCGGCCCGGGAGGTGGCCCGCGTGCTGGCCGAGCGGAACCTGGTCCGGCCGGCCTGGGCGTTCGCCTGGTGGCTGCGGCTGGCCGGGGCCGCGGGGAGGATCCGGGCGGGGGAGTACCGGTTCGACCCGCCGGTCAGCCCGGTCCAGGTGGCGCGGCGCCTTCTGGAGGGACGGACGAGGCTCGTCCCGGTAACGATCCGGGAGGGCCTCACCCTCCGCGAGACGGCGGAGGTCATCGCCGCCGCGGGAATCGCTTCCCGCCGGGATCTCGTCGCGGCGTTCCGCGACCCGGCGCCGATCCGCCGGCTCGACCCGCGGGCGACGGACCTCGAGGGATACCTGTTTCCCGAGACCTACCGGTTCGAGCCGGGCTGGCCGGCCCGCCGGGTGGCGGCGGAACTCGTCGCGACCTTCCGGCGGCGCTTCTACGAACCCCACCGGGACGAGATCCGGGCGAGCGACCTGGGACTGCGCGGGATCGTGACGATCGCGTCCCTCGTCGAGAAGGAAACCGCGCGGGACGACGAGCGGCCCCTCGTGGCCGCCGTGTACCTGCGGCGCCTCGCCCGGGGCATGCGCCTCCAGTGCGACCCGACCATCGTCTACGCGAAGAAGCTGGCCGGCCGGTGGGATGGGCGGATCCACCGGCGGGACCTGCGGTGGGACCATCCGTACAACACCTACGTCCACGCGGGCCTGCCGCCGGGGCCGATCGCTTCGCCGGGACTCGCCTCCCTGCTGGCGGTCCTGCACCCGCGGGACGAGGGGTACCTCTACTTCGTCTCCCGCGGGGACGGGACCCACGCCTTTTCCCGCACGTTCCGGGAGCACCTGGCGGCCGTCCGGCGCTACCAGCGGCGGCGAAGGCGCTGACGGGGAGCGGGGCCCGGTCGCGGCCGGAAGGGGGTTGAAGGAAGGCCCCCGGGGTGCTGGAATAGCGGTGGTTCCGTTGGGGGTGCCCCACCCGCCGGGGTGGGGCTGAGAAAGACCCCTTGAACCTGATCTGGTTCGTACCAGCGTAGGGAAACGGAAACCGGTCCCGGCAGCCCCCCGCGGGCATCCTCCCGGAACGGCCCCGTTTCCCGCCAGGCGGCGGAGTCCCGGAACCGGCGCCGCCGCCGCGGGAGGCCAAGCCATGCGTCTTCACGATCGCGCGGGCGCCCCGGTACGCCCGCGGTTCCCCCGTCCCGTGGTGTTCCTGTCGCTCCTGGCGTTCCTCCTCGGCGTGCCGGCCGGCGCGGCCCGTGCCGGGGATCCCGCCCCGGAGGAGGGAAAGACCTCCCCCCGGCACGACCGGGCGGCGGAAGGGAAGGAACAGGCGAAGCCCGCCGGCAACCCGCCCCTGGTCGAGGAGGTCGTCGTCACGGCGACCCGGGCCGCCGAGGATCGCCCCGCCACCTGGTCGAACCTGTCGCGCGAGCAGGTCCGGGAACGGCACGGGGCGGAGGACGTGCCGGTCATGCTGCGGGACCTCCCCTCGGTCTACGCCTGGTCCGACGCGGGCAACGGGGTGGGGTACTCCTACCTCTCGCTCCGCGGGTTCTACCAGCGCCGGGTCACGGTCACGCTGAACGGGATCCCCCTGAACGACATCGAGAGCCACCAGGTGTGGTGGATCGACCTGCCCGACCTGGCCGCGTCCCTCGAGGACGTCCAGGTGCAGCGGGGGGCGGGGACCTCGATCGGGGTCCCGGCGCCGATCGGCGGGGCGATCGACCTCGAGACCGCCCGGCTGCGGCCGGGAGAGGGCCCGGTGGCGGCGGCGGGGACCGGCAGCCACGGAACGAGCCGGGCCACCGCCGCCTGGACCTCGGAGCTGCTGCCCGGGGACTGGGTCCTGGGGGCCCGGGTCTCGCGGGTGGCCACGGACGGGTACCGGAAGCAGGCCTGGTCCCGGATGGGGATGGGATTCTTCACGGTCCAGCGCCTGCGGAAGGACAGCCTGCTGCGGATCAACGTCTACGGCGGCCGGGAGGAGAGCCACCTGGCCTACGACGGGGTGCCGCGGGAGGTGCTCCGGCGGGACCGGCGGGCGAACCCCCTGACCTGGCCGGGCGAGAAGGATCACTTCTCCCAGCCCCACTACGAGCTGCTCCACGAGTGGCGCCCCCGGGACGACCTGGAGATCGCCAACACCCTCTTCTACTTCGCCGGAACCGGTTACTACCGGCAGTTCCGGGAGCGGAAGGCCTTCTACGAGGTACGGCTCCCCGACTGGGACTGGGACGGTGACGGGACCGTGGACGAGAAGGGGCCGATCTATCGCCGGCGGCAGGTGGAGGAGTGGGACGCGGGCTGGATCCCCCGTGTCACCTGGCGGCGCGGCGCCCACCGGCTGTCGGCGGGGGTCACCTTCCGGCGCCATCGCGGCCGCCACGTGGGCACGGCCCGGGGCGCCGTTCCCCCCGGGATCGGGAAGCCGTACCGCTACTACGACTACCGGGTGCCGAAGACCCGCCGGGTGGCCTGGGTCCAGGACGAATGGTCCCCGCGGCCCGGCCTGCACCTGGTGGCGGGCCTGCAGCGGGTTACCGCCTCGTGGAAGCTCGAGGACGACCGGGTGACCGGTTACCGTTACGACGTGGACTACGGCTGGTGGGCGCCCCGCGTGGCCGCGAGCTGGCGCGCCGGGGGCGGAACGACCCTCTTCGCCTCGATTTCCCGCTCCGGCAGGGAGCCGGCCGTCAAGGATCTCTACGATCCCCAGGACGTCTACTCCTCGCCGGCGTTTCGCGTGGTGCGGCCGGACGGGAGCCTGGCCGGCCCGCTGCCGCGCCACGAGCGGCTGACGGACTACGAGCTCGGCGCCGAGTGGAAGGGCCCGCGGCACCTTGTCCGGGTCACCCTGTACGACATGGAGTTCCGGGACGAGATCGTGTACCTAGGCCGCTTCAACGACCTCGGCGCCCCGGTTACGGGGAACGCGGACCGCTCCCGTCACCGGGGCCTCGAGCTGGAGGGGGCGGTGGCGGTGGCTCCCCGGGTCGAGGTGCGGGGGAACCTTTCCCTCACGGACGACGAGCTGGTGCGCTTCCGGGCCCTCGCCTGGGACGATGCCGCGGGTGACTTCGTGGTCCGGGACTACTCGGGGAACCGGCCGGCCTTCTTCCCCGAGTGGCTGGCCAACCTGCGGGTCGCGTGGACCCCCGCGTGGGGACGGGTGGAACTCGGCGCCTTCCACGCCGGGCGGCTCTTCCTCGACAACTCGGAGAGCCGCGAGCGTTCCGTGGACCCGTGGACCGTGGTTCACCTGGCGGCCCGCTGGGACCTTGCCCGGACCCGGGACCGGGTTCTCTCGCTCCGGCTGCGGATCGACAACCTGCTGGACGAGGAGTACGAGACCTTCGGCTACGTGGACTGGGACGGGACCCCCCTCTACCTGCCGGGGGCGGACCGGACCTGGTTCGTCTCCCTCGGCTGGGAGCCGGGCGGCCGCGACGGGTGAGCGGACCGGGCGGGGGTGGCGCCCTCTCGGCCGCGGACCTCGCGGTCCTCGCCGGGTGCGCCCTCCTGCTCGGGCTTCTCGCCCGCGCGCGCCGCCGCGAGCGGTCCCGCGACTACCTGCTCGCCGGGCGGACCCTGACCCTGCCCGCCTTCGTGGCGACCCTCGTGTCCACCTGGTACGGCGGCGTCCTCGGGGTGGGGGAGTACAGCTACCTCCATGGCCTGTCCAACTGGGTCGCCCTCGGGGGACCCTACTACATGGCCGGTCTCCTGTTCGCCTTCCTCCTCGCCCGCCGCGCCCGCGAGGCGAACCTGGTCACGGTTCCGGAGCGCCTGCTGCGGGACCACGGGCCCGCGGTGGCGGTCGCCGGGAGCATCCTCGTCCTGGTCAACATGCTGCCGGGGGCCTACATCCTGATGCTCGGGGTCCTCGCCGCCCGGGCGCTCGGGGTCCCGCTCCCCGCGGGGATCCTGCTGGCGGCGGCGGTCTCGTTCGCCGTCGTGTCCGGGGGGGGATTCGCCTCCGTCGTCCGGACGAACGCCTTCCAGTTCGTCCTCATGTACGGGGGGTTCGCGGTGGTCCTGCCCTTTGCCTGGCGGGCGGCCGGCGGGCTCGCCGGGCTGCGCGGCCTGCCCCCCGCCATGCTGGCCTGGGACGGGGGGCTCGGGATCCAGGCGGTGCTCGTCTGGTACGTGATCGCCCTCCAGACGCTGGTGGAGCCGACCTTCTACCAGCGATGTTTCGCCGCGCGGGACCCGCGGACCGCGCGGCGTGGAATCCTCTGGGCCGTCGCCTTCTGGGTGCTGTTCGACGGGATGACCACCCTCGCCGGGATGCTGGCGCGGGTCGTGCTCCCGTCCCTTCCTCGGCCGGTCGATGCCTACCCGGCCCTCGCGGAGGCGGTCCTGCCCCCGGTCCTGCTCGGCGTCTTCTACGCCGGGATGCTGGCCACCGTGATGTCCACGGTGGAGTCGTACCTCTTCGTCGCGGCGACGACCCTCGGCTACGACCTGCCCCGGGTCTGGCGCGCGTTCACCGGGAGCCCCGTTCCGCCGCCCGATGACCGCCTCGACCGGCCGGCGACGCGGCGCGGCCTGCTGGCGGTCACCCTGCTGGCGACGGGGCTGGCGTTTTCCACCGAGTCGGTGGTGACCCTCTGGAAGACGGTCGGCTCGGTGATCACCCCCGCCCTGCTGCTGCCCCTCGTCGGGGGGTTTCACCCGCGGTGGCGCGCGGGTCGGCGCGCGACGCTGCTCTCGATCGCCGGGTCCGCGCTCGTCGCCCTCGCGTGGGCCGGGGCGGGGATCGGCCGTGGCGGGGGTCCGTTCCTCGGGATCGAGCCGATCTTCCCCGCCCTCGGGTTCTCCGTCGCCTGCCACCTGCCCGCCTGGGCCCGGGGTCAGCGGAGCAGGGCCCAGGCGACCGCCCCGGCGAGCAGGACCCGGTAGACGCCGAACGGGACCAGCCCGTGCCGGCCGAGCCAGGCGACGAAGCCGCGGACGGCCAGGGCGGCGGAGACGAAGGCGACGGCCAGGCCGGTCACCAGGGCCCCGGGACCGACCCCGGCGAAGAGGGTCGCCCCGTCCCGGACCAGGTCGAGGAACGTGGCGCCCCCGAGGGTGGGCAGGGCCAGGAGGAACGAGAACTCGGCCGCGGCGGCCGGGGTGAGCCCGACGGCGAGGCCCGCGAGGATCGTCACGAGGGAACGGGACGTCCCCGGCCACATCGCCAGGCACTGGGCCAGGCCGATCAGCAGGGCTCCCCGCCAGGTGAGCGCCTCGATTCCCGCCCCGTCCGCCAGGCGCCGGGCGCGCATGCCGTCGAGAACGATCATCGCGATGCCGCCCACGGCGAGGGCCCCGGCGACCGGCGCCGGTCCGAACAGCCAGGCCTTGATCGCCCGGTGCAGCAGCAGGCCGAGAACACCGGCGGGCAGGAACCCGGCGACGAGGTTGACGAGCAGGCGGCGGCCCGCCGGGTCCCGGCCGGCGAGGCCGCGCAGCATGGCGAGCACGCGCTCCCGGTAGAGCCCGAGCACCGCCAGGATCGCGCCCGCCTGGATGACGATCTCGAAGCTCTTGACCGCCGGGTCGTCGGCCCGGCCCAGGATCGTCGAGGCGAGGATCAGGTGGCCGGTCGAGGACACCGGCAGGTACTCGGTCAACCCTTCCACGAGGCCCAGCAGGGCGGCCTCGAGGGGACCGAGGGAAACGGCGGCGGGGTTCACGGCGGATTCTCCTGTCGGGGATCACGGGGGGCGTCGACGACGACCACCACCCGGGGCCGGTGGTGACGGCTTCGCCGCAGGGCGGTGGCGACCTCGCGGGCGATCTCCTCCTCGAGGGAGCGGGGAGGCAGGCCGTTCCGGGCGGCGACCCGGAGCAGGGAGGCGACCCGGTCCCGGACGGGGCCGTCGCCGTTCCCCGGGACCGGCCCGGGGATCCCGAGCCCCTCGATGCGCAGGTCCTCGAGGTTCCCGTTGCGGCCGGCCAGGACCCGCACGAAGACGGCCCCGGCCTCGGCGAGGCGCCGCCGTTCCCGCACGACCTCGAAGTCGACCGCGCCCCGGTCGTCGTGGTGGCGGGGCAGGAGTTCGAACGTCCCGCCCCGGCGCACCCCACCGGGGGCGAGAATGATCTCCTCGCCCCGCTCCGCCACGACCACGGAACGGGGAGCCGGGTCCGCCGCCGCGGCCAGCTCCGCGGCCGCTTCCAGGTGGACCCGGTCCCCGTGGACCGGGAGCACCACCTCGGGCCGCAGCCAGCCGAGGAGTTCCCGGATCTCCTCGCGGCTGCCGTGGCCGGAGGCGTGGAGGCCCGGCTCCAGGCCGACGTGCCGGACGCGGGCCCCGAGGCGCAGGAAACGGTCGAGCATCCGGGAGACCTGGACCTCGCTCCCCGGGATCACGCTGGCGGACACGATCACGGTGTCCCCGGTCCCGACGGCCGCCCGCGGGTCGCCATCCCAGGAAAGGCGGGACAGGCTCGACCGGGGTTCCCCCTGGCAGCCCCCGGCGAGCCACAGCCGCCGCCGCGGCGGCAGGTCGGCGAGCTCGGCGGGGGAGACGAGCAGCCCCGCGGGAAGCCGCAGCAGGCCGAGATCGACGGCGAGCCGGACCATCCGCTGCATGCGCATCCCGAGCAGGGCCGCCCGGCGCCCCGCGGCCCGCGCGGCCCTGAGGGCCTGGTCGATGCGGTGGACCTGGCTGGAGAAGGTCGAGACCACGACCTGGCCGTCCGCCTCCCCGATCGCCCGGGAGAGGACCGGCCACACCGACCGCTCGGTTTCCGCCCGGCGGTCCCGCAGGGCCCCGGTGCTGTCCAGCAGGACCGCCCGGACGCCACGGCGGCCGATGTCCCGCAGGGCGGTCTCGTCGGTCCGGAGGCCGTCCCAGGGTTCCCGGTCGAGCTTGAAGTCGCCGGTGTGGACAACGGTCCCCGCGGGGGTCTCCACGACGATCATCGCGGACTGGGGGACGGAGTGGGTCACCCGCACCGCCCGCACCCGGAACGGGCCGAGTTCCACCGGCCGGTTCCACGCAAGGGGCCGGAACCGGTCCGCCGGGGCCGGCATGCCGTCGAACCGGTCCCGGGCCGCGGCCAGGGCCAGCGGCGGGCCGTGAACCGGCGCCTCCCCCCAGGGGGCGGGCAGCCACGGAAGGGCGGCCACGTGGTCGTCGTGGGCATGGGTCAGGACCACGCCGTGCAGGCGGGGACACACCTCGGTGAGGGGATCCGCGTTCGGGACGAGCCGACTGATCCCGGCCGGGACGCCCGCCGGGAACCCGATGCCGAAGTCGACGAGGAGCCCCTCGCCCCCCGCGTGGAGGAGGGAGGCGTTCATCCCGAAGCCCCCCGATCCGCCGAGGGAGACGATGTGCAGTTCCCCGCCCATGGCGCGGGGATTATAGGTCCGCCGCCCGGTCCCGGCCCGGGAAGGGGCCGAGGGCGCGGAACAGGGCGAGCCAGTCCCCGGGGGCAAGCGCCTCCGCCCGGGAGTCCGCCGCCAGGCCCCGCTCCTCCAGCCACCCCCGGACCCGTTCCCGCAGGGGGCCGAGGTTGCCGGCGAGGGTCTTGCGCCGGTGGCCGAAGCCGGCATGAAGCCACTCCTCGAGCAGGGGCAGCTCGGCGGCGACGAGGGGCGGGTGCGGCAGGAACTCGAGGGACAGGGCGACGCTGGTGACCCGGGGTGGCGGCCGGAACGCCCCGGGGGGAAGGACCCGGAGCCGGCGGCGACGGCAGCGGAGGGCGGCGAGCACGGAAAGGGGGCCGTAGCTTCTCGACCCGGGATCGGCCAGGATCCGGTCGGCGACCTCCTTCTGGAGGACGAACTGCATGTCCCGCACCCCGCCGGCGACCAGGAGGCGGCGGACGATGGCGGTCCCGACGTTGTAGGGCAGGTTCCCGATCACCCGGAAGGGGCCCCCCAGTTCCTCCCGGAGGGCCGCCCAGTCCACGGCGAGGGCGTCCGCCTGGCGGACCTCGGCCCGGGGAAAGGGGGCGAGCAGCTCCACGAGGGCGGGGACGAGGTCCCGGTCCAGTTCCAGGGCGACGAGGCGCCCCGCCCGTTCCGCCAGCAGGCGGGTGAGCGCGCCGCCCCCCGGGCCGATCTCGACCACGGTGTCGGCCGGGCCCGGCGCGAAGGTGTCGACGAGGGCGCGGGCGGTCCCCCGGTTCGCAAGGAAGTGCTGTCCGAGCCGCTTCTTGCGGGTCATGGGCAGAGGATAACCCCCGTCGCCGGGCGTCACGCCGGGGCGATGCGGCGGGCCGCCAGGCGCGCCGGCTCGAGGACCAGGGCGAGGGATCCCTCCGCGAGGAAGGCGGCCCCGACGAACGGGGTGATGCTCGCGAGGGGCGGCCCGAGGGGCCGGACGATCACCTCCCGGCGGTCGACGACCCTGTCCACCGGCAGGACGCCCCGCCCCCCGGGGAGTTCGAGCAGGAGGAACCCGGAGCCCCCGGGAATTCCCGGCACCTCGAGGAGGGGAACGTCCGGGGGCGGCTCTTCCAGCACGGCCGCGACCGGGCCGGCGGGGACGATCAGCCTCCGGTCCCCCGCCTCGGCGAGGAACGCGTCGAGGATCGTCAGGCGGGCGGGCAGGTGCAGGGTGGCCCGGAACCCTCGCCCGGGCGCGCTCCACAGGTCCAGCGTGCCGCCGAGCGCCTCGATGTCCGCCCGGACGGCGCCCAGCCCGACACCGCGGCCGGCGAGCAGGTCCGCCCCGTCCCGGGTGCTGAACCGGGGGTTCGACAGGATCTCGACCAGCGGGAGGTCTCCCGTGACGCGGGCCGCCACCCGGGGCGGGATGCCCCGCCCGTCGTCCTCGACGACGATTCGCAGGCGGTCCCCCTCCGAGGTCACCTCGAGGCGCAGCGTCCCCGTCCCGGGCTTGCCGGCGGCCCGGCGCTCGGCCGGGGGCTCGAGGCCGTGCACCACCGCGTTGCGGGCCAGGTGCGCGAGGGGGGAGACCAGGCGTTCGAGAACCAGGCGGTCGGCGCGGACCGCGTCGCCGCGGACCTCCAGGCGGGCGGCGATCCCCCGCTCCCCGGCCCAGAGCTCCAGGGAACGGGCCAGCAGCGGGACGAGCCAGCGCACCGGCGCGAGGCGCATCTCGAGCACCTCGCGCCGGAACGCACGGATCCCCTCGCCGAGGGTCCGTTCGAGGGCGAGGATCGCCTGGTCCTCGTGCCCCGCCAGGCGGTGCTCGAGCCGCTGAAAGGAGGCGGAGACGGACAGGGCGATTTCCAGCAGGCGATCCAGGCGGTCGGGGTCGATGCCTGCCGGCGGTCGCGGGAGCCCCGCGGAATGTTCCCCCGGCGACGGCCCACCGGCCGCCGCCTGCCGGACCAGGCGCCGGATGCCGTCGATCCCCGCGCGGAGCAGCTCCCGGGTGGCCGGTTCGTCCCGGTCCTCCCCGTCCCGGAGGGCCGCGACCCGGTCCTCGAGGGCATGGGCCGCCCCGGCCAGCTCCCCGTGCCCCAGGGAGGCCGCCATGCCCTTGATGCTGTGCAGGTGGCGGAACAGCGTCTCGATGGCCCGTGGCGGGAGGGGGGAGCGCGCGGCCAGGAGGTCGGTGCAGGCGGCGAGCCGCCGCATCGCCTCCTCGACGAAGATCCGGTGGAGTTCTTCCTTCAAGGCCGGGACTCCGCCGGCCGGGCGAGGTCGGCGAGGGCGGCGGCCAGTCGGCGGGGGGTGAGAACCCCGCGGCGGGGACCGGTCGCCCGCTCGAGGTGTGATCCGGCCGGAACGTGGATCGCCAGGTGCCGCCAGGGCCGGGTCAGCCGCAGGACGGACCGGGGAAGCCCCGGCCCGCGGCGGGGCCCGGGCTCCGTCGCTTCCCAGCCGGGCAGTCCCTCCGGGTGGAGCAGCGTGAGCACCACGGAGCGGACCTCGGTGATCCCCGCGATGGCGGGCGGAGCGCCCGGGACGGGCACCAGTTCTCCCGCCTCCTCCACCCGGTCCACCAGGATCGCCAGCAGGGGAAGGACTCCCCCCGGCGCCCGCAGCAGGAAGAGGGGGGCCCCGGCCATGCTCAGGGCCTCCGGGCGAGGCGGAAGACGGAGCAGAGCTCGTGGAGCCTGTCCGAGGTGCGGGCCAGGGCCTCGGCGGAGCGGGCCATCGCTTCCATCGAGCGGTTCTGCTCCCGGGTTGCGGCCGACGTCTCGCGGGTGCCGGCTGCGCCCTCGGTGGCGATGGAGGCGATCTCCTCGATCGCCTGGACCAGCTGCTCGGAGTCGTCGGCCTGCCGGCGGGCCAGGGAAACGATCTCCTCCATCCGCTCCACCAGGGGAAGGACGCCTCCCGCGATCTCGCGGAGGGCCTCGCTGGCGCCGCCGATGACCTGGCGGCCGTGGCGGGCGGCGCTGGTGGTTTCCCGCATCGTGGCGATCACGAGACCGGAGCCGGCGTGAATCTGTTCCACGATGCCGGAGATCTGCTCGGCGAACCGGCCCGCCCGTTCCGCCAGCTGGCGGATCTCCTCGGCGACGACGCCGAAACCGCGGCCGTGTTCCCCCGCCCGTGCGGCCTCGATCGAGGCGTTCAGGGCGACGAGGTGGGTCTGCTGGGCGATCGTCACGATCAGCTCGACGGTCTTGTCGATCGCGGCGGCCCGGTCGCGGAACCCTTCCACGGCGTTCGCCATCCGGTCCACCTGGGCGGCGATCCGCTCGAGTTCCTCGTCCGCCCGGTGGGCGAGGTCCCGGCCGCGCCGGGCATCCTCCCCGCTCCGGCGGGCGAGGGAGAGGGCGTCCTCGGCCGCGCCGCCGATCCGCTCGGCGGACCCGGCCACCCGGCGGGTGACCTCCTGGGCCCGGGAGATGCGGTCCACCGTCCGCTCGGCTCCCTCGGCCAGCCGGAAGGCGGTCGCGGCGATCTCGTCCGCCAGGGTGGAGAGGGACCGGGCCGCCGCGGACAGGCCCCCGGCCGACTCGTGGACCTCGTCGGCGGTCTCGCGGAGTTCCCCGAGAACCCGGAACAGGGCGTCCCGCATGGCGGCGAAGGACCGGGTCAGGTCGTCGATCTCGTCGCCCCGGGCGGACCGCGCGGGGGGGATCTCCGCCGCCAGGTCCCCCTCGGCGAGCTGCCGGGCCGCCTCGGCGAGGGTGGTCAGCCGGCGGGACAGGGTCCGGGAGAGGAGCACCGCCGCGGAGAGCCCGACGAGCATCGTGGCGAAGACCGCGAAGAACACCGCTCCCAGGCCCAGGGTCGGTTCCAGGAGGCGGGTGCCCAGGACCGCGAGCCCGGTCAGGGCCGCGACCAGCATGAACGAGGCGGCGAGTTTCTCCTGCATCGGTCTCCGCGTCGGCCCGGAACGGGCCGGTCACGGTCAAGGTAGGGCCCCCGGGGACCGCCGGGCCAGCGGGAGCGCCCGGGTCGGCGTACCTTGTTGCGGGGAACAGGGAGGAGAGGCGATGAGACCCGGCAGGTGGCAGGCGGTGCTGGCGGTCCTGGTGGCGGTGCTGGCCGCTCCCGTCCCGGTGGCGGCGGGGACCTGGCTCGAGGACCAGTCCATCGATCACGACGGTCTCCGGCGGTGGTTCCGCGTCTACGAGCCGGACCACGAGCCCCCGGCGGCGGGCTACCCGCTGCTGTTCGTGCTCCACGGGGGCGGCGGCGGCATGCGGTCGGTCGCGGACAGCGGCGCCGACGCCGAGTGGCCGGAGATCGCCGACGAGGAGGGGATCCTGCTCGTCTTCCCGAACGGCGTGAACCCCGAGACGGGCGACACCGCCGGAGACGACCAGCACTGGAACGACTGCCGGGCGGACGCCCCGGCGGTGGAGACCGGCGCCGACGACACCGGGTTCATCGCCGCCCTGATCGACTGGGCGGCGGCCCGCTGGCCCGTGGACTCCCGCCGGGTCTACGCGACCGGCTCGAGCAACGGCGGGATGATGTGCTACCGGCTCGCCCTCGAGCTGGGGGACCGGATCGCCGCCATCGCCCCCTTCATCGCCAACCTGCCGGCGGTCTCCGAGTGCCGGGACGGGGGGCACGTCGTGCCGGTCTTCATCTGCAACGGGGACGAGGACGGGAGGTACATGCCCTGGGCGGGCGGCTGCATCCACGACCGGGTCCACTGCACCCGGGGCCGCGTCCTGTCGGCGGAGGAAACCCGGGATTTCTTTCTTCGCAGGTTCCACCTGGACCCCGACCCCCGGGAGTCGGTGGACCACCCGGACCTGGACCCGGACGACGGGTGCACCGTGCACCACGATCTCCACGGGGACGGCTTCGAGGGAGCGGAACTCGCCTTCTACCGGGTCCGGGGCGGGGGCCACGTGGCCCCGTCCATCGAGCACCGGCGGTACCCGGCGGTCCTCCGGCTGCTCGGCCTCGGGCGCCAGGACCACGACGTGGAGGGGGCGCGGGAGGCCTGGGCGTTCCTCTCCCGGCAGCGGCTGGACGGGTCCACCGCCCCGGGTCCCCCGGGCGTCGCCGGCCTGCTGCGGGTCGAGAAGGCCGGGGCGGACACCCTCCACCTGCGCTGGGCGGGGGACTGTGGGGGCGGGGACCGGTACGGGGTGTACCGGGGGGACCTCGCGGCGGGCTGGGAATCCCTGGGTCCGGAACCGGGGGGCTGCGGGGTCGTGGAGCGGCGTCTCGACGTCCCGGCGGGGGAAGGGGCGGCCGATTTCTTCGTCGTCGTCCCGGCGGCGGAGGACGGCGAAGGGTCGTTCGGCCCGGACTCGGGGGGGACGGACCGGCCCGCCCCGGGGTCCCGGTGCGCCCCGGCGGCTCCCGTCACCGCGTCCTGTGCCGGGCGCTGATCCCGTGGCGGGGAAGGGGCGGCCGCGGCACGATGGCCCCGTGGTGGAGGAACCGGCGGGAATCTACGTCCACGTGCCGTTCTGCCGGGCGCGGTGTGCCTACTGCGACTTCGCCATCGTCGTCGGGAGGGACGATCTCGCGGAGACCTGGCTGGCCGGGATCCTGCGGGAGCTCGGGGACCGGTCGGACGAAGTGGCGGGACCGGTGCCGTCGGTCCATCTCGGGGGCGGAACGCCCTCCCGCCTGGACCCCCGCCTCGTCGGGGAGCTGCTGGCCGGGATCGACCGGCTGGCGGGTCTCGCCCCGGGGGCGGAGATCGCCCTCGAGGCCAACCCGGAAGACGTGACGCGGGAACGCCTTGCCGGGTGGCGGGCGGCCGGGGTCACGCGCCTCGTCGTCGGGATCCAGGCGACCGCGGAGCGGGGCCTGCGGGTCCTCGGCCGGCGGGCCCCGGCGGCCGCGGGCCCGCCCGCCCTGCGCCTCGCCCGGGCGGCCGGCTTCCGCAGCCTCGGGGCCGACCTGGTGATCGGCTGGCCGGGGCAGGAGGACCGGGACCTGGACGCCGACCTGGACCTCCTGCTGGGGGAGGGGGTCGACCACGTTTCCTGCTACATGCTGGAGGTCGACGGCGACGCGCCCCTGGCGCGCCGGATCCGCCGCGGGGACCGGCCTCCGCCCGACCCGGACCGGGCCGCGGACCTCTACTGGCGGGCGTCCGACCGGCTGGAGGCGGCGGGGATCCGGGCCTACGAGGTCTCGAACTTCGCCCGGCCGGGGCACGAGAGCCGGCACAACCTCCTCTACTGGACCGACGGGCCGTTCGTCGGGCTGGGGCCGGCGGCAGCCAGCTACGTGCGGGGAGTACGGTGGACGAACCCGCGGGATCTCCCGGGGTGGCTGGCGGTCCTGGCCCGGGAGGCGCCCCCGGTGCCGCGGGACCCGTTCGACCCGGACCGCCGGGCGGGGGAGGCCCTCGTCCTGGGGTTGCGCCGGCTCGCCGGGGTCGATCTCGGGCGGCTGGCCGCCCGGTACGGGCGGGGGGCGGTCGAGGCCCGGCGGGAGGCGCTCCGGAGGGGGGTCCGGGACGGCCTGCTGGCCCGGGAGGGGGACGTCGTGCGCCTGGCGCGGCGGGGGCGGCTCCTCGCCGACGAGATCCTCGTCGACCTCCTCTGACGCCTCCCCCGGCCCGGTGGTCCCGCGGGGCCGGGAGCCGTATCATCCGGGGGCTGCCGGAAGTTCCGGGCCGGCCCGCGGTCCCCCGCGGGTCCTGTCTGCCCGGGCACCGCGACCCCACCCGGTGCGGGCACACCAGGACGGAGGAACCATGGACTTCGCGCTGACCGAGACCCAGGAAATGATCCGCCAGGAGGCCCGGCGGTTCGCCCGGGAGGAGATCGCTCCCCACGTCAGGGAGTGGGACGAGGCGGCCCACTTCCCGCGGGATGTCTTCCGGAAGATGGGAGAGCTCGGGTTCCTGGGCGTGCTGGTGCCGGAGGAGTACGGCGGGGCGGGGCTCGGTTACATCGAGTACATCACGATCGTCGAGGAGATCGCGACCGTGGACCCGGCGATCGGTCTCGGCGTGGCCGCGCACAACTCGCTCTGCACCGGCCACATCCTGAAGTACGGCAACGAGGAGCAGAAGCGGAAGTACCTGCCGAAGCTGGCCAGCGGCGAGTGGATCGGGGCGTGGGCCCTCACCGAGCCGACCGCGGGTTCCGACGCCGGCGGGACCCGGACCACGGCCGTCCGGGACGGCGACCACTGGGTGCTGAACGGGACCAAGACCTTCACCACCCACGCCCGGGTGGGAGACCTGCTGGTCGTGATGGCCCGGACCGATCCCGATTCGCTCAACTCGCCGAAGAAGCACCACGGCATCTCCGCCTTCATCGTGGAGAAGGGGACGCCGGGGTTCCGGGCGGGCAAGCACGAGAACAAGCTCGGCATGCGGGCGTCCGACACCTCGGAGACGATCCTCGAGAACTGCCGGATCCCGGCGGAAAACCTGATCGGCCGGGAGGGGGAGGGGTTCAAGCAGGCGATGGGGATCCTCGACGGCGGCCGGATCTCGATCGCCGCCCTCGGGCTCGGCACCGCCCGCGGCGCCCTCGAGGCGGCGATCGAGTACGCCAGGGAGCGGGAACAGTTCGGCCGGCCGATCGGCACCTTCCAGGCGATCCAGTGGAAGATCGCCGACATCGCCACCGAGCTGGACGCCGCGCGGCTGCTGACCCTGCGCGCCGGCTGGCTGATGAACGAGGGCCGGCCCTGCACGAAGGAATCGGCGATGGCGAAGCTGATGGCGGGGGAGGTGTCGGTCAAGGCGGCGGTCGAGGCGGTCCAGATCTTCGGCGGGTACGGCTTCACGAAGGACTACCCGGTGGAGAAGTTCTTCCGGGACTGCAAGCTGAACACGATCGGCGAGGGGACCTCCGAGGTCCAGCGCCTCGTGATCGCGCGGCAGATCCTGGGCCGGCTCGACCGGCGGAAGTGAAGGCCGGCCCCGGGAGGGCGGGAGACGGCGAGGAGTGACCGGGTGAGCAGGATCGAGGAACTGGCGGAGAGGATCGGCGCGGGGGACGTCCGGGCCCTGGCCCGGGGCATCTCCCTCGTGGAAGAGAACCACCCCTCGGCTCCCGGCCTCCTCCGGGCCCTCTATCCCCGGACCGGGAGGGCGGTCACCATCGGGATCACCGGCTTCCCCGGGGCGGGCAAGAGTTCCCTGGTGGACCGGCTGATCGAGGCGTACCGGGCCCGGGGACGGACGGTGGGGGTGATCGCCGTCGACCCGTCCAGCGCGTTTTCCGGCGGGGCGATCCTCGGGGACCGGGTGCGGATGATGCGGCACAGCGGGGACCCCGGGGTCTTCATCCGCTCCATGGCGACCCGGGGGTTCCTCGGGGGCCTGTCCCGGGCGACGGGGGATGTCCTCGACCTGCTCGACGCCTTCGGCCGGGACGTGATCATCGTCGAGACCGTCGGGGTGGGGCAGGACGAGATCGACGTCACCCGCCTGGCCGACGCGGTCCTCGTGGTGCTCGTCCCGGGCATGGGGGACGACATCCAGGCGATCAAGGCGGGGATCCTGGAGATCGCCGACCAGTTCGTCGTCAACAAGGCGGACCGGGACGGGGCGGACAAGCTGGTGGGGGAGCTGGAGCAGATGCTGCGGCTCTCCCTGGACGACGGGCGGCCCCGGCCTCCCGTCCTGAAGACGATCGCCACCCGGGGAGAGGGGGTCCCCGAGCTGGTGGAAGCGGTCGAGGCCCACCTGTCCCGGCCGGAAAGCGCCGGGCGGCGGGCGGCGCGGCGGCGGGCGCGGGCGCGGGCCCGGCTCGAGGACATCCTGCGGGAGGGAGTCATCCGGCAGCTCCGGGACGGCTACGGCGCGGAAGCCTGGGAGGGACTCGTCCGGGACCTCGCCGCCCGGCGGATCGACCCGTACAGCGCCGCCGACCGGGTCCTGGCGGCGGCGGGGCCCGCCGCGGGGAGGGGCCGATGAGGGGGCGCATCCTCGGGATCGACCACCTGGGAGTCGCCGTCCGGGACCCGCGCCGGCGGCTTCCCCTCTGGGCCGACCTCCTCGGCCTCGAGCTCGAGGGAGCGGAAGCGGTTCCCGCGGAGGGGGTCCGGACCTGGATGCTGGCGGCCGGGAACGCCCACGTGGAGCTGCTCGAGCCGCTCGCGGAGGAGTCTCCCGTCGGGAAGTACCTGGCGAAGCGGGGGGAGGGGATCCACCACCTCTGCCTCCGGGTGGACGACCTGGACGCGGTCCTGGCGCGGCTCGCGGCGCGGGGCCTGGAGCCCCCGGGAGGAGGGGCCCGTCCGGGGGCGGCGGGCGCCCGGGTGGCCTTTCTCCACCCGCGGGACACCGGGGGGGTGCTGCTCGAGCTCTCGCAGCGCCCGGGGACCGGCGAGCGTCCGCGCGGCCTGGTCCCGGGGCAGGTGGTCGTCCTCTACCTGCGGGACCCGAAGGTGCGCCTGGTGGGCCTGCTGGAAGACCTTGGTCCCGCGGGCGTCACGGTGCGCGGGATCGACCTCGAGGCGTTCGAGGACTGGACGAACCAGTGGGCCCGCGGCGACGAGGGTCCCCTGGCTCCCGGGCTGCAGTTCCTGCCCGCCCACCGGGTGGAAAAGGTGATCGCCGACCAGGCGGCCCCCGGGATCCTCTCCCTCGGGGACCAGTTCCGGGATCGCACCGGGCGGGACCTGCGGGAGGCCCTGGCCGGGGAGGCCCCGGGGGAACCCCGGTGACCGGCGCGACGCGGACCTGCCCCGCCTGCGGGGGCCCCCTCGACGCGGCGGGCCGTTGCGCCGCCTGCGGGGACGTGTCCCGCAAGACCGTGGCGGTGCCGGTCCCCGGGTCGGGGGCGGGGCTGGGGGGGGCCGAGGCGGCCCAGGGGGACCTGGCCCGGGTGGAACTGCCGGAAGGGTGGGAAATCTCCCTGGACGTGACGGCCGGTCCCCTGGCCGGCCGCAGTTTTCGCGTCACGCGTTCCCGGGTCATCCTGGGGCGGGGCGGGGTGGACATCCCCCTCGACGCCGACCCCCGCGTCTCCCGGCGCCACGCGAGCCTGGAGGTCTACGGGGCGAACTGCGTCCTGGTCAAGGACCTCGGCTCGACGAACGGGACCTGGGTCGGGGGGCGCCGGATCACCGCCCACGAGCTCCAGGACGGGGACGAGATCCGGGTCGGGGATACCCTGCTCGTCGTGACGATCGCGACGCCTCCCTGACGGGGTCGCGCCGGAGGTTCGGGTGACCAGGATGGACCTGCTGCGACGTGGAACCGTTCTCGCCTGCCTGCTCCTGCTGCTCGCCGGCGGGGCGCTGGCGGCGCCCGGGGCGGGGGGGGACCGGCCGCCGGCGAAGATCCCCTGGAAGGACTGGGAACCGGGGGCCTTCCGGCGCGCGGTGATGGAGGACCGGCTGGTCCTCCTCGTGCTGGACGTTCCCTGGTCCGCGGCCTGCCGGGCGGCGGACCGGGAGATGTGGACGGACCCCGCCGTCGCGGCGGCGGTGGCCGACGGGTACGTGCCGGTCCGGGTCCGCGCCGACCTGCACCCGGACATCCTCCGCCGGTACCCGGCGGAAGGCTGGCCGGCGATCACCCTCCTGCTGCCGGACGGGAGCCCGCTCTTCTTTTCTCCCCTCGAGGGGGGGGAGCCCCGGAGGATGACGGCGACGCTGATGCCCCCGGACAAGCTGGCCGAGCTCCTGGGCGCCGCGCGGGCCTGGTACCGGGACCATCGCCAGGAGGCGATCCGCCTGGCCCGTGACCGGGTGAAGGAGATCGCCCGGACGGCGCGGCCGGAGAAGGGTCCCGTGGACCAGGCGATGGCCTGGGGGATCGCCCAGAACCTCCGGGCGACCTTCGATGCGGAGCGACGGTACTTCGGCGGACCCCCGCGGATCCCCCGGTTCGATCTCCTGGAACTGATGCTGACCCTGGGCGGGGAACGGGAAGACCCGTGGCGGGTACTCGGCACCGCGGGCCTCTCGACCCTGGCCGGGAAGCTCGTCGATCCGCAGGACGGGGCGCTGTGGCGCATGGCCCTCGGCCTCGACTGGGAGCGGCCCCAGCGGGAGAAGCTCCTTGACCGGAACGCCCGGTACCTGGACCTGCTGCTCCTCGCGTGGCGGGAAACCGGCCGCCGGTCCTGGTCCGACCGGGCCCGGAAGGTGGCGACGTTCCTCGTCGAGAAGCTCGGGCACGAGGACGGCTCGCTGGGTGAGGCGATCGCGGAGGCCTGCCCGGGGGGACGGGACGACACGGTGATCACGGCGAGCAACGCGCTGGCCGCCTCGGCCCTGCTCCGGGCCGCGGCCGTGCTGGATGACGCGAAGCTCCGCGAGCGGGGGCTCGCCGCGGCCCGGTTCCTGCGGGACCGGCGCTGGCGGAAGGGACGGGGGGTGGCCCGGGCCGTCGTCGGGGACCGCGGAATCCTGCCGCAGCATCTCGAGGACCTGTCGGCAGCGGCGCTGGCGTTCCTGGACGCCTACCAGGTCACGGGCGACCGGGCCTGGCTCGAGGCGGCGGCGGACGTGGCGCGGATCGCCCTCGGGAACCTGCTCGACCGGTCGACCGGGGCCCTGTCGGACACGATCCCGGTGCCCAGCGGACCCGCGCTCCAGCGGGTGCGCATCTACCCGCTGCGGGACAATGCGCGGATGGTGCGGGTGCTCGTCCGGCTCTTCTACCTCACCGACAGCCGGTCCTGGAAGCGGGCGGCCGAGGGGATCCTCCGGGCCTTCGGGAAGTCGTGGGACCGGGTGCCCCTGCTCATCCCGGCGTGGGGTCTGGCGGTGTACGAGTACCATTTCGCCCCGGTGATGGCACTGCTGACGACCCCCCGGCCGGACGCCCCGGGGGCCACGGCGATGCGGGAGGCGGCGCTCGCCTCGCCGTTCCCCTGGACCCTCGTCCGGACCCTCGAGAACGAGCGCGACCGCCGGATCCTGCTCGACGCCGGCCTGACGATCGCGCCCTCGCCGGGGATGTACCTCTTCTACGGCGGGCTCCGGTCGCTGCGGATCCCCGACGCGGGCGGCGTCCGGGGCGGGATCGCGGACCTCGTGGAGAAGAAGCGGCGGCAGGACGAGGCGAAGCGGCCGCGCCCGGCGGAACGGCCCTCCAGTGTTCCCCGGGCGGGGAAGAAGCTCCCCTGACCGGCGGCGGTCCGGGGGGACGGGAGGCGACAATGGCAGGGGAACGGGTGCGGGCCCGTCTCGGCGTGATCGGCGGCAGCGGGCTGTACGAGATCGAGGGCCTGGCCGGGGTGCGGGAGGTCTCGATCGATACCCCCTTCGGACCACCCAGCGACCCCGTGGTGGTGGGCGAGCTCGAGGGGGTCCCGGTGGCGTTTCTCGCCCGGCACGGGCGCGGCCACCGGCTGCTGCCCACCGAGATCAACTACCGGGCGAACATCTGGGCCCTGAAGTTCCTCGGCGTCGAGTTCATCCTCTCCGCCTCCGCGGTCGGGTCCCTGCGCGCGGACGTGGCGCCGCTGGACTTCGTGATCGTCGACCAGTTCTACGACCGGACACGGCACCGGCCCGACACCTTCTTCGGGAACGGGATCGTCGCCCACGTTTCCCTCGCGGACCCGGTGTGTCCCCGTCTCGCCCCGCTGGTCGCCGCGGCGGCGCGGGAGACGGGGGTCCGGGTGCACGAGGGGGGGACGTACGTGTGCATGGAGGGGCCGCAGTTCTCCACCCGGGCGGAGTCGGCGGTGTACCGCTCCTGGGGCGCATCGGTTGTCGGGATGACGAACTTCCAGGAAGCGCGCCTGGCCCGGGAGGCGGAGATCTGCTACGTGACCATGGCGATGGTCACGGATTACGACTGCTGGAAGACGGACGAGGAACCGGTCTCGGTGGCGACGGTGGTGGAGCGCCTGCAGAAGAACGCGCAGCGGGCCCGGGAGGTCGTGCGCCGGGTGGCCGGCCGCCTTCCCGCCCGGCGCACGTGTCCGTGCGCCACCGCCCTCCAGGACGCGATCATCACCGCGCGGGACCGGGTTCCCCCGGACGCGGTCCGCCGGCTGGGGCCGGTGGTCGCGCGCGTCCTCGGCGCGAATGGCTGAACTCCCGGCCCCTCCCTCCCCGCGGGCGCGCCTGCTGGCGGGCCTGGCGCTCCTGGCCTCGGCCCCCGCGACCGCTCTCCTGCCGTACCTGGTCGGCGCGGGATGGACGGGCCCCCTGGCCGCCGGCGCCTGTGCCTTTTTCTACCTGGTGTTCGCCCGCCGGGGCCCGCGGGGCCAGGTCGTCACGTTCCTTTTCCTCTGGGCGGCGGTCCTCTCCGGCAGCGAGATTTCCCTGGTCGCGGGCTTCCCCGAGCGGGCGGCGGCCGTGGTTCCCCACGGGCCGGCCTACTGGGAGGAGATGCGGCCCTACCTGCTGACCGGGACGGGGAAGGAGTCCGACCCCTCCCGCTTCGTCCCCGAGCACCTGCTGCACCTGGGGCTGTTCGTCGTCCTCGCGGCCGCCAGCGGGGGGTTCCTCGCCCTGGTCCTCGGGGCCTGGCTCCTCGGCTACATGTCGTACTACGTGGGGCAGGTCGTGCTGCTCGCGGACCGGCCCCTGGTCGGGGCGTTCCTGGGCTGGCATCCCTGGTCCGTGTTCCGGGTGGCGGCCTTCGTCGTGCTCGGGGTCTCCCTTGCCCGGCCGGTGCTGGACCGGCCCGGCGCGGCGCGGTGGTGGCGGGAGGAACGGGGCTTCCTGGCGCTGGGCGCTCTCCTGTGGCTGACCGACCTCGCGATGAAGGTGCTCCTTTCGCCCCGGTGGGCGGAGATCCTGCGTTCCGCGGCCGGGATCCGCTGAGAAGGGCCCGGTAGAGGGGGGGCGGGGGCGGTGGTAGACTCCGCCGCGCAGACACGGCCGGTCCGGCCGCGGGCGGGTCCGTGCCGCCCCGCGGCGCTTCTCGACCGGCGGGAGACACGACATGCGCGAGATCGCCGGCAACCTGGATGCTTCCCGGCTGCGGTTCGGGATCGTCCTGTCCCGGTGGAACAGCCGGATCACCGAGGTTCTCCTCGCCGGGTGCCTGGACGCCCTGCGCCGGCACGGCGCCCGGGAGGACGGCATCACCGTCGTCCGGGTTCCGGGTTCGATGGAGATCCCCCAGGGGCTCCGGGCCCTGGCCGGCGGGAAGGAGGCCCCGGACGCCCTGATCGCCCTCGGCGCCCTCGTCCGCGGCGAGACCCCCCACTTCGACCATCTCTCGGCGACGGTCACCCGGTCCCTGGAGAGGGTCGCGGAAGCGAGCGGGATTCCCGTGGCCAACGGCGTCCTGACCTGCGACACCCTGGACCAGGCCCTGGACCGGGCGGGAGGCAAGGGGGGCAACAAGGGTTTCGAGGCGGCGATGACCGCGATCGAGATGGCGAACCTGGCCCGGGAAATCGGCGGGGCCTGAACCGGCGGGCCGGGGAATGGACGTCCGGATGCGGCACCGGGGCCGCGAGGCGGCCCTGCGGATGCTCTACCAGGCGGACCTTTCCGGGGACCCGGTCGAGGAGGTCATCACGGCCTTCTTCACCGGGGAGCTGGGGGGCGACCTGGGAGAGCTGTCCGGCGAGACCCGCGATTTCGCCGAGCGGCTCGTGCGGGGCGCCTGGCGGCGCCGGGACGAGATCGACGGCCTGATCGCCCGGGGTTCCGCCCACTGGCGGATCGAGCGGATGGCGGCGGTGGACCGCAACGTGCTGCGCCTCGCCCTCTACGAGCTGCTGGCGGAACCGGCCACCCCCGCCGCGGTGATCCTCGACGAGGCGGTGGAGCTGGCGAAGCGCTACGGCGGAGAGGAGTCGGGGGCGTTCGTGAACGGCGTGGCGGACGGCATCCGCCGGCGGCTCGCGTCGGGCGAGCTGGTGCGGGGCGAGAGCGGCGCCTGAGCCGGGGAGGAGGTCGAGGATGTCGTACGACACCCGCGAGGTGGAACGGCGCTGGCAGCGCCGCTGGGCAGAGGAACGGGTGTTCGAGGCCGACCCCGAGCCGGGGCGGGAGAAGTTCTACTGCCTCGAGATGCTGCCGTACCCGTCGGGGCGGATCCACATGGGCCACGTCCGGAACTACTCGATCGGGGACGCGGCGGCCTGGTTCCACCGGATGCGCGGCAGGAACGTCTTCCACGCCATCGGCTGGGACGCGATGGGGCTGCCCGCCGAGAACGCCGCGATCCGCAACGGGGTGCCCCCGGCGGAGTGGACCTGGGCCAACATCCGGCACATGCGGGACCAGCTCCGCCGGCTGGGGTTCTCCTACGACTGGCGGCGGGAGATCGCCACCTGCCATCCCGGGTACTACCGGTGGAACCAGTGGTTCTTCCTGCGGATGCTCGAGCGGGACATGGTCTACCGGGCCCGCCGGTCCCTGAACTGGTGCCCGCGGTGCGAGACCGTCCTGGCCAACGAGCAGGTCACGGCGGCCGGCTGCTGCTGGCGCCACGACGACACCCCCGTCGAGACCGTCGAGCTGGAGCAGTGGTTCATCCGCATCACGCGCTACGCCGACCGGCTCCTCGCCGGCCTGGACCGGCTGGCGGGCCGCTGGCCGGACCGGGTGCTGGCGATGCAGCGGCACTGGATCGGCCGGAGCGAGGGGTGCCGGTTCCGCTTCGCCGTGCCGGACCTGGGCGAGTCGATCGAGGTCTTCACGACCCGGGTCGACACGGTCTACGGCTGCTCCGCCGTCTTCGTCGCGGCCGGTCACCCGCTGGCCCGCCGCCTGGTGAGCGGGACGGACCGGGAGCAGGAGGCGCTGCGGTTCATCGAGGAAGAAACCCGTTCGCCGGCCCGGCCGGACGAGGACCGGGAGAAGCGGGGAGTGTTCACCGGCCGCCATGCCGTCAACCCGTTCACCGGTGAACGGGTCCCGGTCTGGCTGGCCAACTTCGTCCTGGCCGACTTCGGCACGGGGGCGGTCTTCGCCCAGCCCGCCCACGACCAGCGGGACTTCGAGTTCGCGCGCCGGTACGGCCTGCCGATCCGGCCGGTGGTCCGGCCGGTGGAGGGGGAGCTGCCGGACCCGGCGACGATGGAGGAGGCGTTCACGGAGGACGGCATCGTCGAGCGGTCGGGTCCCTTCAGCGGGCTGCCGTCCGCCGAGGCCCGCCGGAAGATGGCGGACTTCGCCCGGGACCGGGGGTTCGGGGGGCCCGACGTCCAGTACCGGCTCCGGGACTGGGGGATTTCCCGCCAGCGCTACTGGGGGACCCCGATCCCGGTGATCCACTGTCCCTCCTGCGGCCCGGTCCCGGTGCCGGAACGGGATCTCCCGGTGGAACTGCCGGAGGTCCCGGAGTGGAAGGGGCAGACCGGCTCCCCCCTGGGGCAGGTCGAGGAATGGGTGAAGGTGCCCTGCCCGCGCTGCGGCGCGGCCGCGCGCCGGGACACGGACACGATGGACACCTTCGTCGACTCGTCGTGGTACTTCCTCCGCTACCTGGACCCCCGGAACGAGAACGCCCCCTTCGCGCGCGACGTCGCCGACTACTGGATGCCGATCGACCTGTACATCGGCGGGGTGGAGCACGCCGTCGGCCACCTGATCTACTTCCGCTTCTGGACCATGTTCCTCCACGACCTGGGCCTCCTCGGGGTCGAGGAGCCGGCGGAACGGCTCTTCACCCAGGGGATGGTCCTCGGCCGTTCCTGGCGCTGCCCGGTCCACGACTACCAGGATCCGGGCCGGATCGACCCGGCCGATCCCCGCTGCCCGGAGTGCGGGGGGCGGGTGGAGGCCCGGGTGGAGAAGATGTCCAAGTCGAAGCTGAACGTGGTCGACCCGGACGAGCTGGTCGAGCGGTACGGTTCCGACGCGATGAGGCTCTTCTCCCTGTTCGGAGGGCCCCCGGTCAAGGACCTGGAGTGGTCCGAGCAGGGAATCGAGGGCACCCACCGGTTCGTGCACCGGGTGGCGCGCCTCGTCGACCGCCTCGCCCCGGTGGTCGGCCCGCTGCCCGTGCCGCCCGCGGATCCCGCGGCGATCGCCGCCGACCCCCGGGCGAAGGCGCTGCGGCGGCTGGTCCACGTCACGATCGAGCGGGTCACCCGGGACATCGACCGGGAGTTCCAGCTCAACACGGCGATTGCCGCCCAGATGGAGCTGGTCAACGAGCTGTACCGGCTGACCGAGGGGGACGAGGTGGACCCCGCGTCCCCCCTCGCGGCGGCGCTCGCCGAGGCGCTCGACGTGCTGGTCCGCCTCCTGGCGCCGTTCGCTCCCCACCTGGCCGAGGAGATGAACGCGCGGCTGGGCCGGGAAGAACTGGTCGCGCGGCGTCCCTGGCCGGTGGCGGATCCCTCCCTGCTGGTCCTGGAGGAGATCACGCTTCCGGTCCAGGTCAACGGGAAGCTGCGGGGCCAGGTCACGGTTCCGGCCGACGCGGACGAGGCGGCGATCCTCGACCGGGTGCGCGCGGAACCCTCCGTGGCGCGGCACCTCGCGGGGAAGGAGGTGGTCCGGGTGGTCCACGTGCCCCGGCGCCTCGTCAACCTCGTCGTGCGGGGTTGACCGTGCGCGCCTTCCGCCGGGTGGCCCTCCTCGTGTCGGCGCTCGGGACGGCCGCGCTGCTGCCGGGGTGCGGGTACCACCTGGCCGGCATGGCGGGGGGGACGTCCTTCCTCCCGGAGGGAGTGCGGACGATCGGGATCCCCACCCTGCACAACGAGACCGACCGTCCGGAGATCGAGCAGCGGATCACCGAGGCGCTGGTCGACGAGTTCGTCCACCGGGGCCGCATCGAGGCGGTGGCCGGCCGGGAGGGAGCGGACGTCGTCCTCGAGGGAACGATCATGAGCTTCCGCACGGACCCGGTCACCTTCACGGCGCGGGGGCGCTACGACCGGGTCGAGGTGACGATCACCGCCCGGATGCGGCTCGTCCGGGTCCACCCGGAGAAGGTTCTCTGGAGCCAGAATCACTTCGTCTTCCAGGAACAGTACGACGTGCCGGAAACACCGCTCTCCCAGGTCGACCGGGAAATCGTGGCGATCGAGGAGATCGCCCGGGACTTCGCCCGGTCGGTGGTCACCTCCATCCTCGAGGGCTTCTGAGGAGATGGCCGGGCCGGCGAAGGGAGGAACGGGCCGCGCTGGGGCGCTTCTCGGCGGGGAACGGGTCCCCCCCGTGATCCTGCTGGCGGGAGAGGACGACGGGCGGCGGGAAGAGGCGCTCGAACAGCTGCTGGCCGCCCTGCCGGCGGAAACACGGGCGACCGGGGTCGACCGGTTCGATGGCGGCCCCCTGGCCCCGGTGCTGGACGCGGCCCGGACCCTGCCGCTCCTGGGCGGACGGCGCGTCGTGGTCGCCCGGGATCCCGCGGGACTGGTCGGGGGAGGGGAGGAGGACCGGCGGATGCTTCTCGACTGGCTGGCCGCCCCTCCGCCCCACGCGGTCCTGGTGCTGGTGGCGCGAAAGGTCGACCGCCGCCTCCGGGTCGTCCGGGAGATCGAGGAGAAGGGCGCCGTTCTCCTCTTCCAGCCCCCGCGGGAACGGGAGATGGCGGCCTGGATCAGGGAGCGGGCCGCGGAAAGGGGCCTCCGCCTGGCCCCGGCCGCGGCCGCCCTTCTCGCCGACGCGACGGGAACGGACACCGGTCTCGCCGCCCGGGAGCTGGACAAGCTCGCCCTGGTGGCCCCCGAGGGCCGGCCCGTGTCCGAGCGCCTCGTGGGCGAGATGCTGGGACCCCACCGGGAGGCGGGAGCCTTCGCCCTCGAGGATGCCCTCCTGGCGGGGCGTTCGGCGGATGCGCTGGCCGCCCTGGACCGGGAACTCGGGCCCGCGCCCGGGCCCGGAACGGTCCTGCCTCTCCTGGGACGCCTGGCGGGGATCGCCCGCCGGCTCGGCGTGGCGGCGGGTGTCCTGGCGGAGGGGGGCGGGGAGGCCGAGGTCCGGGAAACCCTCGGCTGCCACCCGTACGTGGCGAAGAAGTACACCCGTGCCGCGCGCCGCCTGGGTGGTCGGGCGGCGGCCGCTCTCGCCGCCTGCGCCCGCGCGGACGGGCAGCTCAAGAGCGGGGGGGAGCCCCGGGCGCTCCTGGCCGCGGTGGTGCTCGCCCTCGCCCCCGACCGACGGAGAGAAGCGTCGTGATCCAGCACGAGACCATCGTGATCGTCGACTTCGGGAGCCAGGTGACCCGCCTGATCGCCCGCCGGGTCCGGGAGGCCGGTGTCTACGCCGAGATCGTGCCGCCCGCGGAGGCCGCGGACCGCATCCGCCGGGAGGGGGTTCGCGGGGTGATCCTCTCCGGGGGGCCGGCCTCGGTCTACGAGGAGGGGGCTCCCGGCGCGGAGGACGAGGTCCTGTCGCCTCCCGTCCCGGTGCTGGGGATCTGCTACGGAATGCAGCTCCTCGTCCACCGGACCGGTGGCAGGGTCGAGCAGGCCCCGGAACGGGAGTTCGGGCGGGCCGAGCTGGAGCGGGTCGGCGAGAGCCGCCTCCTGGCCGGTTGGCCTTCCCGGAGCGTGGTCTGGATGAGCCACGGGGACCGGATCGTGTCCCTCCCGCCCGGGATGCGGGTCGTCGGGCGCACCGGGAGCGCCCCCTTCGCCGCGATCGAGGACGGGTCGGGGCGCCGCTTCGGCGTCCAGTTCCACCCGGAAGTCCGTCACACCGTGCACGGCCGGGAACTGCTGCGGACCTTCGCCCGGGAGATCTGCGGGTGCCGGGGCGACTGGACGATGGAAGCCTACGAGCAGGAGGCGGTCGAGGAAATCCGCCGCCGGGTCGGGCCCCGGGACCGGGTGGTGTGTGCCCTCTCCGGGGGAGTGGATTCCTCGGTGATGGCGCTCCTCGTGCACCGGGCGCTGGGGGACCGGCTGACGGCCGTGTTCGTCGACAACGGGCTCCTGCGCAAGGGGGAAGCGCGGGAGGTGGTCGAGACGTTCCGGGGCCGGTACGGCCTGGACGTGCGGGCGGTGGACGCCCGGGAGCGGTTCCTCGCCGCCCTCGCCGGGGTCGAGGACCCGGAGGAGAAGCGCCGGCGGATCGGGCACACGTTCATCGAGGTGTTCGAGGAAGAGGCGCGACGGTCCGGGGCCACCTGGCTGGCCCAGGGGACGATCTACCCGGACCGGATCGAGTCGGCGGCGGTCACCGGGCCCTCGGCGACGATCAAGACCCACCACAATGTCGGCGGCCTGCCGGAGAAGATGAACCTCGGGCTGATCGAGCCCCTTGCCTGGCTCTTCAAGGACGAGGTCCGGGCCCTGGGACGGCGGCTCGGTCTCGACGAGGCGTTCGTCGCGCGGCATCCGTTCCCGGGTCCCGGTCTCGCCGTGCGGATCGTGGGCGAGGTGACCGCGGAACGCCTGGCCATCCTCCGGGAGGCGGACGCGATCTTCCGCGAGGAACTGGAGAGGTCGGGCTGGATGTCCCGGACCAGCCAGGCGTTCGCCGTCCTGCTGCCGGTCCGGACTGTGGGGGTGATGGGCGACGGCCGGACCTACGAGCAGGTGATCGCGCTCCGCTCGGTGGACACCGACGACTTCATGACCGCGGACTGGTCGCGCCTGCCCGACGACCTGCTGGCGCGGGTGGCCGGCCGGATCGTGGGAGAGGTCCGCGGCGTCAACCGCGTGGTCTACGACGTGACCTCGAAGCCGCCGGCCACGATCGAGTGGGAGTGACGCCGTGACGGTTCCCTTCGTTCACCTGCACAACCACACCGAGTACAGCCTCCTGGACGGCGCCCAGCCGATCCCGGCCATGGTGCGCCGGGCGAAGGAACTCGGGATGGACGCCGTGGCGATGACCGA